>CAJTTU010000041.1:0-26646 GCA_910579325.1 uncultured Lachnospiraceae bacterium | reverse complement strand
CAGCCGAAGATCACTTACATGAACCGGCAGATGCGGGTGATCCTCGGCCTTTGTGACGCCGACGCCGAAGACGGCAGTCCTGACGACCTGGAATTCTACAGGGATAATATTTTCCTGATGTTTCCCGTGGAGGAACGGCGCAGGTTCGCCCTCTACTTAAACCGGATTTACAGCCAGAACTCCCCCATGGCCGGGGAAATCACGGTTCTGCGCTGCGACGGCACAAAGGCCTATCTGTTCGGATGGGTTACGAAATGCGTCGGCGACCAGGGCTCAGAAGAATTTCAGAGCGTCTGCATGGATATCACCAGACGGCGCCAGGAGCAAAAGGCAAAGGAATCCCGGCGGTATATCAAGGCTTTGTCCGACGTATATGACAGGATTTTCGAATATGACCTCGCCAACCACACCGTGCGCTATCTTCACGGGCAGACCACGCCCGCTTTTCCGTGGATGAAGGATATTCCCATGCAATTAGAGGAAGCGACCGACATATGCATCCGTGACCTGGTAGCGGAGAAAGACCGGCAGCAGGTACGGGCTTTTTTCGACGCCTATCTGTATCATAAACAGGATGCGCCCGGCCTGTGCCCCTCCCAGATCCGCTACCAGGCCCGCTCCTCTGACGGCAGCATCAGAACCTACACCGGCATTTTCCTGAAAATCGAGGATTCTGTCAGCCTTTTTTGCAGCAGGCGCATGCCGGATACCCGGGAAACGGATTCCCTGCGGAATGAGAATCGATCCCTGAAGGAAAATTTAAAGGAGCTGGTAACCCGGTTTACCGACGGCATCGCCGCCTTTGAAGTGACAAATGACCTTGTGACGCCCCTTTATGCCAGCGACAATGTCTGCGAGTTTTTTGGATTTGCCAAAAAGGAATGGCTGCAGATGATGAAAAAAGGAACCCCACTGAAAAATTTTGTGGAGCGCAGCCGGGCGTCTTTCGAGGAATTTCAGGCGCTGCTCCGAAACGGAGAGGCGGAATTTACCTATTTTGACCTGAATACGGGGACGCAAAGGCAGATCAAGGCCATCTGCTCCCAAAAATCCGCCGACGGCAATTCTCCCCGCTACGTGATGCTCTATAATATGGACAGGGAAGCACCAAAAGAACCGAAGCCCGGCCGGAACAACGCCCTGGCCTCCATCCGCACCTTCGGTTATTTCGACGTGTTTGTGGGCGGCAGGCCCATCCCCTTCCGGAATAAGAAAGCAAAAGAACTGCTGGCCCTTCTGGTTGACCGCAGAGGCGGCTATGTCACCTCGGAGGAGGCCATCAGCTTTTTGTGGGAGGATGAACCGGTAACTCCCGTGACGCTGGCCCGGTACCGGAAGGTCGCCCTGCGGCTGAAAAACACATTGGCGGAATACGGCATCCCCGGGATCGTGGAAGCCGTGGACGGAAAACGCCGGATCGTTACGGAGATGGTGCGGTGCGACCTGTATGACTATCTTTCCGGCGACGAAAAATATGCCCAGCTGTTTAAGGGCAGCTATCTGACCAATTACAGCTGGGGGGAGAACACGCTGGCGGAGCTGAGCGGCGGGCTGTTATTCTAGAAAATTTTCCCTGCCGCCCGGCATACCAGCCGAAAAGCCAGACCATACAAAACCGTGAACAGCCCTGTCCTGCAAAGCTCGTCTCCGATGCCTGCGTTAACCGCATATTGAATCTGCAATTCCGGCGGCGGATCCTGGAAGGGAATCCCTGCCTTTACAACCGCGTAATAAACACCAACCGCGAAAATAATCAATCCGGCCAAAACGGCGGCATTGCTTAGTATATAAAACACATTTTTTATTTTTTCGGCCATAATACGGTTCCCTGCCCCGCTTTCTTCCATTTTCTATAGTACAAAAAACAAAGTTCCAAACGCTTTCGATGAATCTCATCCGGTTCGGAACTTCGTCTTTTTATGGAGCATAGGGGATTCGAACCCCTGGCCTCAACAATGCGAATGTTGCGCGCTCCCAACTGCGCTAATGCCCCTTTCTATAAGAAAATATCCTTTGCAAATGATATTATAGCACGTTTCGTAAAAAATACAAGCATTTTTTTCCTCAAATCTCCCCAAAAATTTCTCATCATTATGGAAGCAGAAAGATGGAATACATCTGACATAATGCGTCAGCAGCGCGTTTTCCCGGACACTCCGCAATGAAGCGAACGACACTTCACGCCCGGAGGGTCTGTTTTCTGCAACCTTTTACAGGCGAACCGCTTCAGGTGGAAGCGCTGGTTCCGGAGGATATTATTCAATATTTTTCTTCCGTCTGACTTTCCCCAGCATCCTTTCATGCATCACCCCCATCAAAACCAATATTCCCAGCAAATACGCCGGAAATAACGAAACGCTTATATGGTTGGCGATAAAACCGAAGATCGGCGGCATAAAACAGGTTCCCATATAGGCGGAAGCCATCTGCACGCCGATCATGGCCTGGGACTTATCAGCGCCAAAATGCTCCGGCGTGGAATGGATAATAGAAGGGTAAACAGGCGCGCAGCCCAGCCCCACAAGAATCAGCCCTGCCAGTGCGCTTACGCTGCCAAAAGGCAGCGGCAAAAGTACAATGCCTGCCAGAATCACCCCCTGCCCAAGCCGGATCATCCGGGTATCATTCAGCTTCATGGTCAGGAATCCTCCAATAGCCCTTCCCGCCGTAATCCCGATAAAAAACAGACTGGCAAAACCGGCGGCGGTTTCCGCCGAAAGTCCCCGGCACAGTACAAGATAGCTGCTGGCCCACAGTCCGGTTGTCTGTTCCAGAGCGCAGTAACAGAAAAAAGTCACCATCACTTCCCGTGCCCCTGGAATAACGACTATCTGACGCAGAGACAGAGACTGACTGCCGCCCTCTCCGTCAGGCCGCTCCCCGCCGGACGTACCCTGTTTTTTCCACAGCGGCAGACTGCACAACAGCACGGCCGTCAGAACAACCTGGAGAACGGCGATATAACGATAGCCCATATTCCAGCCCTGCCCGCCGGTCAGAGCGTATCCCATAATATATGGTCCCAGAGAAGTACCGACGCCCCACATACAGTGCAGCCAGCTCATATGCCTGCTGGCAAAATGAAGAGCAACATAATTATTCAGGGAAGCGTCCACGCTGCCGGCTCCCAGTCCGTAAGGAATAGCCCAAAAGCACAGAGCAATAAAAGAATGGCTGACCGAAAATCCGAACAGCGCGGCGGCGGTCATCAGCACACTGACAGCCGTAACCAATCCTGTCCCAAATCTTCTTGTCAGCCTGTCGCTTTGCAGACTGGACACAATGGTTCCCCCGGCGATAATCATGGAAATACCGCCCGCATAGGAGACAGGCACGGAAAACTCCTGATACATGGCAGGCCATGCCGAACCCAAAAGAGAATCCGGAAGCCCTAGACTGATAAACGCCAGATAAATAATCATCAACAGTAACTGAAACATATCATATTCCTCCCGTTTTTTTTCCTCTGCCAAAAGAATACCGTCAAACAGCTCTTGATTCAATATGTTTTCGGACGTATAATATAATAAAATCGCCAAACGCAAAATAACCAGGAGGAAACCATGACTTTACAGACATGCACCTTAAACCTGGACCGAAGGGCAAAAGAACTCCGTCCCCATGGAAACCTGGGATTTCCCTGCGCCGGATATTCCTCTCATTATACGGACCGCACGGAAGACATTATTCCATGGCACTGGCATGAGGAAATAGAAATCATATATATGGAATATGGGCAGATGACGGTCAGAATACCGTCAAAATCTTTTATTTTGGAGCAGGGCGACTGTATCGCCCTCAATTCCAATATGCTCCATTACGCTGCCGCCGCCCCGGAATGTCATCTGCACTCTCTTGTTTTCAGCCCGACCCTGATTACCGGAAATCCGGATTCCGTGTTCGCAAAAAAATATATGGAGCCCCTTTTATCCTGCGATTCTTTTACCGGCTATTATATAAAGGCAGGCGGCAATGATAACAGAACGGCACACTGGTTTCACAGCGCCTTTGAAGCCATTGCCGGGGATCACTACGGTTTTGAATTTACCGTGCGGGAAAACCTGTCCCGCATCTGCCTGTTCCTTTATGAAAAATTTCAGCCTGCGAAAGATTTGCGAAGTGTTCCCGCAAACCAGGACAACCTGCGGATCAGAAGCATGATGGAATACATCCACAAGCACTTTTCCGAAGACATCTCCCTGGCCGACATTGCGAGAAAAGCCGATATCAGCGAACGGGAATGCCTGCGCTGCTTCCGGAAAACCATCCAGCTGTCGCCGATTCAGTATCTGCTGAAATACCGGATTATGCAGGGGGCGGAAATGTTGTTAAGAAACCCGGCATGGACTATTTCCGAGGTTGCCGCTCTGTGCGGCTTTGACAGCCCCAGCAACTTCGCCAAACTGTTTAAACGGTTTTATAACTGCGCGCCCCGGGAGTACAGACAGCGGGAGCAGTGTCAAACAGGTTATGAAAAGACAGGAGAATAGGCTGATGAAAATCGCGTTTTTTATTTCTGACCACGGTTTTGGCCATATCATGCGCAATGTGGCCGTCATCGACGCTATTTCACGGTTGGGACATGAAGTGGTTTTGATTACCGGAGACCGGCAGATGACGATGGCCAGACAGTATCTGCAACGGCCGATACAGGAAATTATCCGCAATACAGATGCCGGTCTGGAAGTGATACCCGGCACACTGTCCATCGATACGAAAGCTACCGTCCGGGCAGTCAGACGCCATCTTTTACGCTGGCCGGAACTGATGGAACTGGCAAAAGAACTTCATGCCGACCGGTTTGTAGCGGATATCGTACCGTGGGCGCTGCTTGCGGCAAAGGAAACCGGAACACCATGCTTTCTGATGGCAAGCTTCACATGGCCGGACCAATATGAATGGTTTCTGCCTGAAGAATTACTGGCCCACTACCAGAGGGCCTTCGATGCCGCCGACAGCGTGCTGATGTATGACTTGGCCAATCCGCCCACGAAAAAACGCTATCCGGTCCATACCGATATCGGATTTACGGCAAGACCCTTTCATGAAGACGAGGCGGCCAGGATCAGAGCCCGGCATCGGCGGAAAATCGTGTTTCTCTCCCTTGGCGGCAGCAATATCGGCCTGGATTTTGAAATCGATGTCAGCGGACTGCCCTACGATTTTATCAGCGCCGGAGTCCTGCACCTTGCGGGCGCCAACGCCGAAACGCTGGATCCGTCCGTAGACAACACCCAGGATTACGTCAAAGCGGCGGATTTCTGCATCGCCAAAGCCGGCTGGACTACCGTCGCTGAAATCATGCTGGCCGGCGTCCCCGCAGCCTTCCTGGAACGGCCGGACACGCCGGAAGACACAATGACCATTACGGAACTGAAGCGACGCAAAGCGGCAATTTCAATTTCCACCGAGGATTTGAAAAACATGTCCAAAGTGATGGAACGCCTGGAACAGCATTCCGGAGTTGAACAGCGTTATCAAAATAATTATATGAAAATCGCCATGGAAATTACGGGGCAGACGGCGATGAGTTCCACCGTTTCCCCACCGGCGCCGCATACACGGTACAGATATAATCCCGATCCGCCGACGGGCCAGGCGCAAACCCCAGAAGCTCATCCATCCGTTCCTGATCATAAGCGCCGATAGCGCAGGTCCCGCAGCCGACGGCCTCACAGGCCAGATACAGATTCTCACACACATGCCCTGCGTCGATCAGCAGATATTTGGCCGCTTTTAAGCCATAGCGCCATTCCATCCGGTAAGGGACACAGGCCCAGGCAAACAGTACCGGCGCTTCTGCCGCAAAGCGCTGGCCGCAGAGGGCGTCGCTTAGCTCGTCCTGAAAATCCGGACAGTCATCCCACAGCTCCAGCTCATGGCTATCCGGAAGATAGTGATACACGGCCTGTTTCAAACCTTCCACACGATTGATAAATAAATAAGTTTCAAAGGCATGGCGGGAACCGGCGGAAGGAACATACCGGAAAGTAACCGGATTCTTATGGCCTGCGTAATGGCGGATCCCCTGGGTGCTCATCAGGAGAAAAGACAATTCCAGAAGAGAAAGAGACTCATCGTTGTATTTCCGCCGGCTCTCCCGTTCCCGCAGCAGATCCATAATCGTCCCTCCAAAGGACAGCCGCTCAAAATCCACAGGCAGCGAAATGGTCTCCGTCCCTTTCTTCTTTTGCAGGCATGGAATGGACGGAAGCCCCTGTGCCTGGTCCGGTTTCTCCGCCCTCACATCCGCCGCCTGATAGCCTTTTAACAGCTCCCTGTTTTGCATAATATCGTATCTGGTTTTGTCATTCATGGCAAATCCCCCTTTCTAAATATTAAAACTGCGGAGGCAAGTCCGTTTCAACCATACCTCCGCATAATATCAACTGTTCTCCCCGTGTCAAATCTCCATAGATGTTCTCATGCATACCTAAAGGGCACTTAGCATATCGCGTCTCTGTCCACTTGGCTTACTTTCACAGTAAAAGACAGCATATTTCTCACACCCGCCGAACCGTCACCGACACCCAGTCGTTCTGACGCGCGATTTCCACTATCTCAAAATCCGGATTCTCCTCAAACGCCTTCTTCACTTCCGCTTCCTTCGTATTAATAATCCCGGAGGTAATCATCACGGCACCCTTTTTCATATGCCTGGCCGCCTCCCCGGACAGCAGAATAATCACCGGTGCCAGAATATTTGCCACCACGATATCGTAGCAGTTAAGCCCTGCTTCCTTCTGCACGGCTTCATCATCGATGATATTCCCCGTAATAATGGAAAACTGCTCTGCCGGGATATGGTTCACCGCCACATTTTCCTTTGCGGCCTCCACTGCGTTTTCATCCAGATCCGTACCGAAAGCGCTGCCGGCCCCCAGCTTAATCGCCGTGATTCCCAGAATCCCGCTGCCGGTTCCCACGTCCAGCACCCGGTCGCCGGGCTTTAAGTACTTTTGCATCTGGCGGATGCAAAGCTGGGTCGTCTCATGGCTTCCGGTGCCGAAAGCCGTACCCGGGTCGATTTCCACCAGCAGCTTATCCTTATGTTCTTCGGGAATTTCCTCCCAGGTAGGCTTGATCAAGATATGGTCGATGGTAAAAGGCTTGAAAAACTGCTTCCAGTTATTCATCCAGTCCAGATCTTCCGTCTCGCTCCGGCTGATCTCGCCGCTGCCCACGTCCACAAACATGCGCAGCTCCTCAAGGCCTTCCCGCACCTGCGCCAAAATCCCCTCGGCATCCGCATCCATCTCCAGATAATAGGAAACCCTGGCCGTGCCGTCGTCGGGCGGCAGCTCCGGCAGGATGTCGATAAACATCCCCTTTGTCTCCTGCTCCGTCAGCGGCACATTGTCCTCGATCTCGATGCCCTCGATCCCCAGATCATCCAGCATACTGCTGACCAGGTCTACCGCTTCACATGTGGTCTGAATCGTGAATTTTCTCCATTTCATTTTTCGAACAAATCCTTAAATCCTTTTTTCTTTTTCTTTTCCTTCTCTTCTCCCGGCTTTCCGGTTTCGCCCATGGCCTCCTGGAACCGGCGCAGCGCTTCCTTCTGCTCCTCGTTCATCCGCTCAGGCACCTGCACCACCAGGGTAACGTACTGGTCGCCCCGCACGGACTTGTTCCGCAGAGAAGGCACGCCCTTTCCTTTCAGGCGGATTCTGGTATCTGTCTGGGTTCCCGCCTTCACCTCGTATTCTACCTCGCCGTCCACCGTCTTGATACGGATCGGGCCGCCCAGTGCCGCCGTGGCAAAGGTAATGGGCGCCGTCGAATAAATATTTACATCCTGGCGCTTGAAAATCGGATGGTTGGATACGATGATCTCTACCAGCAGGTCGCCTCTCTCGCCGCCGTTGGTGCCCAGCTCCCCTTTGCCCCGAATCCGGATGCTCTGCCCGTCGTCGATACCGGCGGGAATCGATACCTGGATCTTTTTCCTGGACTGGGTATACCCGGTGCCGTAGCAGTTAGGGCATTTTTCCTTGACGATCGTCCCTTTGCCGCCGCACTCCGGACAAACCTGCTCGTTGCGCACCATGCCAAACATGGTCTGCTGGGTAGTGACCACACGCCCCTTGCCGCCGCACTTGGAACAGGTCTGGGGCTGGGTGCCCGGCTTCGCGCCGGTGCCGTGGCACTGGGTACACTCATCCTTTAAATTCATCTCGATTTCCTTTTCGGTGCCGAATACGGCCTCCTCAAAGGTGATTCTCACGGAGGTGCGCAGGTTCGCCCCTTTCATGGGTCCGTTATAAGCCCTTCTCCTGCCGCCGCCGAACAGATCTCCGAATAAATCGCCGAAAATATCTCCCATATCCCCGGTAAAGTCAAAACCTCCCGGGCCTCCGGCGCCGCCCTCAAAGGCGGCATGGCCGAACTGGTCATACTGTCTTCTTTTTTCGGGGTCGCTTAAGACACCGTAAGCCTCGGATGCCTCCTTAAACTTAGCCTCGGCTTCCGGGTTTCCCTGATTGGTATCAGGATGATACTTTTTTGCCAGAGCCCTGTAGGCTTTTTTCAGCGCCGCGTCGTCCGCGTCTTTTGAAACGCCCAGAACCTCATAATAATCTCTTTTGCTCTCTGCCATTCTATGTTCAACCTTTCGCCATATAAACAGACATCTATACTTTACACGCCGTTTGCGCCGTACTTCGGCAAACGTATCGTCCCGCTCGCCTGACCTTTCATACTTGCGCATTAACGCAGTGTAAGGGCGCTCTGCATTTCAGCAGCGCACCCCTGCACTGACCCCTTCATGTACCCCCGCCTGCGCTTCCGCCGAATAAACAGTCTTTCTTATATCCAATCCGAACGGCAGGTTCCATGAAACCGGGTTTATCATATTTTAAACTTCTTTATAGTCGGCATCCACCACATCGTCCGCAGCGCCGCCCATGTCAGGGCCGGAACCTGCCTGACCCGCCGCGTCGCCTGAAGCCTGTGACTGCTCATACATCTTCGCGAACAATGCCTGGGCATCCTTCATCAGTTTTTCCTTGCCGGACTTCAGCTCATCTACCTGGGCATCGGAAATCTCACCGTTGGCCGTAGCCTCAAGCACTTTTTTCAGCTCGTCAATATCGGCCTGAACCTGATCCCTGGCAGAAGGATCGATTTTGTCGCCATGCTCCTCCATCGCCTTCTCGGTCTGGAATACCATGGAATCCGCGTCGTTTCTGGCGTCGATGCCCTCTTTCCGCTTCTTATCCTGAGCCTCGAACTCAGCCGCTTCTTTTACGGCTTTATCGATCTCGGCGTCGGACATATTAGAACCGGCGGTGATGGTGATGTGCTGCTCTTTTCCGGTTCCAAGATCCTTGGCGGATACGTTTACGATACCGTTGGCATCAATATCAAAGGTAACTTCGATCTGAGGCACGCCTCTTCTTGCGGGCGGGATGCCGTCCAGACGGAACTGGCCGAGACTCTTGTTATCCTTGGCAAACTGTCTCTCACCCTGCAATACGTTGATATCCACGGCGGTCTGATTGTCCGCTGCGGTGGAGAATACCTGGCTGTGCTTGGTGGGAATCGTCGTGTTCCGCTCGATCAGCCTGGTAGCGATGCCGCCCATGGTCTCGATGGACAGAGACAGCGGCGTAACATCCAGAAGAAGGATATCCCCTGCGCCTGCGTCGCCTGCCAGCTTGCCGCCCTGGATGGAAGCGCCGATGGCCACACACTCATCCGGGTTCAGGTTTTTGGACGGCTCCTTGCCGGTCAGCTGTTTTACCTTATCCTGTACGGCGGGCACACGGGTGGAACCACCTACCAGCAGCACCTTATCCAGCTCAGAAGGTGACAGTCCCGCGTCTCTCAGCGCATTCTGCACGGGGCCAGCGGTACGTTCAACCAGGTCATGGGTCAGCTCGTCGAACTTCGCCCTGGTCAGCGTCATATCCAGATGCTTGGGGCCTTCCGTCGTCATCGTGATGAACGGCAGGTTAATATTCGTCGTGGTAGCGGCAGACAGCTCTTTCTTTGCCTTCTCCGCTTCCTCCTTGATTCTCTGCAGGGCGATCTTATCATTGGACAGGTCTACGCCTTCCAGCTTCTTAAACTCGGCGATCATATAATCGGTCAGTTTGGCGTCAAAGTCATCGCCGCCCAGACGGTTGTCGCCGGAGGTAGCCAGCACTTCGATCACGCCCTCGCCGATCTCGATAATCGAAACATCGAAGGTACCGCCGCCTAAGTCGTATACCATGATCTTCTGCTCTTTTTCATTGTCCAGGCCGTAAGCCAGAGCTGCGGCCGTAGGCTCGTTGATAATACGCTTTACATCAAGGCCGGCAATTTTGCCCGCATCCTTGGTGGCCTGTCTCTGGGCATCGTTGAAATACGCCGGAACGGTGATAACGGCTTCCGTCACGGTCTCTCCCAGATAGCTTTCCGCATCCGTTTTCAGCTTCTGCAGAATCATAGCGGAAATTTCCTGAGGGGAATATTTCTTGCTGTCTATCTCAACTCTGTAGTCGGAGCCCATATGTCTCTTAATGGAAGAAATGGTCTTCTCCGCATTGGTCACGGCCTGACGCTTTGCCAGCTCGCCGATCAGACGCTCGCCGTTTTTGGTAAATGCCACTACGGAAGGGGTCGTTCTCACGCCCTCCGCATTCGCGATTACAACCGGCTTGCCGCCTTCCATAACCGCTACGCATGAATTTGTTGTACCTAAGTCAATACCTATGATCTTTCCCATGATTCATTCCTCCTGAATATTGGTGAATTTGATTTTATCATTGAACTGTTCCATACAGTTTACTGCCAGCCTAATTGGCCACCTTCACCATACTGGGGCGGATAACGCTGTCCCGGTAGGTGTAGCCTTTCTGGAATTCTTCCACAATTACATTGTCCCCGGCTTCCTCGTCGTCCACATGCATCACCGCATTATGGAGATTCGGGTCAAATTCCGCGCCCACCGCCTCGATGGGCTTTACTTCCATTTCCTCCATCAGCTTTAACAGAAGCTGATAGGTTTTATCCATGCCTGCCGCAAAGGGTTCCTGCTTTTGCTCTTCCTCCAGCGTGGCAAGCCCTCTCTCGAAATTATCTACAACGGAAAGCAGCTTTTCAAACACGCTCTTCACGCCGATCTCATACATGGCGGCCTTTTCCTTCTCAGTCCGCTTCCTGTAATTGTCAAACTCCGCCATCGTGCGCTTTACCCGGTCTGTCAGCTCCTCGATCTGCTCATCCTTTTTATCTTTCTTCTTTTTAAAGAAAGACTTCTTCGCCGTCTGTTCCTTGCCGTCGGCTTCCTCAGCAGCTTCGCCATCCTCCGGCTCTTCGCCATCCCCCGGCTCTTCGCTTTCCGTATTCAGTTCTTCTTCCTCAGCTGCCTCTGTGCCCCCGGCTTCCGAAGCCTCCCGGCCTTCTTCCCCCGCCTGAGCCCCGTCCCTTTCCTCCGGGATCACGTCTTCTGAAGCAAGCTCTTTTTCATCCATCATTTCTTCTTCCTTCCGGTCTTCCACTGTTCATCCACCTTTCTATCGATCCGGTTCACCTGGCCGGAATAATATATCAAGCTGAGCCATCAGGGTTCTTAATGTGTCCATGACCTTCACATAATCCATACGCTTGGGGCCAATGATCCCAATGGTGCCCCGTACACCCTCGCTCAGTTCATAATTCGCTGTCACCACGCTGCAGTCTTTCATGGTCTGCACCGGCATCTCATCGCCGATAAACACCTGCAGGTCTTCTTTGCCGTCGGAATCCAGACTCTCCTTCACCAGGTTTCGAAGCTGATCCTTTTCCTCAAAGGTATGAATCAGTTCGCTGGCCGTCTGGCCATCGGACAGCTCCGGATACTTGAAAATATTCGTCGCGCCGCTGGTGTAAATCTGCATGCCGCCTTCCTCGGTCTGCACCGCCTCGGCCACCGCGTTCAGAATCTCCCGCATCAGCATGCCGTGGGGGCCCGCCTGTTCCTCCAGCTCCTTCACGATACCCAGATTGATATCATTGATCGTCAGCCCGTTCAGGCTGCTGTTCAGCAAAAGGTTCAGGGAAAGGATATCCTGGTCGTCCAGCGTACGATCCATATCCAGGATGGTGTTTTTCACGATATTCCCTTCCACCACGATCACCGCCAGAAGCTTCTGGTTATCCATCTTGGATAGCTGGATAAATTTCAGCTTTGTGCTGCTGTAGACAGGGCCTGTAATCATCGTGGCGTAGTTTGTGTTCACCGCCAGCAGTTTGGCCATCTGCTTTAGCAGAAGCTCTACCCGGTCCACCCGCTGAATCAGAAAATCCTTCATCTGCGTGACTTCCCGGTTCTGTGCCTCCATCAGCTCATCCACATACAGCCGGTAGCCCTTATCCGTGGGAATCCTGCCCGCCGACGTGTGGGGCTGTACGATCAGTCCCATCTCCTCTAGGTCTGCCATCTCGTTCCGGATAGTAGCCGAGCTTAAACTCAGGTCGGAATACTTGGAAATGGTTCTGGAACCCACCGGCTCGCCGGTTTCCTGATAATTCCGTATGATCGCCCGCAATATCTTGGCTTTTCTGTCATCCAGATCCATGGCCTTCCTCCTGAATTTCATTCCTGTCAGCAATTTTAGCCGCAGCCTGCCCGGCTTCTCCGGTCTTTTCAGCTCACAGATTTTACTCTGTTCCCATATTGTTAGCACTCATCTTTTTAGAGTGCTAATACTTTCATAACATAAAATACCACTTGCACCTGTCTTTGTCAATAGTTTTGGGAAAAAATCTTTATCTTATCATCCCCTGTTCAACATATTTCATACCCATGGCATAACAACGGCCCCCGAAACAGCCGATGCCATTCCGGGAGCCGACAATACGCAAAATCCGATAAATATGCCTAAGAAAGCAGATATGCTCCAAACACATAATTACTCACGTCGATTCCATAATCCGTCAGACAGATCCCGGCCTCAGTTTCCATAACCAGTCCCTGCCCTTGCAGCTTTTCCGTAACCTCCCCGTAAATCTGGTCAAAAGAACAGCCGAACCGCCGCCGGAAATCCTGAAAAGAAATCCCCTTCTCCATCCTGAGACCCAGAAACATAAATTCCTCCATCCTGTCTTCTGCAGTCAGTTCCAGCCGTTCCTCCACAGGGGAAAGGCCAAGCTTCATCCGCCGGATATATTCCGCCGTATCGGCCACATTCCGTAGCCGGATATATGTTTTCGCTGCCGTTTTTAATTCCGGATTTCTCATGGCTTCTGTTTCACATATTTCCATCGTTTGTGCGGTTTCCTCCATTATATAAGAAGCCGCACCTGCTCCAAAGCCCAGATACCGCACACCCTCCCAGTAACCGCAGTTATGGCGGCAGGCAAAACCGGGGCGGGCATAATTAGAAATCTCATAGCGCTGATACCCATACCTTTTCAGTTCCCGGCAGGTCAGCCGATACATTTTCCGCTCTGCCTCCTCATCCGGCAGCAGGGCAAAATCCGGGCATTTAGGATCTGCAAACCGCTGATAAAAGGGGGTTCCTTTCTCGATGATCAGGCTGTAAGCCGACAGATGCTCCGGCTTCAGCGCCGCCACGGTTTTCAGCGTCCGCTCCCAGCTTTCCACTGTCTGCCCGGGCAGCGCCGACATCAGGTCGATATTCCGGTTTCTGTACCCGGCCTTCGCTGCCAGCTCCCAGCTTTCCAGAAATTGTTCAAAGGTATGAATCCTGCCAAGCAGCGTAAGTTCCCGGTTATCCGCCGACTGCAAACCAAAGCTTAAACGGTTTACCCCGGCCTCCTTCCAGAGCGCCAGTTTTTCCTCCGTCACCGTTCCCGGATTGGCCTCCAGGGATATCTCCACATTCCCGTCCGGATCAAAATCAAAACATTCCCGTAAGGCCGTGACCACATCAGCCACTGCCTGGCCTGGCAGAATCGACGGCGTTCCGCCGCCAAAAAAAACCGTCTTCACAGAAAATCTGCCCTTTACATCCCGGTTCATGCGAATCTCCCGAATCAGAGCCTGAACATATGCCGACTGCGTTTCTTCTGTGACAGGCCCGGAAAGGAAGTCGCAGTAATCACATTTTTTGATGCAGAACGGAATATGAATATAAATGCCGACAGGAGAATTTCCAGCCGGTAAAATATCTGTAAGTCCTCCCGCTGTTAGTCCGCTCTGCCGCTGTCTTTCATCAACCATTTATCTTTCCCTCACTGCCCCGGTTCAGCTCGTCCCGCATATCCGCAACGTTTTTTCATCAATCGCAAAATACCGTGACAGCGCTTTCAGACTGCGGTAAAAATCCCGGGGTCCGAACATACCGGCCGGATCCCGGGAGCTTATGCTTTTTCAGATTTTTACAATTCCGATTTAATTTTTCGCCAGGGTAAACTGATCCACCATATTTTTCAGGCTTTCCGCCTCGGCAGATAACTCTTCGCTGGCAGCGGCGCTTTCCTGGGCGGTGGCGCTGTTGGTCTGCACCACGGAAGAAATCTGATCGATTCCCTCTGTCACCTGCTCAATGGCGGTCGTCTGGTTATCTACGGCCTCCACCACGATATCCATCTGGGTAACCACATTTCCGGCATATTCGCTGGTACGCTCCAGAGCTTCCGTAACCTGCTCCACCACATGCCCGCCTTCCCTGACGGCATCGATGGAACCTTCGATCAGTTCCTTGGTCGCTTTGGCCGCCTCATCGGACTTGGAAGCCAGATTTCGCACCTCGTCGGCCACCACCGCAAAGCCTTTTCCGGCGTCGCCGGCCCGGGCAGCCTCCACGGCGGCATTCAGCGCCAGAATATTTGTCTGAAAAGCAATGTCCTCAATCGTGGAGATAATCTTCGAAATTTCCTCGGAGGATGTGGAAATTTTCCCCATAGCCGTATTCAATTCTGTTACATGTTCCACGCTGACGCCAAGCTGCGCGCCGGCCTGACCTACAAACTGTCCCGCTTCTTCGGCGGCGGCCGCCGTCTTTTTGGCGCTGTCGGAAATCTCCGCAATGGTAGCCGCCAGTTCTTCTATGGAGCTGGCCTGGGTGATGGAACCCTGGCTCAGCGCCTGGGCGCCGGTGGAAACCTGGCCGCTGGCCGCCGACACCTGACCGGCGGAAGCGTCGATCTGCCGCATCGTATCGCTCAGTTTCACCTTTAAGGTGCGCATCGATTCCAGTATTCCCTGGAATCCGCCCACATATGCCTCTCTGTGAGAGGACTGAATATCAAAATTCTGCCGGGACATCTCCAGCAGCAGATAGCCGATATCATCGATAATGGTATTTAACCCCGTCACCAGCTCCGCCGTTGAACGGGTCAGTTCCGCCGTCTCGTCTTTTCCGTCATTCTGAGGAACCGGCGACTTTAAATCGCCCTCTACCAGCAGCTTCATCCGCGCGGCACAGGCCCGCATAGGTCCGCTGATATTACTCGACAGCTTCATCGCGACTACGACAGATACAAGAATGGACGCCAGAATGGCAATCACATTGAGCACGATTCCAAAGTATGTATCGGTCAGGTAGTCTGTTTTCAGCGCGGTAACCGCCACGCTCCAGCCGTCCGTACCGCCTACCGGCGCATAGGCCGCAAACCTGGGGCCGTCCTCGGCATTAAAACTTCCAAAGCCATTCTCACCTGCCCGCATGGCGGCATGGATATTCGCCAGTTCCCTTAAAGAACCGTCGCTCCCCGCTTCACTCTCCACATTCTGTGTGGTAATGGTTTCCAGCGTAACGTCAGCGATGGTATCGCCGGACTTATTAATCATATAAGCGCGGCTGTTCTCACTGACTTTAATAGAAGATACAATATCATTCAGAAAAGTTTCCGGCGGCACGAAATAAACCACGCCCGCAATCTGCGAACCGTGCTTCCCGTCGGCATAGATGGGCGCCGCTACCATAATCGACAGCTCTCCCGTAATCTTGCTGATCAGCGGCTCCGACACATAGACATTCCCCTGCATCGCCTGCCGTACGTATTCCCGGTCGGAATAATCTTTTCCGTCAAAAATGCTGCAGCCGTCAAGCCCTATGATATTTCCCCTCTGAAAGCCGTGGGTACTGACACGCTCGTCGATAATGGCCTGCTTTTCCTCCACCGATACGGTCTCATCGGACAGCTGAGCAATACAGCCCGTATCCATAGCCACATTCTTATAAGCCGTCAGTTCCTGTTCGATACGCTCTGCCGCCAGTACCGCAGTCTCGCTCATCATCTGGTCCACCGTCGCGATGGTACTCCTGTAATTCAGCGCAATGCTGGAACCACCCACCACGGCCAAAGCGATCAGAATAGTCGCCATCAGGCACACTGTAATTTTTTTTCGGATACTGTTCATCTTTAAGTCCCCCTTGTTATTCGTTCCTTTCATTTTTCTGGTCGAACCATATTTAGAACCTCTATTTATTATATTGGGTAGGACAACTTTTTGTCAATGGTTTCCACGCACGAACAGCAAACCTTTTACGGTGCCGGACCATATTTTTACACTTTCCGCTCGGCATTATATCTGAAACGTATCAAATTTGTATCAGATTTTTGGAAACGAAATGCCGGGACTACAATAATTCCTTTGTCTTTCCTGCAATATACTTTTTAAATGACGGCGCCGATTTATCCTCTCCGCCTTTTACCTCAACAGGAACGATTTCCATCCCATACAGCAAAACGAAATCAATCTCACTGTTTTTTGCAGAATAATACCATTACCACCATCACAGACCTCGGCCATACAGTTCACCATAACAGCAATATCGATGAATCCGTCTACGATATGAGGGTATACTATTTGTCTAAAACATTTTCCCCTAAACATTGCACATTTTAAGGGAATATTCGCTTACTGCATTGACTTTTCCCTTATCATTTGCCATAATTTAAGGGAAAGGATGGTAACTATGAGAATGAGAATATTCAATTACGCATCTATCAGGGATCAGAAATGGGACTCCGATATTCCAGGATATATAGCTTATTGGTAATTTTGAATTGGAACCGCTGATCTCCATTCCAATTTATATTCATGATTTTTTGTGCATTCATCCCTTCAATGACGGAAACGGCAGAATGAGCCGGTTGCTCACCACTCTGCTTTTGTATCGCTGTGGTTTTTATGTTGGAAAATACATCTCCTTGGAAGCGAAAATCGCAAAAGATAAGGACTTATATTACAAAGCGCTGAACCAATCGCAGCACGGCTGGCATGAAGGAACGGAAGATGCCGTTCCATTCATCAAATATATTCTCAGCATTGACAGGTTTTTGATCGTAGAAGAAAAACTTCCGGCCATCGACATGGTACGCAAAGCAACGCAGAATAAAATCGGACGGTTCACCAAACAGGACATCAGAGAACTGTGTCCATCCTTAAGTATCAGCTCCATTGAAGGCGCTTTGAGAAAAATGGTGAATGCCGGCGAACTGAAACATGAGGGGGTGGGAAAATCGACATGCTATATTCGATTGAGGTAATTCCATACTAGAACACCTGTCAGCGAACGGATTGTATCCATATGCTCCGAGGCAGTAGAATATTACCCATATGAAGAAACGCATATCCATACTCCCTGTGTCCAATTAGATGAAGAAGCTTCATTTGTAATCAAAAGATGTAAATCTTGCGCATTATAAAGAATAATGGCATCTAACAGGTCATTTTTCCAAAGTGCTGTGTCCTTTGTCAGTAAAAAATACCCCGCAGTAAGCTCAAGATATCACAGCAAACTACGGAGTATTTCACCCTTACGGCAATTGCCATCTATAGATTTGAGTACAGTAAAACGAATTCCATTCCACCCCTACACCGGATACACCCCATTCTTCTCATCCGCCGTATCCGGGTCAACCTTCGTCTTCTGCGCCTGCCTGAACTTGAAAAACTCCACGGCCACCTGGGGGAACAGCGCATAGGTCAGCACATCCTCGTCCTGCTCCTTCCACTGGGCCATCTCCTGCTCTAATTTATCCAGCTCCGGCGGGATCAGGTCTGCAGGTCTGCAGGTGATAACCTCCTCGTCGCCGATTACCTTTTGCACCACCTCCGGATTGAACGGCTTAACGGTCTGGCCGTACTCACCCTTAAGCACCGCCTTCGTCTCCGCCGTAGCCATCCGGTACCGCTCGCCCATCAGCACATTAAACACAGACTGGGTTCCCACAATCTGGGAGGAAGGAGTTACCAACGGCGGCTCGCCCAGATCCTTTCGCACCTGGGGCACCTCCATCAGCACGTCATAATATTTATCCTCCGCATTCTGCTCCTTTAACTGGGATACCAGGTTGGACAGCATGCCGCCGGGCACCTGGTACAAAAGGGTCTTGATATTCACGCCCATCACCTTCGGGTTCAGCAGGCCGGTTTTCAGGGCATTCTCCTGGATCGGGCGGAAATAATCGGCGATTTCCGCCAGCAGGTTCTGGTCAAGCCCCGTATCGTAAGGGGTTCCCTTAAAGGTTTCCACCATTACCTCCGTGGCCGGCTGGCTGGTGCCCATGGAGAAGGGCGACATGGCCGTATCTATGATATCGCAGCCTGCCTCCACCGCCTTCAGATAAGTCATGGCCGCCACGCCGCTGGTATAGTGAGTGTGCAGGTCAATAGGCAGATCCGTGGCTTCCTTCAAAGCCTGAATCAGCTCCGTGGCCTGGTAGGGCACAAGAAGGCCGGCCATATCCTTGATGCAGAGGGAGGTCGCCCCCATATCCGTTACCTTCTTCGCCATATCCGTCCAGTAGTCCAGCGTATAGGCGTCGCCCAGCGTATAGGACAATGCCACCTGTACCTCGCCTTTTTCCTTCACCGCCGCATTTACGGCAGTTTTCAGGTTCCTTAAGTCGTTAAAGCAGTCAAAAATCCTGATAATGTCGATGCCGTTGGCAATGGATTTCTGCACGAAATACTCCACCACATCGTCGGCATAATGGCGGTAGCCCAGGATATTCTGTCCCCGGAACAGCATCTGTAATTTCGTGTTCTTAAAGCCGTCCCGCAGGATGCGCAGCCGCTGCCAGGGGTCTTCCTTCAGAAACCGCAGGGAAGCGTCGAAGGTGGCGCCGCCCCAGCACTCCACCGCATGGTAGCCCACCTGATCCATTTTGCTGATAATCGGCACCATCTGCTCCGTGGTCATGCGGGTGGCAATCAGAGACTGATGGGCGTCCCGCAAAACAGTTTCCATAATTTTGATCGGTTTTTTTTCTATTTCAGCCATACAATTAAACTCCTACTCTGCTCTTTTTCGTTATTCTCCTGCTCTCATCCCACGCCAAACATCGCCATAAACACACCGGCCGCCACTGCGGTTCCGATGACGCCGGCCACATTTGGCCCCATGGCATGCATCAGCAGGAAATTGGTGGGATCGGTTTCCGCGCCCACCTTCTGGGACACTCTGGCCGCCATCGGCACTGCGGACACGCCTGCGGAACCGATCAGCGGATTCACCTTGCCGTGGGTCAGCTTGCACATCAGCTTGCCGAACAGCACGCCGGAGGCCGTGCCGAAAGCAAAGGCCAGAAGACCCAGGCCCACGATTTTAATCGTATCCCAGTTCAGGAAAGCCTCTGCGCTGGTGGTTGCGCCCACGGAAACGCCCAGCAAAATAACGACGATATACATCAAAGCGTTGGAGGCCGTCTCCGTCAGCTGCCTTACCACGCCGGATTCCTTAAACAGATTGCCCAGCATCAGCATACCCACCAGCGGAGCCGTGGAGGGCAGAAGGAGACAGACCACCGTCGCTACGATGATGGGGAACAGAATCTTCTCCAGCTTTGACACGGGACGAAGCTGCTCCATCTTAATCGCCCGCTCCTTCTCCGTAGTCAGAAGCCGCATAATCGGCGGCTGGATAATCGGAACCAGAGACATATATGAATAAGCCGCCACCGCAATAGGCCCCATCAGGCCCGTCTGCCCCAGCTTCGAAGCCAGGTAAATAGAGGTAGGGCCGTCGGCGCCGCCGATAATGGAGATGGCCGCCGCAGCCAGCTCATTGAAGCCCAGCAGCATTGCGCCGATATAGGCCGCGAAAATACCGAACTGAGCCGCCGCTCCCAGAAGAAAGCTGGCCGGGTTTGCAATCAGCGGGCCAAAATCTGTCATCGCCCCCACGCCCAGGAAAATCAGGGAGGGCAGGATCGACCATTCGTCCAGCTGGAAGAAATACCACAAAAGCCCCCCTTCCTCCATAATGGGCGGATAAATATTCACCAGCAGCATACCAAAGGAAATGGGCAGAAGCAAAAGCGGCTCATATTCTTTGGCTATGGCCAGATACAGGAAAAAGCATGCAACAGCAATCATCGCGTAATTTCCTCCGCTCAGGTTAAAAAACGCGGTCTGATGCAGCAGATTCCCCAAGGTTTCTACAATACTTCCCATATTTCGCACCAATATTCCTTTCAGTCCATTGTCGCCAGCGCCTGGCCTGCCTCTACGGAATCGCCCACGGATACATCGATGCTGACCACGGTGCCGTTCTTCGGCGCCACGATGGGGATCTCCATTTTCATCGCCTCGATCACCACGACCGTATCGCCCTTTTTCACGGAAGCCCCCGCTTCTTTTTCGATCTTATACACCTTGCCAGCCGCCCCGGCGGAAATCTTCACGGAGCCGCCGCCGGCCGTGGGAATTTTGGACGCCGCCTTCGGGCTGCCGGCCGGCGCCGGCTTCTGGGTTCTGACAGGCACGCTGACCGAGGCGTTTTCCTCCACCGTTACATCGTATGTCACACCGTTTACAGTAATTGTATAACTTTTCATATCCACATTCCTCCAAATTCATTTTCACCAGTTCTGCTTTTTCGCCCGTTTGATCGAGCGGACAATCAAATCGTCCGTAGACGTTCCCTGATAAGCCGCTATGGCCGCGGTAATGACCGCCACCAGCTCCCTGTCGTCGATATAATCCTTATCCTCCGCCTTTGCGGGCTCCGCCGTTTTCGACCTGAACTTAAATCCGCCGAAATGAGCCGCGGAGGCGCCTTGCTGAACATTCGACGGCTGTCCGGCCGTCTCCTGTTTTTTCCCAAAGCTTTGCTGCAGCTTCGGGATATATTGAAACAGGGAAATCAGCAGGCTGATAAAAATCAGTACGGCAAAAACCGTGCCCATGCCAAGCAGCGTATTCAGCAACGCTCTCTGAAAAATCTGGCCTAATGTCAATTCTACCATTCCGCACCTCTATCAGACCGTCCCGTGTTTTTTCGACGGCCTGTCTTCCCGTTTGGTGAACAGCATCTCAAAAGCGCCGATCACATATTTTCTCGTATCCCCAGGCTTAATAATATGGTCGATATATCCCCTTCTGGCCGCCGACAGCGGGCTTCCCTGCAAAGCGGCATATTCCGCCGCC
Organism: uncultured Lachnospiraceae bacterium; assembly: GCA_910579325.1. Taxonomy (GTDB): domain Bacteria; phylum Bacillota; class Clostridia; order Lachnospirales; family Lachnospiraceae; genus Paralachnospira_A. The sequence goes on along the minus strand of CAJTTU010000041.1, from coordinate 5,324 downwards.
TTCTCGCCGATCAGCGCAGGCGCATTTTCCGCCTGGCGGATTTCTTCGGCGTAGATAATTCTGGCGGCGCTCTCCGCATCCATCATGCCCACCGCCGTATCCGGCCAGGCATAAACCAGATCCGCGCCGATTCCTTTGCTGTTCATCACCGTGTAAGCGGTTCCGTAAGCTTTCCCCACAATCACCGTCACCTTCGGCACCGTTGCGCCGGCATAGGCGCAGGTCATCTTCGCCATGGATTTCGCGATCCGCAGCTCCTGATGGAAGTCAGCCTTCATGCCCTCGGCCTGAACCAGCGTGAGCACAGGGATATTGAAAGCGTCGCAGAAGGAAATAAACTCCGCCGCTTTCATACAGCCATTAGAAGTCAGCCTTGGCTCAAAGGTTTCCGCTACCTTTCCTTCTTCGTCATGGCGCTCCGTCCGGTTTGCCACGGCGCCAGTGGTGACGCCGTTCAGCCGGATAAAACCAGTGACCATGTTTTTGGCAAAGCCCTCTTTTACCTCATAGAAAAATCCGTCGTCGGAAATCATGGCAAGAGCCCTGGCCCCATCCTGTACACAGCCTTCAATGCCCTCGCAGACTCTGTTCAGGTCGTCCCCGCACTCGTCATAGGACATGTCATCCTCGTTATTCGCCGGCAAAATGGAAATCAGCTCACGGATGGATTCCAGAATCTCCTCCTCGCTTCCCACCTTATCCACGGAACCGGCCTTTTCACTCCGGAACTGAGCCGAGGCCGTATCCTTTCCGGCTCCGTCCTCCAGGGTGTTGGGGGCGTTTACAAACATCCTGGCTTTTTCCGCCTCCATAAACACAAAATCAGCCAGCGCAGGCACCAGCGCCATCCCGCCGCCGCAGCTGCCGAACACCGCCGTGATCTGCGGAATCACGCCTGAAGCGTTTACCTGGCACAGATACAGCTCCCCAAAAGCATTCAATGCGTCGGTGGCCTCCTGGAGCCGCATGCCGGCACAGTCGATCATGCCGATCACCGGCGCTCCCATCTTCATAGCCATCTGATACAGGTGAACAATCTTTCTGGCATGCATTTCCCCTACGGAACCGCCAAGGACAGCCGAATCCTGGCTGTACACATAGACCAGGCTCCCGTCGATCGTCCCGTAACCGGTCGCCACGCCGTCCGCCGGCGTTTCCTTTTCAGGCAGGTTAAAATCCGTATTCCTCGCCGTGACATGGCCGCCGATCTCAATAAAGCTGCCAGGATCAAGCAGCTTCTCAATACGCATGCCTGCCGATGCTGAATTACTCATGTCGCAAACCTCCGTGTTTTATTAATCAATCCGCAACTCACCTGCTCTTTTGCCGCTGTGGTTCGTTGCCGTTTTTCTTTTTAAGGGGACATCCGGGCAGATTCATATGTCGAACTACCGTCATTCTGCCCTTTTGCTCTCCCAATCTTTTATTCACCCATTATTTTATTATGAATCCTCATTTTTTTCAACGGTAATATGTACAAGAATTTATACAATCATAAAAAAATACTGGACTTTTTAGCAGTTTCCCCACATAATAGAAACGTGAATCGTATTAAAAATATTTATCCAATGTCCTCTCAGAATTTTGCCGTTCCTGGTTTTATATTTACGGGTATATAAAATTCTGAAAGTACATTCCGGAAAATCGGAGGCCATTTATGAAATATATTGTAATCTTAGGCGACGGCATGGCGGATGAGCCATTAGATGAGCTGAAGGGAGGAACCCCGCTTCAGTGCGCCAAAACCCCGGTGATGGATGAACTGGCAAAGGTATCGGAAATCGGCATGGTGAAAACCATCCCCGACGGGATGAAGCCGGGCAGCGACACTGCCAATCTTTCCGTGATCGGCTACAACCCCAAACAGTATTACACAGGCCGCTCGCCGCTGGAGGCGCTGAGCATCGGCGTGGATATGAAGGATACGGACGTGGCGCTGCGGTGCAACGTGGTGACGCTCTCAGAGGAAGAAAACATTCCTTATGAAGAACGCACCATTTTAGATCACAGTTCCGGGGAAATCACCACGGAGGAGGCTGACCTTCTGATTCAGGCAGTCAAGGAGGTATTTGAAACAGAAACCTATCATTTTTATACCGGCACCAGCTACCGTCATCTGCTGATCTGGGAGAACGGCCAGATTGCGGAGGCCACGCCGCCCCACGACGTGCTGAACCAGACCATCGGCCAGTATCTGCCGGAAGACCGGAAACTGCGGGAAATGATGGAAAAAAGCTATGATATTTTAAACAGCCATCCGGTAAACCTGAAACGGGCCGTGGAGGGAAAAAACAAGGCCAACAGCCTCTGGTTCTGGGGAGCAGGCACAAAGCCGATCCTCACTTCTTATTTTGAGAAAACCGGGAAGAAGGGCGCTATGGTTTCCGCCGTAGACTTGTTGAAAGGAATTGCCGTAGGCGCGCATATGAAAGTGATCGATGTGCCCGGAGCCGACGGTTCTTTACATACGAATTATGAGGGCAAGGCCATGGCCGGCGTAGACGCCCTGTTAAAGGATGGCTGCGATTTCGCCTATATCCATCTGGAAGCCCCCGACGAGATGGGACACCAGGGCAGCATCCCCGATAAGATTACCGCCATCGAAAATCTGGATCAGCGCGTAATCAAAGTGGTGAAGGAAGCCATGGATGCCTCCGGCGAGCCTTACCGGATGCTGATTATGCCTGACCACCCCACGCCGATCTGCTGCAGAACCCATACCTCAGACCCCATTCCTTATATGCTTTATGACAGCACAAAAACAGTGGGCGGCGTAAGCGCGTACTGTGAGAAGGCCGCCGGGGAAAGTGAGATTTTTATTCCGGAAGGGTATACGTTGATCGACAGGTTATTTGCGGAGAATTAAACTTGACAGGATACATCACCAGCACCTTTTGCCAGATGCTTTCTAAGCGTAAAAACTTCCGGCAATTAAATAATTTACATGCGCTTTTCCGGCTAAAAAATTTCTCAGCTCAAAAGACTTGAAAAAAACAGCCGAACTATAATAATATTTAGGAGATGAATCAAATGGCAAAATCAAAAGTTTACTTTACCGACTTCCGCACCAAAGCATTTGGCGACGGACTTCCCACCAAGCTGCAGAAAATGGTGAAAAAAGCCGGCATCGGCGAAATTGACATGGAGGGCAAATTTGTCGCCATCAAAATGCATTTCGGGGAGCTTGGCAATATCAGCTATCTGCGCCCCAACTATGCCAGAGCTATCGTGGATCTGGTAAAGGAAATGGGCGGCAAGCCCTTCCTCACCGACTGCAACACCATGTACCCGGGCAGCCGGAAAAATGCCCTGGAGCATCTGGACTGTGCCTGGCAGAACGGCTTTACGCCCCTGACCGTGGGATGTCCCGTGCTCATCGCCGACGGCCTGAAAGGCACCGACGATATCAATGTGCCCGTGGCAGGCGGCGAATATGTGAAGGAAGCCAAAATCGGCCGCGCCGTTATGGACGCCGATATCTTTATCAGCCTGACCCATTTCAAGGGCCATGAGATGACCGGCTTCGGCGGCACAATCAAAAATATCGGCATGGGCTGCGGCTCCCGTGCCGGCAAAACCGAGCAGCACTCCAACGGGAAGCCCCATATCAACGAGGAAACCTGCCGCGGCTGCAAGAGATGCCAGAAGGAATGCGCCAATAACGGCCTTGTATTTGACGAGAGCGCCAAAAAGATGCATGTAGACCTGTCCCACTGCGTGGGCTGCGGCCGCTGCCTGGGCGCCTGCAACTATGACTCCATCGAATTTAACGACAGCAACGCAAACTCCATCTTAAACTGCAAGATGGCCGAATACACCAAAGCCGTCGTGGACGGACGGCCCCAGTTCCACATCTCCCTGGTTGTGGACGTGTCCCCCAACTGCGACTGCCACTGCGAGAACGACGCGCCGATCCTGCCGAATATCGGCATGTTCGCCTCCTTTGACCCGCTGGCTCTGGATCAGGCCTGTGTGGACGCCTGCATGAAGGCAGACCCTATGCCCAACAGCCAGCTGACCGACCAGATGACCGCCCCCCATTTCCACGACCACCACGACCCCTTCACCAACTCCACGCCGGAGTCCGAATGGAGATCCTGCCTGGAGCACGCGGAGAAGATCGGGCTGGGCAGCAGGGAGTATGAGCTGGTTGTGGTTTAAACAGATATCAGACATATAAAAATTAAAAAGACAGCCGGACAGTTTGATTTTCATCTGTGTCCGTCTGTCTTTTTTATTATCCTGTCTTGCCGCACATTAATTCTGCATATGAATCTGCTCCTCCCTGACCGTCTCATACCGAATCAGCTCTCTCCCGTCCAGATTCTCCCTGTGCATATCCACCGCCGAGATCTGATGGTTGTCATAGGTAGTATAATAATAAATACCCCGATCCCCATTACAGCAGGATGTGAAAAGCGTCACCTCATACTGTCCGTCCTCCAGCTCACAGCAGCCTCTCTGCTGATCCACAGAACCCAAAATATGGAAAAACTGATTAACACTCTCCAACTCCCCGTCTTTGCAGACGGAATTCATCCTGACGAAGGCCGCCCGCACAAACCGGGACTGGGAGGACAGATCGCCGGGAAGGCCCAAAGCGCCCATCCCCTGGCTGTACTGATTCAGCGTAAGTCCCCGGGCGAAGCAGTCAGTCGGCGCTTTCACAGACAGCCGCATATAATTATTCAGAGCGAACATCTGCATGTCAAAAGGCGGATTGTTCGTCAGGATTCCCACCGGGTTCTCATAAATCCTGACTCCGGACGCCATCGATTCCACGGTAATCGCTTCCTCCCTGTCGGCGATAATCCAGTGCAGCTGGGCCACAGGCAGCTGCTCGCTGAAAGAAACATCCCAGAAATTCATCCTCTCTAACAGCCTTCTCGTCTCTTTTACCGTGGCGCACTGGCCCAGAATCCAGGGAATCACCTCAAACTGAGCGATATTATCCTTCCCTCGCACTCTGCCGTGATACGCCGCGTTTCCCGGGAAATTCAAACCCGCGATTCCCAGTCCCTTTTCATTTACGGCGTCATAATATAAGGGATACTCCTCCGCCACATGAGCCATACCGATCATGGCATAATGATTGCACACTTTGCCCCTGTCCCGAAACAGAAACGGATAATTCCTGGGCGTTACCACAACCTCATCGCCATAGGAAAATCCATAATCCAGAGTACGCCCAAAATAAAAATCTTTTGTCTTATAGGTTGCCGCTGTACACATGCTCTCTCTCCTGTTCTTATTTTTACTGCTCATTTACTGTTATCAGAACTGAACTTTTATATCTATTCCATATTATTATACCGGTTTCGTTC
>CAJTTU010000040.1 GCA_910579325.1 uncultured Lachnospiraceae bacterium | reverse complement strand
TTGAAACCGGTTTTGAACCGGAGCCGTCATTTGAAAATGCGGTCGCCGAATTGAATACCCATGGTACGGCATTATCTAAAACGCACCAAAAGGCACTTGCCCAGCTGGAAAAAATGAATGATGAACAGGTTAAAGCTGTTTTAGCTTTCATCAACTCTTTGGATGAGTTAGAGAAGTCTCTGCGGCTTTGACCGCCCGGCATTCTGAAAAATGATACAGGCATATCTCTGCCTTTATTTTTGTCTGAGTGTTTTCGATTCATCAAGTGATATTGTACACTAGAATTCCATATCCGAACGGCATAATTTTAGATATACCTTTATTTATTTTCATAATATCGTAAATTTTTAGTTTTTCCCTTTTTAATCAATACACCATCATCCGTCAACTCCCGCAAAAGCAGGATTGCCGTAGACTGAGATACGCCAAGTACCATTTCCACATCGCCGCGGACAATAGAACCTTTACTGCGGCACAATTCTAAGACAGCATTCATTCGTTCTTCTTTTTTTGTCACACTGGTAGAGCCACCCGCTTTCGTGTTATTTGAAGTCCTTTGTTCTTCTGCGCGAAAATTGATATTAGGAAGCGTAATCTTAAAAGCATTACTTGTTGTTTCGATCAAAGGCTTCACAGCATAATCATCGTAACATTCATTGATTTTGAGAATTCCTGTGCCGTATGCCTCAATCAGCCGCAAACGATAGAAAATATTTGCTAAATACTGATTGCGCAATGCGGACACCCCCAGCATCACATCGTCCAATGTAATACCTTTCACCAGACCGCCAACCGTAACGAATTCAATTCGATCATCAAAAATGCTGACGAGCGTGGCTGCGCTGAAAGAATAGTCTCGATGGACGATGGCATTCAACAGCGCCTCACGGATTGCCTCCGGAGGGTAATCCCGCATATCCAGCCGATCCAGCCCAGAAAATTCCGCACGGGTACGGTTGTAACGGTCAATATAGTTAAAGGCTTCCTCCAACTGTTCTAAAAGGGAACCTGACAATTCCAGCCGATCCTTGAATATAGATTTCTTACTGCCCTCAAAAACAGCCAGTTTGACCGTATGCGTACACTGCTCTGACAACAAAAATGCCAGATTCGTATACGTATCATCCTCACCGATCAAATGGAGCGTACGCATTTGCGCTTTTCCAAATTTCACCTTCCGTTTTTTAAAAAAGCCGGTGGACTTAATAAAAGTAAGATTCTGGTTGAGAGAACGAGCCGCCTCATAACTGTCACCGCTGGTCTCCTTGATCATATTCAGGATGACAGCATCCGTTGCCGGAACTGTCGATGCTCCCTGGCGGACATAAACGCCCTCCAGGCGGATTCCTTTTCCATGCAGATAATACGGTCTTGCCGTACCACGCCGGACAATTACACATACAATGGACCTTTCGTCCATAACATCACTACGGCATTCCACAAACATAGTAATATCCGGACGCACAGCAGCTCTGATTGCATTGGTTACACGCAGCATAGTACCGTCAACGTCATCAATGCCACAAACTGTTCCATCGTCATTCACTCCGATATAAAGCGTACCGCCATCACAGTTTGCAAAGGCAACAATCGTGTTTTTATTTTGAAAATTTGTTGGCCGATATTACTGTTTTGCTGGCGGGTGTACAGCCCCAGCGCCATTAATGTCTCCGCTTTTTCTGTAATTTTCTTCGAGGCGCTTCCCGAAATCTCTTTATTTCACTAAATCCTCATTATGATTTTATCATTCCACAATCCATTGTCCTGTCTTTTTAGAGCCTTTTCTTTCAACAATTCCTTCTTCTTTCAGACGGCGAATTCTTTTTGTAACGGTAGTCGTTCCCAAACCAACCCGCCTGCTGATTTCACTGACGCTGATATTGGAATTCTCTTTCATCAGCTCTAATATTTTTGCATCGCTGCCGTCAAGTGCTTTTGCTGTTTTGGATATACTATCTTTTACGTTCCTCTTATGATCCAGCGGAATTGTTACCGTAATAAAATTTTCCGAGATGTCAAACACTTCTCTCCCATATCTGGATACAATCAGAGGTACTCCATGCCCCGTCTGTTCTATATAATCCAGTTGAACCATAATCTGCTGAAGCTCAAGATTCACCGGCTTACTTTTTCCCTCATAAAATTCTTCCAATGTAAGTCCGTCCGGCAGACCTCCCACTGATATGATCTCAATACGGTCATTAAACATATATACAGCCGGCGGTGTTTGTCTTGACCAGCGATTGTGCAGACAAGCATTCAGCCATGCCTCCCTGAAGCATGGAAAATCAAACAACCTGCTTTCTTTCCTCAGACTTCCCTCCACATCCACAAGCGTGTCATTCAACGCTTCCATATAATCCAATACCTGTTTTACTGCTACAAGCATACATTTATAACCATATTCATTCCGCTTGATCAGATTTGTTTTATCTGCTCCGCTGAATACTGCCACTTTGATGGAATAACTGTTGGCATCTGCCAGAATACCGGCCATTAAATTATATGTCCCGTCACGTGTTAAAAGATTCAAGTTCTGTTTAAAGGTATTTTCTCGAAGCGTCAGATTGTTTCCAATATATAATGTCTTTAACTGATTAAAAGTCAGTTCCTGATTATTTGATTCTATATTTACAATAGAATCCGATGCGCTAAGCATCAACCCTCGTAACTGCCGCGGTGATATTTCCCGATCCTCGTCCGCTAACCTCATGTAATATTTCCCATATGCTGAATAAGGTCTTTCATCTCCTTCAACCATAACTTTTATTACATTTTTGTCTTCGCGTAGTTCCATAATAATTGTCGGTATCACTTGCGGTTTCATTGCATTCGCTATCCCCTGAGAAATCTCACGCATAGTGCGATCTCCAATTTGCTGGCCTACAATTTCACCATCATTCCTCACGCCAAAATACAGCACTCCTCTTCCATTTTTATTCAGCATAGAGGCCAAAGAAATAATTCCTTCTTTCAATTCTCCTGTCGATTTTTTGAATTCAATTAACTCCGTTTCCATTCCAAGGTTCATATCCACATACCTCCAAACATAGTATATCCCTTTTCAACACTTTATTCAACATATAATGCACACTTTATTCAACACATAGCTGTTGAATAAAGTGTGCATTATTCTAATCAATATAAAATTTTTACCCCGGCAGGCTATCCCTCAAACACAACGCCCCATACCCCCACCTCGCATTCGGATACTCCCTCTCCGCAATCGGCCTTCTGGCTCCTCTTTGCAGGCTCGCCCTGATCTTCTCCCCGTACAAAAACGGATCGTTCCCCCTGACAATCCCCCACTCCATCATCAGCGCCGCGCTGCCGGTCACAAAAGGCGTGGCAAAGGATGTCCCTGTCACCGGCCCGTATCCGCCGCCGACGGCAGTGGTCATCACATTCACCCCCGGCGCCGCGATATCCGGTTTAATCATCTCGGTAAAACGGGTATACCCCCTACCGGAAAAATCTGCGTACGTATCCGTATAAGCGTCATAAGCCCCCACGGCGATCGCCTTTCTGGCTGTGGAGGGAATGGTCAGCGTCGTATAAGGCTCCGGATTCAGAAACCCGCTGCCCCGGTTCAGCACGCCCCCGGTCGGCAGCCACAGATCCACCCGGCCGATCAGGATATTCCGGGGCGTCAGCCGGATCACCCAGGTACCGCTGTCCACAAAAGAACCCCGCGGGATCATATCGACAAAAATCTCCTGGTTAATACTGTAAGGGCTGGGCTCTCCAAAATAAACCAGCAGCGTCGTATCCCCGAACGGAAACCTCTGCGCCCCCGCAGCGGCAGACAATACCCCGGTAGAACGGCCTGAAGGATGGAGCACCTCTATATCGATCTCATCCGCATATTCCTTCCAAATCTGCACGCTCAGCGAAGTCTGAGAAGGAGCCACCCCCAGCAGCACGTCCCGGGGGCTGTCCTGCCGCCCTTTCATAAACTGTACGGCCGTGTGCACCGGTTCCGCCGCCTCATTTCCCGTGCCGATGCAGATGGCGGTTCTGCCAAGCCCCGCAATGTCGTCGATATAGGTCTCCAGCAGACTGGTGCCGGAATGACTCCCGTAATTATTTCCGAAACTGATATTAATCGCCATAGGCATATTCAACGCCAGAGATTTGCGCACCAGATAGTCGATGCCCGCCATCAGCTGGGTCGTTCTGGGAAATGAATTTTCCATCGGAACCGCCAGCTTCACCGCTATAATCGGGCTCTCATAGGCCACGCCCCGGTAAAGCCCCTCCTGCGCCCTCCCGTTCCCTGCGGCAATACCGGCCACCGCCGTACCGTGGCCGCTTAAATCCATGGCCGGCACAATGGCCTGGCGGTCGGCCGCCGAAGTCTGGGCCAGCGCCTCGTCGATCTGTTCTTTGCCGTATTCCGTCCCAAAAACAAAGCCCTCCGGCGGCGTTCCCCTGTCCGACTGCTGATCCCAGATCGACAGGATACGGCTGGTTCCGTCTTCATTGCAGAAATCCGGGTGGGTGTAATCGATACCGGAATCCACAATCCCCACCAACACCCCTCTCCCCGTCAGCCCCTCCCGGCCGCCCTGGACAGAAGCGATGCAGGATACCTGCTTTCCTCTGGCAACGGCAAAAAACAGCCGTTTCGGTTTCTCCACATATAAAATCTGGGGCAGTGCGGCCAGGGCATCCACATACTGCTGGGAAATGTTTAAAATCGCGTACGAATTCAGCAGCTCCTGCACCAGAGTTCCGGGGAACTGCTCCGTAATCCGGGACAGCTCGCCGCCGTATTTCACAATCAGCTCCCAACGGTCTTCCTGGGGGTCAAAGCCCGTCATTAAAATCGGCGATTTTTCCCGCTCCTCCTCCGTGGCTTCCAGACTCAGATTTAAAAGATTCTCATTTTTCGGATCAGGCATAACGTCCCCCGTTTTCCCATTTATTCACTCTTATGAAAAACAGATCACTTCTATACATAAAAGTCCTGCATTTACTTATCAAACATGAAAAATATACCGATATATTGTTATACTCAAAAGCAGCATCAAACAATGACACCAACGTAAACAAGGAGACCAGAAACATGATCAACTACATACGCAATCTAAAAATCAGACTGAAGCTTTATATCCTCATAGGCGTGGCGCTGATTGGCATGCTGATCATCGGCGGGATGTCATTCTCACTGATGGGCCGGATGAACGACATGACAAGCGATATTTCCACCAGCTGGCTTCCCAGTATCGACACGGCCAGGGATCTGTCCACTACGATTTCCAATATCCGCCTGAATGAACTGGGATACCTGACCGCGATTTCCGACGATGTAAAGGAATCCAGCCTGCAGTACCTCCAGAACGAAAAAAAAGACATGGATGCCCTCCTGGCCGAATACGCGGGATTAATTGACGAGGAAGAACGGGCTTTCTATGACAATACCATGAAGCTCTGGACCCAGTACGATAAAGCAGATGAAGAAATGATGGAACTGGCGAAACAGGGACACGTCGAGGATGCCCGTACGATCCTGGAGGGAGAATGCGTAGAACTTTACAATTCATTAAACAGCGCTTTTAATGATATTATCACCTATAACACGGAGGGCAGCGACGCGGCGACAGAGGAAAGCTTCTTCCTCTACAGAACCGCCACAATCCTTATGGCTGCAGTGATCATTGCCATCATCCTGGTGGGCGTATTCTTCTCCTTCGTGGTCGTGCGCCTGATTAAGACGCCGATTTCCGAGATCGAGGCGGCCGCCCTCAAAATGGCGGAGGGAGATCTGGACGTGGAGATTTCCTATACTTCCAGGGATGAGCTGGGCGTTCTCGCCGAGCAGGTACGCCGTCTGATCCGTAAGCTTCAGGTGATTATCGACGACGAAAATAAATTCCTCGCCAAAATGGCCGCCGGAGATTTTACGGTGGATTCCATCTGCGAGGAAGAATATACGGGAGGATTTTATCCGCTGTTAGTTTCCTTCCGGGGCATTGCCGAAAAGCTGAACGACACGATGCTGCAGATCAGCCAGAGCTCCGCCGAGGTGGCGAACGGGTCCGAACAGGTATCAAACGGCGCCCAGGCCCTGTCCCAGGGAGCGACCGAACAGGCCAGCTCCGTAGAAGAACTGGCCGCCACCATCAGCGAGATCTCCGACAAGGTAAGCGAGAACGCAGATCACGCACGGCAGGCCAACGCGATGGCAGGCAGTGTCAGCGCCGAAATGGATACCAGCAACGAAAAAATGCAGCAGATGATTCGGGCCATGGGCGATATCAGCAACTGCTCCAGTGAGATCGGCAAAATCATTAAGACAATCGAAGACATTGCGTTCCAGACCAACATCCTTGCCCTGAACGCCGCCGTAGAGGCCGCCCGGGCAGGCGATGCCGGAAAGGGCTTTGCCGTGGTAGCCGACGAGGTCCGCAACCTGGCCAGCAAGAGCGCGGAAGCCTCCCAGAATACCTCTGTTTTAATCGAAAATTCCTTAAAGGCAGTAGAAAACGGGACGCAGATCGTCGATGAGACGGCACAGTCTCTGTTTCAGGCCGTAAACAATGTCAATGAAATGGCAGGCATTATCGGGCAGATTTCAGAGGCCAGCAGCAACCAGGCCGATTCCATCTCCCAGATTACGACGGGGATCGACCAGATTTCCAGCGTCGTGCAGACCAACTCGGCGACCGCCCAGGAAAGCGCTGCCGCAAGCGAAGAGCTGTCCAGCCAGGCGCAGCTGATGAAGGGTCTGGTGGAGAAGTTTAAGCTTAAAAACGGCTCCGTTATGTAGGAAGCGTTTCTGCGCATTCAATTTGATACGGTATTTTTTATAGCAAATGGCCGTATTCTTCCAGTTTTCTGAAATCTGTAATTCCGAAAGAATACGGCCTGACGGGCTCACCCCTGATACACAACCACCCCATCCACAATCGTCGCCTTCACCCGCCCTTTCACCGTCATCCCATCAAAAGGCGTATTCCTTCCTTTCGAAGCAAAAGCCGACGCATCGATCCGGTAGCTTTCCCTCACATCCACAACCGCGATATCCGCCGTCCGCCCTTCTGCGATACAGCCCTTGCCGATTCCCAGAACCGCCGCCGGCTTTGCCGTCATCAGCTCCACAAGCCGGTTCAGGGACAGTACGCCCGCTTCCACCAGGCAGGTATAGCCCAGCGCAAAGGCTGTTTCCAGCCCCACGATACCAAAGGCCGCCTGCATCATCGAGCAGTTTTTCTCCTCCGGCGCATGGGGGGCATGGTCTGTGGAGATACAGTCCATGGTTCCGTCCGCCAGCCCCTTTTTCAGCGCCTCCACATCTGCTTCGCCCCGCAGCGGCGGATTCATCTTGAACCGGCCGTGATCCTCCGTGATCTCCTCACAGCTCATGGCGAAATGATGGGGGCAGACCTCGGCGGTCACGTCCACGCCAAGTTCTTTGCCCAGCCGGGTCAGCGCCACGCTGTCCTCGGTAGAACAATGGCACAGATGCAGCTTCGCCCCGGTTTCCTTCGCCAGAAGGATATCCCTGGCCACAATCACATCCTCCACGGCATTGGTGATACCAGGAAGGCCCAGTTCTTCCGCCTTCGCCCCGGCGTTCATCACGCCGCCGTTTACCAGGTTCTTGTCCTCACAGTGAGCCATCACCACCAGGCCGTTTTCTTTCGCCAGCTTCATCCCTTCTCTGTAAACCTGGCTGTTCATCACGGATTTGCCGTCCTCGCTGACGCCTACGGCCCCGGCCTCGGCCATTCCCTTCATATCCGTGACAATCTCCCCCTCCTGCCCCACGGTAACGGCGCCGATCGGAAGGATATGAACCGCCGATTCCGTTTTCGCCCGCTTCAGAAGCTCCCTGATTTTCTCCGGCGTGTCCGTCACCGGCTTCGTGTTGGGCATGGGGCAGATGCTGGTAAAGCCGCCTTTCGCCGCCGCCAGAGAGCCGGTAGCAAGGGTCTCCTTATAGGTCAGCCCCGGGTCCCGCAGATGCACATGAAGGTCGATAAAGCCCGGAACCACATAGCAGCCCGACGCATCCACCACCTGATCCGCCCTTTCCGCCCCGATATGGGGAGCGATTTCCGAAACCGTTGTGTCCTCAATCAATATGTCATACTTCCCGTCGCGGTCGGCAGCAGGGTCGATTATATGTCCGTTTTGAATCAGTAATTTCATCTGTATATCACTCCTGTTTTGTCGCGGTCATTTTGCGTACATCCATTTTTATATCCGCAAATCCTGTTGTTCACAAATTCTCTGTTACTTTTTCCGATAGTTTAACACAGTTTCGAAAAGGGGGCAAGATTCCAATAGAATTATCAACAGATTCATGTTATAATTTACCAGTAACAGCGAATTTCCAACTTCCCCCGCACAAAGATCCGGAGAGCAAATGTTCAGTGTTGTCATACCTGCATACAACTGTGAAAAAACGATTACGCAAGTGCTGGATTCCGTGAAAAACCAGACGCGTTTTGACCTGATCGAAGAAATCATCGTCGTCGACGACGGCTCCCTGGACCAGACTGCCAGGATTGTGACCGATTACATATCCGCTCATCCCTCTATGCCCTTTCTGTATCTGCAGCATGAACACCGCGGCGTCTCCTATACCAGAAACCGGGGTGTCCGGGCAGCGAAAGCAGAGTGGATCGCCCTGCTGGATGCGGACGACGTCTGGATGGCCCATAAGCTGGAACGGCAGAGCCAGATTATCGCGGAGCACGGTCATATATACTTCCTGGGCGCCCATGCCCCTCTCAGAACATGGCTGCGGAGACGGCACGGACTGTGTAAAATGACGGCCAGAGACATTTGTATCCGAAACTGTGCCACAACGCCCTCCGTGGTCTTCCGGAAAGCGGTGGGAGAAAAACTGGGGTTATTCGACGAGAACAGGCAGTATTACGAAGATAATCAGTTTTTCCAGCGGTTTCTGCTATACGACAGCTATTACGTTCTGGCGGAAAAATTAGTTGGAATCTCCATTCAGAAAAAATATTTCGGTGAGAGCGGCCTGACTTCACATTTAAAGGAATGCCACCAGGGCAGAAATGCCAATGTAAAGGAACTGTACCAGATGCATCTGATCAGCAGGCCCTTCCTGATCTTCATTCTTTTGTTTAACCAGATCAAATACTGCAGAAGACGAATCATCTGGTTCGTAAGTAAATGGCTGAATGAGGCAAGACAATGAACTATGACCTGATTATTCCCATTTATAACGTTGAAAATGAGCTGGAGCGATGCCTGCACAGCATCCTCTGTCAAACTTATGGCAACTTCCGGGCTGTCATGGTGGACGACGGCTCCGAAGACCGCAGTTCCGTGATCGCCAGAAGTTACGCGGCAAGAGATTCCCGTTTTGAATACTACCGAAAAGAAAACGGCGGGCTTTCCGATGCCAGGAATTTCGGCATCTCGAAAATTTCCTCCGAATATGTTCTCTTTATCGACGGGGATGATTTTATTGAGGCGGACGCGCTGGAAATCATTGACCGGGAGCTTTGTAAAGCGGCTGTGGACGTGCTGGAATTTAACGGATGGTTCGTGGAAAACGGAAAAAAGACCGGATATATCAATACCTGTTATGTAGACGAGGGCATGATCAAAAGCGGGAAAAACTATATATTAGACAATATCAAAAAACGCGGGTTCCTTGCCGCCGTCTTTTTAAAAGCTGTCAGAAGCAGTCTGATCCTGCGGCACAGACTTTATTTTGCAAAAGGTCTGCTCCATGAGGACGAGCTGTGGACGCCAAAACTGTACTTCCGGGCCGAAACGGTGAAATACGTGGACCGCCGCCTCTATCATTACGTCCAGCGGGAAAATTCCATCACACACCGGCGCAGAAAAGACGAAAACGCAAGGCACATAAAAAAATCTTGTACCGGTTAGAAACCTACTATCAGAGCCTCGGGCTCACCCGGTGCCAGTACCGGATCCTGTCAGGCTACCTGTCCCGACAGATGATATCTGCCTGCCGGTTGTCAGAAAATGAGAAAATGACGCCCCGGGACAGAGCTTTCATTCTGCGCAATGCCCGAGATCCTGTCAGCATCGGCAAAACGCTCCTGTTCCTGACAGCGCCCGGTCACTATGATACACTGCGCAAAGCGGCCAGATGGATCATCCGATACTGAGGCTTAAACAATCAGCTTCCCTCCCGAATGAGGTACCTTATGATTCCGAAAATCATTCATTACTGCTGGGTCGACGGCAGTCCGATACCTGAAAAAAACAGGCGCTGCATCGAGAGCTGGAAAAAATTCTGTCCGGATTTTGAGATTATCGAATGGAATGAATCCAATTATAATTTTTCCGGATGCGCTTATATGCGGCAGGCTTATGAATCAGGACTGTGGGGATTTGTCCCTGACTATGCCCGGATGGATATCATCTACCGGGAGGGCGGCATTTATCTGGACACGGATGTGGAGGTGATTCGCAGCCTGGACAGCCTGCTGGACCGCAGCGCTTTCATGGGATTTGAAAACCGGGCAAGCGTGGCGCCAGGGCTTGGATTCGGCGCCGAGCCGGGAAACAGCGTCATCAGAGAAATGCGGGATTTGTATGAAAATCTCTCCTTTTTTCGCGACGACCATACGCCAAGCCTGATCCCTTCCCCCGTTTACGCCACGAAAATTCTGAAAGCTCACGGACTGCGGACTGACGGCAGGCGGCAGACTGTCGCGGACATCGACATATTTCCGCCCGAATATTTCGCGCCTCTCCGTTATGCGGACAACCGGCTGAGGGTCACCAAAAACACTTACAGCATTCACTGGTACCACGCCTCCTGGCACACGCCGGAACAGCGAAAGCTGGCCGGACGGATGCGGAAAATCAACCGGATTTTCGGCCTTCGTCTGGGCCGGCTGATTAACAGAGGACTGTCCGGAATCTCCAAAATCAGAAACTATATTTTTAAATAAAGGAAATAAACTGACCGCCATGAGTTCCAGAACCAGAAACAGCGCCAGAAACATTCTTTTTTCCCAGATCGCATATGCCGCGGTCCTGATCCTGCAGTTTGTAAGCCGGAGTATTTTTATACGCCTGCTGCCGGTGGAGTATCTGGGCCTGAACGGACTGTTTTCCAATGTGCTGTCTCTGCTGTCCCTCGCCGAGCTGGGCATCGGTTCCGCAGTAGACTTCGCCCTGTACAGGCCTCTGAAGGAAAATGACGTCGAATCTTTGAAATCTATCCTGACTCTCTACCGCCGCCTGTATTGGATCACAGGCGCCGTCATCTTAACGGCCGGCGCCATCCTTACGCCTTTTCTGCCCTGCCTGATCAAAGACATGCCGGACAACATGGAGCATATGTATCTGTATTTCATTCTCTACCTGCTTCATTCGGGCATCCCCTATTTTTTCGCCTATAAACGTTCCCTGATCATATGTGACCAGAAGGAATACATCTCCACAGCCCTGACGGCCCTGTTTAACATTCTGCTGAAAGTGCTGCAGATCGCCATTCTGGTTGTTTCCCGAAACTATGCCCTTTACTTAAGCGCAACAGTCGTCACCGCCCTGCTGGAGAATCTGATCATTTCCGTCCTGGCAGACCGGATGTATCCTTATTTAAAAGATAAAAACGTCAGAAAACTCCCCTCTGAAACCGGAAAGGAAATCAGAAAAAGAGTTTATGCCCTGGTTTTCCGAAAAATCGGAACCATTATCGTCTATGCTACGGATAATATCATCATATCCAGATTTGTCGGCTTCTTCTCCGTCGGCATTTACTCAAACTATACGCTGGTCATCCAGGCAGTCCAGATGGCGGCATACCGTTTCTTCGATTCCATTAACGCCAGCATCGGAAACCTGACGGTGAGCAGCGAAAAAGGCTATGTGGAAAAGGTCCTTTACCGGATCCTCTTTGCAAACGCATGGATGTTCAGCTTCTGCTCCGCGGCTCTGCTCAGTCTCTTCCAGCCTTTTATCCGACTGTGGGCCGGTCCGGAATATCTGCTGCCCGGCGGCACTCTGCTGGTCATTATCATACAGTTTTATTTGGAGGGCATGCGCGCCACCGGTGTAACCTTCAGACGTGTGCTGGGCCTGTACTGGCCGGCCCGGTATGCGCCTGTCATAGAAGGGATTCTGAATCTGGCACTGTCCATTCCGCTGGCTGTCCGTTTCGGCATTTCAGGAACGCTGCTCGGAACCATCATCAGTACCTCCTGCGTATCAGCCATCGCAGACCCTTACGTGCTGTTCCGTTATTATTTTCGGAAAAATATGAATCATGGCATGTTGAAGTTCTTTCTGGAGCAGGCAAAATATACGGCGTCAGCGGCAGCGACAGCCTTTCTGACCATGATCCTGTGCCGTCTGGTCACGCCGGACCCGGCATCGGGGTTTATCCTCCGTCTCTGTCTGTGCATCCTGACGCCCAACCTGTGCATGGCGTTCATATTCCGGAAAAACGAACACTATATCTATTATAAGAGATTCGCGGCAAATATCTGGCGGTCCCGCCGCAGGAGTCGATAAAACCGCCGTTCTCTGCCTCTGCCCCAGGGCAGAAACCGGACGGCGGTTTTTCAGACTCTTTTGCTTTTATACGCATTCACAGCCTTCATCAATATCTTTTCAATTTTTTTCTTCTGTCTTTTTTCGAAACTATTTCACTCTGGCATCAGCGAAATCGTAATACTGTCCGCCGGCATCTCCGTCTTCCGCTTCACGATATCCTCCACCTGAGCCCGCTCCGCGTCGGAGATGGCTGTCATACCCAGCACCACGTCCACATTTTCATCGGTGATGCTGACCACGGCGCTGTCAAAGCCCTTGGTGGCCAGAAGGGTTTCCGTAGCGTTTTCCTTTTCCGCGATCTCGGTCATCCTGACCATGTTGTCCACGGCGCTCTGCTTCTGTTCGTCGGCCAGATTGGCATTGTTGATAATCTCTAACAGCGCCTCCTGGTTTTTCGTACGCACCTGTTCCCGGTTCAGCTGCACCTCAGCGATAAAATCAACCACCTGGCTGTTGGTCAGCAGCGCTTCCCCGGGCTGGGAATTTTCAGCGTCCCCTCCTTCCCCCTGTCCGGTCTCGGCGGCGGCATTTTCCAGGGCCATATTTTCCGCCAGGATATCCTCCTCGGAAATATCCATCAGCGCGTCCCCCTGGACTGCCTGGTCATCTCCGGTTGTGGCCGCATCCAGCAAAGTTCCTGTCTCGCCGGTATATGTAAGGTATCCTGCCACTGCGATGACCACCGCTAATACTGTGAGTATAAACTGGTTTTTCTTCCAAATGGTTTTCACTTGCAATACTCCTTTTCTGTATTAGTTTTCCAAAACACCTTTTAGTACTTTAATTTTATGTGCAGGCACATTGAATAATGCCTGAACCGCCTCATAAATTTCACTTTTCACCGAAGCGCTGCCGGCGCCCTGGGCCACCACCAGAACGCCCTCGATCTCCGGCGCGGTCTCCCGGGTAACGTAGGGGCTGTCGCCCGTGCCGTCGTTCAGGATCACCGTGGAATATTCCTCCCGCACCTCCTGAAGATTCCGGGAACCTCCGGCGGAGTCTGTCTCGCTGGTACTGGAGTGCTCCCGCACCGTATCGGACCGGATCTGTTTTTCCCCGTTGTTTTTCAGCGTGATCATCACTTTCACCTCCCCCACGCCGTCCACGGTCAACAGCACCTCTTCCAGCCGTTTTTCCAGCCAGGCGGCGTAACCGGCCGAACCACTCTGTATCTGTCCGCCGCCGGCATCTGTGTCCGTTCCCAGATCCCCCGGACCGCTGCCGCCGTCATAGGCGCTATTCTCCGCCTCCTGCCCGCCGGTATCGCCGTTTTTTGATTCTTTTCCAAAGGGAAATGATGAAAGCAACAATAAAACCCCGGCCAGAAGAATCAAAAACAGCTTATCCATCCCCAGATGCTCCTGGATTTTCCGCCAGCTCAGTCGGATATCCATCAATCTTCCGGTTTTCTCAGCAGAAGCCTTCCCTGTCTCTTTACCGAATTCCCTGTCTCTCTGCGCCATATCTTCACTCCTCCAGGTCTACTGTCACCTGCTCTGACCCTAACTGATATAGCCGGGCAATCTGTTCCGCCAGTTCTAAAGTATCCTGATTTCCGACGCTTTCCGTTTCAGATACCCCATTTTCTGTCCGAACCGGAGGAATCCTGACCTCTTCGATCTCCCCGATTTCCTTCACGACACCCGTCTGATCCGCTCCCTCCGAAGACCCGTCAAGCCTCCGGTAACTTACCGTCAGCCGCACCCCGGTCACCTGCCCGAAGCTTTCCGTTTCCCCGGACAGTTTTACCTCACAGCCGCTGACATACAGCCCGGAACTTTCCGCCATTCCTTTCAGCTGTTCCTCCACCGTCAGCCGGTAGTTCTCCAAAATATCCTCGTACTGCCGCCCCTGCACCTGCTCCGCCCGCAGCCTGAACTCCTCCACCTCCCGGGGATAAGCGAACACATCCTGGTTAAAATTCAGCTGCCGCCGGATATCGAACAGCTCCGTCAGCGGATTTACCGTCAGCAAAATCAGCACCAGGCTGGCAAAAAGCTTCAGATAGCTTTTATATTTTTTGTCAGGGACAAGCTGGTAAAACACGCTCATAAAAATCATAAAAAATGCAATCTGTCTGACCCAGTCCATCAGCTGTTCCATATGCGCCTCCTAATGCTGCCCGTCATTTCACGCTGGTCGCCATACACACCAGCGCAATGCTGATTCCGAACAGCAGCACCGTCATACCCGTCATTTTCAACAGCATGCCCACCGCGGCCGCCATGGCGTCCACACAGCCTAACATCCGCTTGTCCGCCACCGGCGCCAGAAGGGCTGCCGCCAGCTGATAAATCAGGGAAATCACCGCCAGTTTAAACAGCGGCACCAGGCTGAAAAAGACCAGGCAGAGAAAGGCGGCCGTTCCAATACCGTTTTTGATCAGTATGCCGGAGCCGGTCAGAATATCCGCCACTGCGGAAATCCCTTTTCCCACGCCGGGAATCAGCCCCGCCATCTTTTTTACGGTTCCCGTTTTCACATTGTCCACATAGGGCAGAACCATCCCCTGAATCAGCTGCAGGCCCAGCACTGCCGAACACAGGGTTTTCATCCCCCAGCCCGCCGCCTGCTTCGCCAGCTTTGCCAGCCTGGAAAGAAAATCCTCGCCCACAATCCCGTTGACCAGGCTGAACACCAGGTAAATCCTGACAAAAGGCAGCAGTACTTTTAAAAACATCCATTCCACGCCGCCGATGGCCATCAGAGTAGTCTGGTAAAAGCCGGTGGATGCCAGCGTATTCCCTCCATAAGCCACAGACAGGAAAAATGCCGGAATCAGCACTTTCATAAATCCTAACAGCGTAGTCAGGAGCTGCTCGGTAATCTGCGCCGCCGCCGCAAAGGCCCCCAGCAGTGTGGCGGTCAGCAGCAGACAGGTAACATAAAAGCTGGTCTGGGCCACGTACCCGCTGCGGAACGCCTTTGCAAAATTCGTAAATATTCCACTGAACACGGCGACGGCAAACAGAAAAAACAGTTCGTTTCGATTCCGCCGAATCTCGGAAAACAAAAACTGCCCGGCCTGCGCAAACAGCGTCTGGGGAATCCGGTCAAATCCTCCTGAGATCAGCTCCTCCACCATTTCCGAAAAGGATAAACCTGTGTCCTGCTGATCCAGAAACTGCTGGATATCCGTATAATCCGGGGAAAAACTGTTTCCCGGCTCCAAGCTTACCGATCCCCGGGCCGCCGGTTCTTGATTCACCGATTTCCGATTCACTGACTCCCGGTTCGTCAATGCCTGGGCGGCATGTCCGTCAAAGGGATATGCTGACCATAAAACCGGAAACAACATAAAAAATAAAGCAGGAAAAAAACAAACCCTTTTGATCTGTTTCCGCATGTCATCCCCTCCCGCTCTGGAGTGCCGCAGCGTCACGGCACGATTTTCAGCAGTTTCCTATGCAGCCTTTCATGCGGTGAGAAATCCGCTGACCGTTTCCAAAAGCGCCAGCACCACCGGCATACTGAGAGACAAAAGCGCCAGCTTTCCAAACAGCTCGATCTGCCCAGCCACGGCCTGATAGCCCGCGTCCTTGCACAGATCGGAAGCCAGCTCCGCAATATATGTAATCCCTGTCATTTTCAGCAGAATTCCCACATAGCCCGCGTCCAGCTTCACATAGGATTGCAGCTGATTGATTTCATCAACCAAAAGCTCCAGGCGTCCGGCAATGGCGGAAAACAAAACCAGGCAGACGGCCAGAGACATATAAACGCCGTACTCCGGTTTCAGTGCTTTCACCTGTACCGCCAGCAATACGGCCACAATTCCGATTACGGCTACCGTTATCATAAAATCCCTCCGGCTCTGTTTCTTACTTTCGGTTCCATCATAACTCAAACAATTTTTTCACCGTCTCAAACAATTCGTATATATAAGGTACCAGCCAGAACAGCACCAGCAGAAGGCCTGCCAGACTGGTAAGAAACGCATTTTCTTCCCTTCCGCTGTGTTTCAGCACCTGGCAAAGCACAGAAACCAGAATGCCGACTGCCGCTATCCGAAATACCAAACTAACACTCATAACAATCCTCCGACCCTAAGTTCCGCAACTCCTCTACCAGCCCCCTACATCAGCACCACAGTAAGCATCAGCCCGGCCAGTACGCCCAGATACTGATACAGCCTGCAGGTCTTCCCGCATTCCTTTTCCAGAAGCCGTATCTTTTCCTCCCACTGGGATAAAAACAAATCGATCAGCTGCAGCTGCATTGTCCGGTCCAAATAGCCCAGCCTGCCGCCAAGGTCTTCCCATTCTTCGATATCCGCCCCGGTCAGGCTTGTCCTTTTCCTGATCCTTTGAATCTCCTGCTGCCAGACCAGTTCCAGATTTTCCCCTTCCAGCGCTTTCAGCCGCCCGGCAACCCGCTCCAGAAACTCCCGAAAAGGCGGAGGCGTCTTCCTGGCAATATGGGAAAAGGCTTCCGGAAGGGTAGACGCGGAATAGCTGATTTCCCCTTTCAGCATATATAAAATCTGCCGGACTGCCCGAAGCTGGGAAAGTCTTTTTCGAAGCCGGCCGCTGCAGGTAAACCCCAGCGCGCCGCTGCTTACGATTACCATCATGGCGCCAATCCACTTTAATACCACAGCTCTCCCCCCGTTATCTCCTGAAAACCGCCGTCATACAGGCGAATGACCCTGTCTCTGCCCGCGGTTCTTCTGCCTGCTTCATCACTGACTCCATCCTTTTTCACATACAGCACGCCGATCCTCTGAAACAACCCAGCCTCCATCATCCCGCGAAACAACGGCTTTCGCCTGATTTCCTTCAGGCTGCCGCCATGGGCAGTCGCGAGAAACGTACAGCCGGAGTTCATGGCAAATTCCATCGCCCTGATATCCTCCGCCGTACCCAGCTCATCCACGGCAATCACCGCCGGCGCCATGGAGCGCAACAGCATCGTAATTCCCTGGGCCTTCGGGCAGCCGTCCAGCACGTCCGTCCTTCTGCCCAGATCATTCTGGGGAACTCCCTGATAACAGGCCGCCAGCTCCCCTCGCTCGTCCACTACGCCGGTGTTAACCCCCTCGCCATAAGCATTCCCGTCGGATACCAGCCGGATCAGATCCCGCAGCAGGGTCGTTTTACCGGACCGGGGCGGGGAAATCAGCAGCGTATTTTCGATTCTTCCGTCCCGGTATAAAAAGGGCAGAAGCTTTCCGGCACAGCCGGGAATCTGATGGGACAGCCTGATATTCAAAAACGAAATATGGCGTATGGTCTTTACCGCTCCGCCATCCATCACCGCCTTTCCGGCCAGTCCGATCCGATGGCCGCCGGGAATGGTGATAAAACCCTGACGGATCTCTTCCTCAAAGGCATAAAAGGAATAACTGCTGATATACTCCAGCATTTCCTTAATCATTTCCCCTGTCACAACAATCGCGGCCTCCGGGCTGTCGCTTAAAACACCCTGCCGCGTCACCCACCGGTTTCTTCCGTCACAGACCGCTCCCAGAGGTCCGCCCGCCCGGAACCGCAGCTCCTCAAGCCGCCCGAAATCCCCGATGCCATACCGCAGCGTTTCCCGCAGGCTCCGGGGGAGTACGCGAAGCACTTCCCCGCCGGCCCCTTTGTTTTCCGTTCCCATCATTCTCACCCTCTTTTCTTCCACTATATGAGGACAAGACCGGAAACATGACAAGTTGTAAATGAGAATTTTCCCTGTATTCACACAACCTGTAAACGCCCCGCCGACGGCAGACTGCGTACCGGAACAGTAAAAAACCCTCCGCTGCCAGATTTTCATCTGACAACAGAGGGTTTTTCACCGCGAACCGGATCTGTATCATTCCTTTTCAATACCGTCCCTGCTCATCATAATCTTCTTTGTTTTCATCATACCGTCCGGGCCGTGGTTTGTCAAACAGAAACATCCGTTATACCTCACTTTCGTTCGCCCACCCGAAAGCCTGCCGCCGGCCAGACTCTTTCACATCTCTCAGCCATTGCAACACGGCCTCCTTCGGATATTTAAGCATTCCGTTTTCATCCCTGCTTTTGCGCAGCGCCACATACATGGCTGCGTATTCCGTCTCCAGTGAAGTCTGAAACACCCCCATATCATCCGTATTAATCGAGATACTCATCCGGGAGGCTGCGCCTTCCTCCAGATTTTTCCCATACATCCGCAGCATCGGATGCTCGTCAAAGCGGCTGAACGGTCCTATCTTATAATTTGACGTAGGATTACACTCGATCCCGATCCCCTGTTCCGTCAAACGATAGCGCAGCTCCTCCTGCATACGTCCGATCAGCTCCACATAAGCCCGGTCCACGGCAAAAGGTTCCGGTTTCTCCCCTCTTTCCCGCGCCTGACTGTCAAAATGGTAGGACAGGTAATACTCACGACACGCCTCGTCGCCTCTGATCCTTTCGAGCCCTTTTCGCAATGCCTCGTCAAACAGCGGCGCATATACAGGTTCTTCATATTCCAGATACAGCTCCGGCCGGTCTCCCCGCAGCTGCCAGGATTCATAATACGGCTGCCATTCTTCCGTGCTTTTCCCGCAGCCGACTCTTGTAACGGCCGCCTCCTGCTCCGCCCGGTTCGGCCCGGCTGCGGGCAAAGGATCGGCAAGGGGTTCCCTGCCCGATTTGCCTCTCTGCTTTACCCCATAGATTTTTTCCAGCAGCTCGTCAAACCTCAGCTCCAGTTTTTTCCGCAGCCACGGTCTTATCACAATCCCGTATTCACGGCAGAATCCCAGCGTCCAGGCAAGGTTGTCCAGCAGATCCTGGGCCGGAAGAAGGATTTTATACTGCTTCATCTGATAATACTGCTCTGCATCGATCCCCAGCGCCATCCCATGTCCCAGCCTGCTTCCCGGCGGCAGCTGACAGAACCGCACCGCCTCGTCGATCGCCCTCAGCCCGTCCACAAGATCCAGAAAATCCTCTCCTGCATGGTAAGTCCAGTGAATCCAGTCCGCCTGGTTTTCCCTGGCAAAGGCCTGAATGCTCCGATAAGACCAGCCAAATACCTCGGGCCTGCACCCAATCTCTCCGGAACAGGTGTCATATCCTCTGACCTGAGGAATCACGCCGCCGAATTTATAATTACTCTGTTCAAACAGAATCAATCGTTTCTGCTCCTGGATCTGCCGCTCCATCTTTTTTCTCAGCTCATAGTTTCTGGGCGCAAATTCCTTATGTTTTTCCTGTTTTTTCGGAAAATGAAGCACATAAAAATATTCCCCGGTCTTTCCCGGAGACCGACGGGGATGATTCCTGTTTACTCCGGCGCCTTCCTCTCCCTCTCCGATCTCCCTCTCATACTCCGCGATCCGGTTCAATGTCTGATATGCCCTGCTTTTCGGACTGATACGCATTTCCAGACTGGACAGATTCTGCTGCCTGCGCAGAGAACAGGCCGTCAGCCGGATCACATGGGGCTGATATTCCGGATAACAGTCGATCACATCCTCCTTCCGGTTCTGATAAGCGGCAAAATTTCCAAATCCCCGCAGCCGGTTCACCTGAATCAGCTCCGCCCGGATACGGAAAGAGATCAACAGATATCTGTAAAACAGATTCCGCTCCCGGACACCGAAACTACTCTTGCCGCTCCATATTTCCCTGAAACACCGAAATAAGAAACAGCGCTCGCCCGCCACCGAAATCTCGTCCCGGTCATGACAGGACTCCCACTGACCGTCCAGCGCATAATCCGGACTCACTGACCATCGAAACCGTTTTTCATCCCATTTCGGCTCCATAAAGCTCCTGTAATACTCGATCCGGTTCTGCAGCGTACTCAGACCCGCTTCATCCATATCTTCCCCATGAAAAACCGGAATCCGCTGCTTTTCAGGGATATGACTGTAAACCTCATATAAATACAGACGGTAGCTGGCAGCGGCGACAGACGCATGGAATAAATCCGTTTCCGGTCTGCCCGATCCGCCCTGCGGACCCACAGGCCGCTCCTCCCCCCGGTACTCTTTCATCTGATGGAAAAAATCATTTCCATCCCCCACATGGTTCATCAGGCAGACCCAGTTCAGCAAAAAGACCGGAAAAGAACCTTTCAGATGGAAATGGTTCTCTGCCAGTCCGCTCCCTCCGTCCTTCCCCAGCAGCTCTCTCAGGCTTTCGCTCCCAATCCGGGGAAAAAGCGCGCAGAGACAGTCCCGGAAACCCTCCCGTTCTCCCTGACCGTCGGTCAGCTCATCTGCCAGCAGCGCCATCATAAAGATTTCCTGCCCCAGACTTACCGCCAGCTCCTTCCAGTGAAAAAACTGGGATCGCACCGTCCAGTTCCGGTCTCTATAATAGATCCCGTCCTCCCTCGTCTCCAGAAATTCCTGCGCGGTTTCCAGAATCAGGCCATAGATTCCCTGTCCCTCCTCCCGTTTAAGCTTTTCCGTTACCCACTCATACAGCTGCCGGTTTTCATCCTCCGTACTGTCCGGCAGATGCCATCTGGCCGCCTGTAAAAATGTGTCTTTCCGTACGCCCTTATAGTGATTGCCGTTATGAGAAGCGGAGAGGGAAATGGAATCAAAAGAAACTTTTCGCAGCAGAATCTCCAGCGCAGCCCGTTCAAAATCCATCAATTCTCTCCTTTTTCTCTGTCAATCACAGCCTCTCTCAACTCGTTATACCTGGCAGCCAGTTCCGGTCCGATTTTCGCGTCCATGTCATGCTGTGCAGCCAGTCCGAATAAATAATCGATGCTCTGTGACAGCTCTTCATCGAATTCTTTTTCTATAAAGTAGGACTTTCCGTCTATCTCTTCGACCTGCCAGACCTGCAGATACCTTTTCAGCTTCTCCAGTCTGTCGATAAAATCTTTGAAACGCGTATTCTGCTGGCATCTGCCCGGACATTTCAGATACTCTGCGGCCGAATCACCGTCTTTCCTTTCCATGCCATGTTGTTTCAGGAGAACCGCATTTTCCACACAATTCCTTATTTTCGATTTCTCCGGCGTCTCCAGATCCGTCAGATATGTACGCAGCTCTTTTTGAAACCTGATCACGCTCTCAAAGAAATGATCATAATAATCAGCCTCCGTAGCCGCATCTTTGTAATCGCGGTTTTCCTCCGCATATTGGGCCAGACACATCAGTTCTTCCATATTGCAGACCAGGCTCCCCCATGCGTCCGTCTGATAGATGTTGTCATACTCCCGTCTGAAAACAGCCTCAACAGCAACCGCCTGGTCTTTGTCCTCCACCCACCTTTCCAGACTTATTTTTTCCTTTATTCTTTCCCAGGAAAGCCCTGACAAAAATAACCGGTTAATATCAAATTCCGCCCGTTCCGCAATCTTGTGGTTACTCGCCACCAGCCGCCGGGGCGTCCCTTCCCTGCTCATAAATTCAGAGCAACAGCCCAGCATAACCAGCAGTATGGCCAGCTGCTCATTATTGAATCTCCTTTTCATCCCGGCCACTGAAAAAGGCTGGATACCGCACTCCCCGGCGTATTCGATTATATTACGCACCTGATAGGTAAACCGCATCCTGTCGGTCACCGCCCGGTCCTTCAAGGTCTTTCCCCGAATCAGCCGATATTCGCCGAAAATATTTCCGCCGGTAAAATCATACAAAGCTTCCCTCTGTCCGGCCGTTCTCTGTTCCGCCGCCTTCTGCCCGGCTGCTTTTAATTTCAGCATCCGGATGGAAAACACAGTCATAACCGCCATAACCAGCCTGGACACATCCGACGGCTCTCCCCGCCGCAGCATTCTGAGGCCATTGAGCAGATCGCCGTTACTCGGCCTCTTTTCTTCCTTCAGCATCTGTTCGTAAGCACGATCAACCGCCGCCGCCAGAGGGTCCTCCGCCCCGGACAATCCCCTGAATCGTTTCAGCTTCCGTTCTTCCATCTTATACAGCAGTAAAAAGGCATCGTTGTGCAGATCATTCAGCCGTGTCGCCGCAATCTCCCGCACCGTTTCCGCATTCCTGTCCGAAAGGTTGTTTTCCAGCCAGACGTCGCAGAAATACCGCTCAAACATCTCCAGATTCTGCATCTGAGCAGACTCCATATCCCCCAGCAGGGAAATCAGATTTACCAGTTCACGCAGCGTATGGGGAACAATGGGATGCACCTCGTTGGACTTTGCCACATAAACCAGACCTGTCTTCCTGAAAATCAGATTCAGAATTCCCTTCTCAATCCCCAGTTCGCCGGAATCGAATAAGATATTCTCCTTTTCCCCGCTTCTGCCCGCTACCCGGCGATCCTGATAAACAATCCGAACCGTGTTCTCTCCATCCTCCGCTATGGCATGGATATCCGGCAGCTGCATCCTCCTGGAAAAGGGAATCAGTTTTTCCATATATCGGCTGCTCATATTCCGCGCCTCCCGCCGGATATTCCATCGCCGGGATTCCTTCAACGGCGCCAGGCTTTTCAGCATCTCTCCTTCCACGCACAGCGTCATCTGGTCGATATTAACCGCCATCACAATCATCAGCCGGGGAATCATAAAATATTTCCTCAGCTGTTCCGCCACCTCATACACATGATTCAGGTTCAGATCCAGATCGTCGATGGGAACCACCAGCATATCCTTCTCCCTGTACGCCAGATACAGCTCCACCAGACGGATAATATCCTTCCGCAGCTCCATACTGTCCGTGATATCTGACAGATTTTGCAGCGAACCGTTATAAGCGTATTCCTGTTCGATAAAGGTCTGCGCATTTTTCAGCACGGACATACTCCTGTGTACTTTCTGAAACGCCTGGGTCAGCTCCATATCCTTCCCTTTGTCCAGATTTCCGTTTTTATATGTACCCTGGCTTTTGTCCGGTTCTCTGTCGGCACGAAACTGTTCAAACAGCTGGGAAATAATAATATCCACAATATCATGGGACATCTCCAGCGCCGTAGGGTCGATCACACGGAGAACCTCCATCCTGCTGTCCGGTACCCGAATGTCCTGACTGCCGTTCAGTCTGCCGCTGTCCTTTTTCAGCTCCTCCACAAAATGAAGCATAGCGGTGCTTTTTCCCTGTCCTCTCTCGCCGCAGAACGCGATGATATTATTGAGATACTCTGAAGGACTCTTTCGCCCGCAGTTTTCATTCCTCTCTCCCTTTCCTTCCGCTTTCTCCCGCATCCCGGTCATATAATTTATTAACTGTTCTGCCTGTATATGGGCTTTCTGGTAGACTTCTTTAAAAATATCCTCATTCTGTGTAATTTCATTGTCATGCACTTTAAATTCATCTCCGCGCACAATAACAATTTTTCTCATCTGTTTCTCCATTGGCTGCCTCCTGGCCCAAATAAAACGCTCCATAATGTAATATTCTGTGATTCAGTTTAACACAGGATGAGTAAGAGCGCAAACAGAGTTTATGGAAAACAGCGATTAAAACAAGGAGTCATAATCATACCCCATATAAAAATCATAGACCCTGTCATAGTATTCCTGATAATTTTCCCTGGTCAGCCGGTGTTTTCCTTCTTTCATCCACACCAGTATCCGTGAATTGACCCACTCTCCGTAATGGATATAATCCGTATAATTATCCGCATCACAGATCATATCAAATTCATCAAAAAAGGAATATAGATGGATATTCTCATATTCCAGCAGCCATTCGGCCGCTTCCTTTTCCGCGGCCAGCATTTTGGACAGGAAACCATTCTGATTCACGCTGTCCCAGTAATAGATGCTGTAGGGTGTAAAAAAGAGGTAAAATTCAATTTCCGGGTTCTGCTCCGCCAGGTCCGTCACGTTCTGCTTTAAATTCTCCCTGATCCGGCTGCGTTCCTCCTCCGACAGCGCCTCCGGACCATCCTGGACATCAGCCTTTTCAGGTCTTGTATAAGAAGCATCCACGCTGGCCTTTCCAAACGTCATCAAAGCGTTCCAGTTGCCGTACGCGTCAAAAGATGTACCGTCAGTCCCTGATAACGTGTTTCGGAGGACAGGCCACAGGTCTTCAAATAACACCGTTTTATTTAATACGTAATTGACATCATTGAACAAATTATCGTCATATAAATAATCCGGATAATCGTCATAAGCCGTCAGGTCCTTATCTGACAGCAATGCGAGCAGGTCCAGCCCTCTTACCACCATTTTCAGGTCGGGATTTACCGCTGCAGCCAGCTCCAGATTCTCATTGATCTCTTTATACTGGGCGCCGGAAAAGGGAACTTTTATTGAATTTACGCCGAACAGCTCATCCAGCTCGGACGCTTTAAAATTCTCTGTCATAGAAGTGCCGGTGATCAGGGCATCATACCGGAAATGCTTTATGATCCCGTCGTTTAAATACCGTTCTCTTTGTACATTCAGCGGATATTCCAGACAATCCAAAGGCCTGTGATAATGAAAGTAAGGATCAACCGCAGCCGTCACGGCTGCGGTTCCAATCAGCAGTGTCAAAAGAAAGGCCAGAACCGTTATTCCCCATGTTCTGTAGGACATCAGCTTCTCCTCCGTCAGAAATTAAAATACAGGAAAACAGTCGGTAAGAAATACCAGAATAAACTATTAAGTAATATCATAATGCTTTATAATATAATCCGAAAGAAATGCCGCAACTTTCCCCGCTCCGCTCTCGTTCAGATGATCCGCATCCTGTAAGTCCGTTTCTCCGTTCAACCCCATCTCATCTATGTACTCAAACAAATTCAGATAAACGCAGTCATGCTCTTCCGCATATCTCTTCATAGCGTCTCCAAAATAGTATTCCCCTACATACGGACAAGTGTAAAAAATAATCTGCACATCCTTTTCTCTGCATGCAGCTACTATTTTATCAAGAACTTCAACGCACTCTTCTCTTATCTCATATTGCTGAAAATCATTATAATCGGGAAAGGCAAAAGCATTGACATCCGTATCAACAAAATATCCCCTCGTATCCACAAAACGCTGCGGCCCCGGAAAGCGAAAATTTTCAGAATCAACCGCATTCCAGTTATCATGAAACATCACCAACGGCACATAATAGGATATATATCGTCCAATGTCATTCCCAAAACATTGTCTTAAATATTCTTCTTTTCCTTTAAAATTTTTCATCGGCCTCGTATAATAGATCTGACCATTTAAATCCACATCCTGCTCGATACTGTTCACAAGTCCAACCTCAATACAGGCCACCCTGGGCGTCTGTGTACGCAGCGAATCCTGCAAAAACAAAAGAATGGTATTAATCGACTGCCAGCTGCACCCGTAATTGTATGCCGACAATCCATACTGGTCGCACATAACCCTCGTGTCACAGCCCTTCCAGGCATGACTGGACCCATATACGATTACATCAAGAGAATGATCCTCCAACAACTCAAATGCCTCGATAACATTAAATCCGTCCTCTGTCCATTTGGGGTCCAGCATACGGCCCATGTACTGAATAAGGGCTATGCAGAGGAGGAGCGTTATGATGCAGCTGATGAGTGGTTTGATTGATTTTTTTGTCATTTGTGTTCTCCGTTCTTATGCAAAATTTCCATCATCTCCGCCGGAGTAACGATAAAATCTCTGATTGGATAATGTTTTCAGTTGCCTATCGCCAAATACGCACTGTCGTTTTTCTTTTCCATAATCACTTCATGAAATATCAAGTTAAGCCATATCAGTCAAAATTTCTCCTGTTGGCTGACGGAATACAACATAACGCTTCATCTACACATCCCCTTTTGATTTTTTCTTGCAACTCTTGCAACACGAATCTACTCATTGATTTCATCCAGACTCATCTTAAAAACATCAAATGTTTGCCTACGCGTTTTCTCAAAGCCTCAAGCTCCTTTGCTCTTGTCACAACATGTTCTGGAAGTCTGATTGAAAAGGGAATTCTTCTTACAATTTTCATCTATTTCATAGACATTCGAAAAACAGCTGGCATATCAAGCCCAAGTGCGTCGTATATTTCCACAACATTCTGTTTAAATTCTTTATCAACACCTGATCATCCATTTCTCTCCTGTTGTATTGATATGAAGCACATGCAATAATATGTTTTTATAATATTAGTTATATCTACATGTATAAATGAAATCATGCATGCATTTTTCAATTCAGCCTAGATGTTTAAATTTCTTTTGACTATCTCAGACCTATGACTTTTTGTTTCCCAATATAATATTTTGCCCAATGTGGAAGACTATCCACATAATTCTCAAATATCTACGATAGTGCTGTTTATTTAAATCAATTTGATCGTAAAAACTCATTTTCCATAATCTGTCTAATATTAGACAATTGATCCATACTCTTTATTACCGCATTCCCAAAACAATCATAAACAGTCTGCTCTCTTGTGCAAAAGACTATTATGTTTTTACTATTTCCCAAAAAAGTTATATTATTGTTTTCGCTTCTAATCTCTTTATCCATATTATTATCATCTTTACTGATAAAATGTATATGATACACTTCGGATATATTAACCATATTTATATCTTTGAGAGTATTCTTATCTAATATTTCTACATAATCTGTTATTAGTGTTTCTTTTCAAATAAAACACCGCGTCTTCCTGACACATATGTATAATCCATTGCATTAATTCTTTGCTTTCTCTAATATATTGAGTATTTCCTTCTCCTGTTATTATGATATGCTTCCTATTCATATTCCAATACTTATCGGATATATAAAATATAATTTTAATATATATGCACATAAAAACAATACTAAAAAAAACGCATACTGTTTTAATAACAATTGGGACAATGTCTACCTTCAAAAACAATTCTAGATTCAAAAGTAAGTCTATCCTCGCCATTG
>CAJTTU010000039.1 GCA_910579325.1 uncultured Lachnospiraceae bacterium | reverse complement strand
TCACGTAACGGCGGTAGATTTAAATGATATCAGTGAAATCATGTTTATGCTGGAAAAACTTCAGAAACTGCCGGATTCAGAAAGCTGTATGGTGCACAGGGTAATTTTGAACATTATCAGTGAAAAAGAAGAGGAACTGAAAAAAAAGCTTTCGGAATTCATGGAAATGGATATCGATAATCCGCAGGTGCTGTTCCGCTTTACCCGTGAACTGTATTGGAGGGACAACGGATATGATTTGGAAAAAATCATTCGGGATTCTGATCTGCTGTTTCTGGCAGACAGCAGTATTCTTTACCAAAAACCGCGGCTGACGGCATGGGATGGGGAAGGAAACTGGTTCCGTGCCGAAATGGGGAAAATGGGAGCGGAACAGTTAACGGAACAGCTTTTGAATCAGAGACAAGAACTGCCTGAGTTGTTGTGGGATAGTATCCACCATATTGAATTTGAGGAGGAAACAAAGCTGGCCTGCTGGAAGACCAGGGAATTGAAGTTGGCGATTCTCGACGTATTCCGAAAAGCTACCGAAGCCAGTCCTCAGACAACGATTGTGGTGATGTCTTCTAACCAGCAGATTTTGCAGCATATCTATTATCTGTCAGGGTTTCAGGCGCGGAAAAGCATTGTGCCGGGGCAGGAGATGATGCTGTTAAACTTCCATCAAGAAAGCCGGCGGAGAACGCTGCACCAGGGAAAAGAGGCGACTGTCAGAATATCTCTAAATTTGTTTTTGGAGGAATTTTTGGGGGACTCGGAGACGGATTCCGTATTATATGTGGAGGATGGAAGAGAGAAAGGCGAGCTTTATCTGACATTTTGTTATAAAGACAATGAGCTGAAAGTTTTTCTTGAAATATGTGAGGAGAATCCTTCGGCAGTGGAAACGGATCGGATCAAGTATTATAAAGAACTGGCCGCCAATATACTTAGTTTTGCCTGTGATAACTATCGGTTTAAGGAAAAACTGATTGCCATGTTTTATGAGCAGGCTGACAGTTACGAAGGTGTTCTGGTGGTAGACTATGTGGAGAGGATGGAACCGGAAACGATGGAGCCAGAATGCATAGAAAAGAAACCAGAGGGCAAATTCAGGCGTAATACGGATATTGTAAGCGTTTTGGCGTTTCGGAATATGCTGGGCTTTATCCGGAAGCAGGCAAGCGTCGATGAGTATACGGTAAGCTGTTTTGGGGAATTTTATGAGAAGCAGATGCTTGCAGGCTGTCTGCAGGCAGAAAAAGAAATGGGAATATTAGAAAAAGAGACGAAAGAAAAGATAGAGAAATTATATCAGATGATGGAGAATACGGATGAGTAAAGGTAAAGAATTTAAAATTATCATGGTTAATTCTTTTAAAGGCGGAACCGGAAAGACGACAGTGGCGTTATCCCATTGTATCTATGAGTGGAAAAGGGGACAGAACCGGCAGAATCAGAATGAGATTTATTATGATAATATCTATTTTATAGATATTGACCGATTGGGAACCAGCATGTCTTATTATCTTTTTCCGGATGAAAAAAGCCGGCCTGTTTATTTTGAAGCGTACCCGGATAAAAAGGCGGAGTATGTCTGCAACCAAGTGCCGCTTTCTCCTGCCGGTGGGGAGAGCCGTCTGTATGCTGTTTTGCTGAATCCGGTGGCAAACCGCAGGCAAGATTACGGCGCCAAAGGGCGGATGCAGCAGCATGAATGGATGCATAACGGTATTTTCCAGAAAAATATTTTTGGTTTTATGAAAGACTGTATGAAAATGGGAAAGAACAGTCTGTTTGTGATTGATTGTTCTCCGGGTTTATCGGAGATGGAATTTGACCTGTTAAATGAATTTTATGAATGGAAAAAAGACAGTTGCCTTTCGGTAGAAGAATTATACGTAACTACTTTCGAGAATGGTCAGGTTCGGAAGACGATCGAATGTTTGAATGATAATAAAGATTTGATGTATCGTACGGATCGGGAAACCAGCATTGTGCTGAATGACCTGCAAAACTGTGTTGGGATTACGAAATCTGATTCGGCGTCTGCTGTTGACTGGGAGGCCGTTGGAAAAGAAATTCTGGAGAAATTAGAGGATAAGGAGCATATGAAAATACGTTATAGAGGTTATCGGGAAGATCAGATAAAAGCAGGAATCTGGGGAAAAGTGAGAAATCTGAACAATATAACAGATACATATATCCTGTCAAATGAGTATCAGGAAGGTTTGAGCATGAAAGGTGAATCAGCAGGGAAAAAGATTAATGATGAAGAAATGTATCGGTATTTTCAGGTTACGGCAAAAAATGTTTTTCGGAAAGTATGCGAAGAAGACAGGCTTTATGTACCCATGCGGCTTACAAGGGATGCCATTGCAGGCATTTACAAAAGCCTTAGGGTGCTTTACAATCATCAGGAGGCGGAAGAAGAAATATGCCTGATTGAGAATGTTCTGGAAATTTTAAATAAGTATGTCCGTATAGAAGGAATGGAGAATCTTCTGATTAATAATTATGCGGTGATTGAAAACGCTATTTTTCTGGAACATTCTTCTGTTGGGACGCCGAAACGAATCAGGGAACATTATAAGCATCAATTCCGAAACGCATATTTGGGGCTGCTGATGCTGGATGAAATGAAGTTTGTGGATTACATCGAAGAATGCCTGATGAAAGAGAATAATGAATATGCCGGTTATATTATGGATTGTATTCGTCAGGATCAGGAGGACGGTGCACAGAACGGGTCTCAGGATACATCCCATATATTGAAGGAAATCATATATAAAAGTTATTTTGCGGCGGCTTTGTTCCATGATGTGGGGTATCCACTGGCTTATTATTTTCGTGTATCTGAGGAGATACAGAATTTCTCGCCCTTTTTTAAGATTATTAATCCCGGTGTGAAAACCGAGTTTTCAGAGATCAGAGCTTTGCTGAACAACAGTCTTCTCTTCCGGACGGTGGATGCCGGAGAGATCAAGAAAAAATATCAGGAGAATGACCACGGCTGTCTGTCTGCGGTCAGTTTTCTGATGAATTTTTATTTTTCCGGGAGTATCTACTGCCTGGGAAAAGGAAGAAAGAACCGTTGTATTGTGGAGATGGCGGCGGTGGCGATTTACAAGCATACAAATCAATATGACGGGAACCACAGGATGCTTTTCAGCAGCGACCCCATTTCTTATCTTCTGAGAATCTGCGACGATATGCAGGAATGGCAGCGGTTTATGGTTTTGATTGAAGACAGCCATAATTATCTGTTATGCTCGGAGTGCGGACGAATTATATGGCCGGGAACGGAGGATCAAAAAGAGTATGGATGCAGTTGTGGGAAACAGTTCCGGAAAATAACAGGCCATGAGAATAAGAAAGTAAATTATGTGGATCTCTGTGACTATTTGTCGTTTCCCGGTTCATTGGAAGATAAAAAAATTGCGGTTGATTTTCACTATGACTATTACCGCCAGATTGAGTTGCTTTTGAGCGATTATCAGGGTGTGGCTTATCGGAAAAAAGGGCTGGAAGAGCTGCAGGTGATGCTAAAGTATCAGAAATATATTCCGGAAATAGAGCTTCGGTATTTTCTTTCTAATAATCCAATAAAACTGATTCAGAGGATGATAAAAGAGAGTTCTAAAGACCAGGATGATATCTTGCGTTGGATTGGCGGTATGGATGACGGAAATAGAAAACAGAATTTGCTGAAGTTTTGCGAAGATTATCGGCAAAAGCTTCCCGAAGCGGAAAAACTGTTTGGAGATGAGGTTGAAAAAGATGCCGTCAGATATGGGATAGAAGCACAGAAATTTGTAGAACATTATCTGGGGGAAATTTATCAGCTGAGGGAATTTTTATGCAGTTAGAAAAGTAAAGTTTGAAAGTCTGTTTGTTTTACCGTTGGATAAGGATTGCAAAAAACATTTTGCTTTTCCTCGAATGGAGATATAGTTGGGCTGACTGAAAAAGGTGAATATACAATTAAAGTGTTGGGATTGGATTCTTATATGGATTGGTGCGCAATGTGAGCTTTCGAATGAAAAAAGAGAAGTCTATGGAATTTAAACAACTTTTATAATAGGAGCAAGTAAGGAAGAACTGTTTGAACTGATAAAATTTGATTCCTACAAAGAAGACAACCGTAGAAAAGTAAAGAAAGCGGAAGG
This sequence comes from uncultured Lachnospiraceae bacterium, assembly GCA_910579325.1. Classification (GTDB taxonomy): domain Bacteria; phylum Bacillota; class Clostridia; order Lachnospirales; family Lachnospiraceae; genus Paralachnospira_A. Next base: position 23,391 of record CAJTTU010000039.1, on the reverse strand, counting down.
CGGCCTGCCAAATAGCTTATGGGATACCTATTCTGCTTTTGCCAATTGTTACGGCGGGGTGATTATCCTTGGAGTAAAAGAAGATAAGAATGGAGATTGGCATACAACTGGGCTAAAAAATGCCGCAAAATTAAAAAAGATTTTCTGGGGTACGCTTAACAATCGTAAAAAAGTAAGTGTAAATCTTTTGAAAGATGATGATGTGTAAACTTTTTCGGCGGCTGAATCAGACGATGTAATTATGGTAATCTGGGTGCCGAGCGCAAAACGGGAACAAAAGCCAGTATATGTCAATGATGACTTGTTTGGAGGAACTTTTCGTAGAAACCAGGAGGGAGATTACCACTGTACCAGGCTGCAGGTTAAACAATGTTGAGAGACCAAGCAGAGGAAACCATGGATATGGAAGTGCTTGATGAGGCTGAAATCGAAGATCTGAATCAGGATTCCCTTTGTGGCTATCGCAACAGCCACAAGTCTTTTAAACCGGGACATCATTTCGAGAGACTGGATGATAATGAGTATCTCAGAGTAATTGGAGCGGCGGGTTTTCGAAAGACGATAAAAGACTTCACCCCACTGCGGCCGGAATGCTTATGTTTGGAAATGAGTATGATATTGTGAGATACTTTCCTGAATATTTTTTAGATTACAGAGAAAATCCGGATACTGTGATCAGATGGGCAGACAGACTTCAATCTTCGCCCTGGGAGTGGTCAGGAAATCTGTTTGATTTTTATTACGAAGTATCCAGAAAAACGCGCCAGTGACGCGTTTTGTTGGATTTCCGGGTATACAAAAAAATTGTGAAAGATATTAAAGTGCCATTTAAGATGGAGGGCGGTTTTAGGATTGATGATACGTCAGTCTACAGGGCACTGCGGGAGGCACTGGCAAATTGTATTATCAATGCAGATTTTTATGGGAAATTTGGCATCCTTATTATCAAAGAGGAAGATAAAATTACATTAGAAAATCCTGGTTATATAAGGCTTGGAAAGGAACAAATGCGTAGGGGAGGAAAATCTGATCCAAGAAATAAGAGTCTGATGAAAATGTTTAATCTGATAGATATTGGCGAGCATGCGGGAAGCGGAGTGCCTAATATTTTTAGCGTATGGGAGGATGAGGGTTGGGAAGAACCCGATATAAAAGAGAGTTTTGATCCGGATCGGACAGCGCTGACATTGAAATTCATAAAAAAACAAGCGATAAAAAACAGACGATAAAAACAAGGCGATAAAAATAAGTAAAAATAAGGAGAAAATCAGATTGTATTTACAAGAGCATGAAACGGCAAAAACCAAAGATATTGCAGAAGTACTGGGTCTAAGTATGGCAAGAACGAGAGAAATGCTTTCTGCGATGGGCGATGTTGAGGCAATGGGAAAAAATAAGATGCGGACATATCGGCTGCGCAAAGAAAGATAATGGGCAGGTGAACGGATTTCTATTAATAAAGAAAAAAAATCGCACAGAAATATGAAAATGTGAGGAAAGGCATAGGTGATATCATGGGCGGGGCATTGATTGAAACAGAGGCAAAGACCATATTAAATCAGGGAAAAAGCCAAGGTATAAATGAAACGAAAAGAGAAACAGCACTTCGGCTTTTGAAAAGGGGAAAACTTACAATTGAGAAGATTGCTGAAGATACCGGTCTCAGTGTTATGGAGGTGGAGCAGCTTAAAGGGTTACAGTTAATGTAAATGAAAAGGAGAAATATTACAAGCAAAAATTGATGAATTGGTAAATATGTAAAAAATAGGATGAATCATATGGAGTGTATGAAAAAGTTGGTCTTTGCTATACACAAGCAGAGGGGCAGGTGTTCGGAGTCGGGTGTAAGATTTTTACGATCGCAGGGCCTGTGATTTTGTTTGGGACGCTGGCCAGTTGGATTCTGGGGGTGGTGTATTGGGTGTGGCAGATGGTGTGAGAACTATGAGATTATAAGCAATGATGAATTGATAAAAATGAGATAGAATATAAGATTTTTTGCCGTATGCAGAGTAACAGGGAAAATGCCTTGTTACTCTGCTTTTGATTTGGAAGGAATAAACTGATTCATAAAAAGTTTCCGAAATGTCTGTCCGGACTGTGTTAATCGAAAAAATGCTATTTCCGTGCTGTCTCCGCCTCTTTCACATCCACAATCTTACAGTTCTCCTTCACTTCCCTGGGCACTTCAAAGTCCGGCGCGCTGCCATAGTTGGAATATACCAGCGTACTGACGGCGCCCCAGATACCGGTCATCGGGCGGGGCTGGTCGCTGCCGTAGGCGTTGTTCAGGATTTTTTCGTTGGTTTCTTTTAAACTGAACACGATCTTTGTCATGGCGCCGGTATCGGCGTTCAGGTATACGTTGACCGGGATGTCCGGCATATCCTGGTAGAAGGACTCGTCGTCGGTCAGGATGCTTAACAGGGTCAGGCTGGTTACCATGCCCAGGACAGGGCGGGTAAATTCTCCGGGGATGATACCGCGAAGGGTGATAATGTTATGTCCGTCGATTTCTTCCGTGTCGATGATTTCAAAAGACTTTTTATCCCGGAAAAAGGCCGGGAAATTTAAAAGCATATAAAAAGATTCCAGATAGCTCAGGAAGTTGCCCTGCCGGTATTCGTTCCGGCTCCATCCCTGGGGGCTGTCCGAATATTCATAGTAATGCTCGCCTTCCGTAACCCAGTAGGATTTCTGTTCCAGATCCATACCATAAAAACGGGTGGCGATATCGATCATGGCCTTGTCCTGGAAAACGGTGGAGTGATTGCTCAGCTGGTTTTCGATAATGCTCCCATCCTTGCCGGTCAGCGTGACGGACACCATAAGCTGGCACTCGAAATTGTGGGTGTTCTGTACAAGATCTTCCGCACGGGTCAAAAGTTCTTCGGCTGTCATTTCTTTATTGTTATTTTCCATGATGATTGTTTCCTCCAGATATATTTGTGGTGAGATAAAAAATATAAAACCAGGTTTATTGCCTGCGAATGTATAAAGTATATCACACAGTTTTAAAAATAGCTATTGTTTTAATCCGCTGTAATTCGGTTGAGAAATTTGGTAATTCTGATAGCGATTCACGGTTCTGCCCGCTCCGGATTTCTGCATATATATTCGGCCGCTCCGATGACGATAAAAATCAGAGGGGTGCAGACGGCCTGCTGATAGCAGAAAAAATTGTGTCCGGCATAGGAGAGCACGGCAGCTGCGGCGGCTAACAGGACGGGGGATTCTTTCCAGCCTTTCAGCGTCCGGAAGACTGCGAGAATAAAGACGGACAGATAGGCAGCCGCGCCTGTAAAACCGTAGTTGATCAGCGCGGTCAGCCATTCGTTGTGGGCGTTGGTCAGCTTCAGGCCGTTCCACATGGACGCAATCTCTGCAGCGTGATGGGCTTCTGAATAAAAGGTCAGGGAATCCGGTCCGCAGCCGAACAGTTTCATCAGGGGCGGATACTCGGAAAAAATACGGATACAGTAGCTCCAGGTCTGCCCTCTGCCGCTGCCCCAGCTTTTGGCGTCGAAATTCAGATAGCCGGCAGATCCGAGAATACCGGAGTCACCGGAGATTCTGCCAGTGGAGACCAGCCACATGACAACAGGGACAAGGAGCAGGACGACGCCCAGTACCGCGAATAATACGGTTCGCAATCGGTAAAAAAATGACGCGAAATTCTGCGGAGTGGAATCCTGCAAGGCCGCCGTCGCTCTTTTCTGTCTGCGAAGCAGATATAGAGTCAGCGTATAAACGGCTGCCGTTACCGCGAGGATCAGCCAGCCAAACGTTCCTTTTGTGACCGCCAGGGAAAGGGAATCCAGTTCCGGAACCCGTTCCGGAAAAGCCGTCTGCAAAAGACCGGTAAATTTTGCGGCTGACAGGGCGATCAGACACAGTTCCACATATCGTTTCCACATGTCAGGATTTACCATAGAGAACCAGAGAAACAGGATAAAAGCCAGTCCCAGGCCGATATAAATGCTGTCGCTGTTCTGGGTAACCGCGCTGCAGAAACCGAGAAACAGGAGGAGACCGGTCAGAATATGGGGCATCTTTTCGCCGTGCGGTATCAGGGAAAACAGACCGGCGGCGCGTCTGGCCGGATTTCTGGCGTCCTTATGCAGTCCGACCAGATAGATGCCCATTATTACAGGAAGTATTACCGCGATATAGCTGGAATACCAGGTGGCCTGTCCGATGGTTCCCAGAAACAGAACCTGATAGTGGTCGGAGATATTTTCATACAGTCCCAGCGGATCAATTTTAAACCGGTGCAGATAAGCGATCAGGAAAACGACGGCGGCGCTGGCGCCCATAATCCATAACGTCCATGTCCGCCGGGTACAGAACCGGGATACGGCAAAATAAATTCCGACAAATAACAGCTGAGACAGCAGGCCCATATACCATTCATGGGAGCCAATCCAGGCATCCGATTTGAAAGGTGAGAAAATCCAGGACAGAACCGCGGCCGCCATATAGGCAAGAACCGCGCCGTCTAAAAATGAAAGCTTCGGCCGCCGCCAGTCTTTTGGCGGAGTAATGAGCTTGTCGAAGGCCAGGAAAACAGACAGCGCAATCAGTAAGAGGAGGGTGACGTTTCTGAAAAACTGGTATTTGGCGTCGCCCATATTATAATATTTATCCTGATAATATAGCGGGAAAATACCCAGCATCGCAGTCATTAATGCCTGCACGATCCATTCATGCGGCATCAGGGATGTTTGTGATACGGCGCTATTTCCCGTATGTTTTTTTTTCGCGGTATTTCCCATATGTTTTTTTGAGGACATTATTTACTCCAATCTTTCCATATAAACGCTATTTGAAATGATTATAACGTTTTCACGGGAAAAATAAAAGATCATTTCGTATTTTGCATTTTCATCCACTCCCGTACCTGGATACGGTATGCGGAAAATTCAGCGTCTTCCGGGTTTACGGACAGCACCCAGTCGATTTTTCCAAGCAGAGCGTTCAGATAAAGGGCAGGGTCGGCGTCCGTATGGCAGCGGGTTAAATGGGACTCTATGCCGAACTTCCGGCAGTAGTAGATGGACTGACGGATTTTTTTGCGGCAGGTTTTGCTGATCTGGGCTTTCTGATTGACCACGATTCCGGTCACAGTCTGCCGCCGGCCGTTGGAAAGGAGACAGGTTTTTCTGTTATTCAGTGAAAATCCCATAGCTCCAAGAAAGCCTCTCGCCTTATATAAAACCGTCTCGCCGTCAAAATCTCCGGAAAATGTCATGTCGTCGCAATATCTGCCGTAACAAATTCCCTGTTCTTCGCACCATCCGCCCATATAATCATCAAAAGGACGCATGACCAGGTTGGAAATATAGGGAGATGCGGGAGAACCCTGGGGCAGTGATTCCCGCAGGCAGCAGAGACTGGTCAGCAGGACAGCTGCGGCGGGGGGCAGCAGCCGGCCCGGGAAAGCGGTCCGGAGAACCATGGAAAAAGTGATATTTGGAAAGAAGTCTTTGATATCCAGTTTCAATAATTGTTTCGCGCCGACATGGCGGCGGGCATGAACCGCCGGGGACCCGCCTTTATAATAGGCTGTCGCGTAAGGGGAAATCGGCTGTTGTTCCAGAAAATGACGGAGCAGATTGGACTGAACCGTTTTCATCAGAAAGTCAGGCGCATCGATTCGGCGAAAGGAACCGTCCCGTTTGGGAAGCCGCGCCGTCCGGTAATGCCGTTCCGGGTGATTGCTCAGCTCATAGAGGCAGGCAAGCTGTCTGTCGGCAGCCATGTCCACAGGCGCGAACAGGTCCATGGAGATGAGCAGATCGTTGCAGTGTTTTGCCGTACAGTATTTCCACAAATCAGAGTATGCCATGAAAGCCTCCTTGTTTAATATGTATGTACGCCCGGAAGCTCTCAGCGCCTGCTTTTATGGCAGAATAAAAATTATCTTACAGAATCAGGAACCGTGGGATTCGCGGGAATACATATGGGCAGGCTGACCGGAATACAAAAGAATCATACAAAAAGGTGATGCTGCAGGCTGCGCAGATGTACGATGCCGAAGGCATGTGGCACACGAAGTGTGCGGTTGTACATCGGAGCAGACTTCAGTCCGCAGGCAATGCCTGTGGCGTCCTGTGTGTTTTCCTCCGACGGCGACTCGCCGCCGGTCTGATGAAAAAGGGAAGAGCGGACATAGCGCCATGCCCTGTGAGAGGTCATCAGTTGTGCTGTGATTTTTTTGTATTTGATCCGACCAGGCTCTGCCGTCGGCATTGTTTACGCCGAATGCTGGTATTATAACATGCTCTCCGTTGCCTTGCAAGGGACAGGAGCATTATATTTCCGTATATTTTCGGGCGTGTTTTGGGAGGAACCGGGCTGAATGCCGCTCGTTTACAGAAAACGCGGACTGTGCTATACTAGAGCATGTTTGAAGCGTCTGTCGGAAAGCTTTTTTCCAATACGCTCAGACAGAACAAACGGATACTACTGATAATTTCCACATGTGAGGGAAACGGATATGTCATTACAGGGAGAAGTTCAGGAGAAAACAAGGCAGAAGGTGAAAGAGCCCAAGTTTTATCATGTGATTATGCACAACGATGATTTTACGCCCATGGATTTTGTGGTGGCGCTGCTGGAACAGATTTTTCACAAGGAAGAACCTGAGGCGGTCCGCCTGATGTATATGGTGCACCGCAGCGGAAGGGCGGCGGTGGGAACTTATCCCTATGATATCGCGGTTACAAAAGCCCAGACGGGCATGGCTATGGCCAGGGAGCAGGGATTTCCTTTTCGTCTGACTGTGGAGGAAGCGGAATAATCGATTTCCGGCCCGTCTTCCGGCAGTGGTTTTATCATAATGAATGTCCGCGGTCCGGATAAATGAAGGTGTGGACGGTAATGGTTCTACGATGATTGATTGACGCGCAGGGCGCGTCGGAAAGAGGCACGTATGCAGATGACACAGGAGGCGGGAGAACTGCTTCAGGAGACATTACAGCTGGCAATGCATAACGGTCATGAATATGTGATGCCGGAGCATCTTTTGTATTTGCTGACCTGTCATTTTCTGTTTCAGAAAGCTTTTGAATACTGCGGCGGGGATCCGGATTTGCTGCGGGAACAGATCGGCGATTTTCTGACCCGGTCTGTGGAAGCGTCGAAGGAGACGAAGGAACCACGGTTTACCGAGGGCATGAGGGTGCTGCTGATCACCGCTCAGGAAAAGGCGAGGACCGGCGGCCGGCAGGAGACGGATGTGATCCATCTGGTTTATGCGTTATTCCGGCAGCCGGAAAGTTTCGGCGTTTATTATATGAGGGCCCAGGGTGTGGAATGCGTGGATTTGATCGCTCAGATGGCGGCGCTTTACGGAGAAGAGGATGGCATGTCGAATGAATCGGAGGACGATATGGCAGATGATTCGGAGCATATTATGGCCGGAGAGGGCAGAACAGTGATAATGGAAGATAGTTCTCGGGAGACGGACTGTCCTCATAAAGAGAAGACCGGGAAAAAGCAGGCGAAGTGGCAAAGGTACGCGCTCTGCCTCAATGATATGACGGAGACGATGAATCCGCTGATCGGAAGGGAGGAGGAACTGGAACGTACGATACAGATTCTGTGCCGGAAGGAAAAGAACAATCCCCTTCATATCGGAGAGCCGGGCGTGGGGAAAACCGCTATCACCTATGGGCTGGCCAGACGGCTGAAAGAGGGAGATGTTCCGGAGGCATTAAAAGGCGGACGTATTTTTTCCCTTGATCTGTCCGGCATGCTGGCCGGGACGCAGTACCGGGGTGATTTTGAAAAACGGTTCCGGGAGATTATGGATGGTATCGCGAAAGAAGAAAAGCCCATCGTCTATATCGATGAGATTCATAATATCGTGGGCGCAGGGGCGGTTAATGGCGGCAGCCTGGACGCATCCAACCTGTTGAAGCCTTATCTGGCCCAGGGGCACATCCGGTTCATCGGCGCGACCACGTATACGGAGTATAAAAAGCATTTTGAAAAGAGCCGCGGCCTGGTACGGCGGTTTCAGAATGTGGTGATTGAGGAGCCGGGGGAAGCGGATACGGTTCGGATTCTGGAGGGTTTAAAAGAGAGCTATGAGCAATACCATGGCGTCGTTTATGAGGAGGGGGTGCTCCCCTATGCGGTTCAGGCCAGCATTCGCTATATCAGTGAGCGGTTTCTCCCTGACAAAGCCATTGACCTGATGGACGAGGCGGGGGCTTACCGGCAGCTCCATCCTCTTGAGCGGCAGACGCAGACCGTGGACCGGGCATTGGTGGACCGGATTCTGACCTCCATCTGTCATGTGCCGAAGGAGGAATCCGCACGGGATGAGACGGAAAAGCTGGCCACGTTAGAGGAACGGATGAACGCCCGGATTTTCGGGCAGCAGGAGGCGGTGTCTCAGGCGGTAAACGCCGTAAAATTTTCCAGAGCAGGCCTGTTGGACGAGGGGAAGCCGGAGGCCAGTCTGTTGTTTGTCGGACCTACCGGCGTGGGAAAGACGGAAGTGGCCCGGACGCTGGCAAAGGAGCTGGGGGTGACGCTGATCAGATTTGATATGAGCGAGTATGGGGAGAAGCATGCGGCAGCGAAACTGATCGGCGCACCGGCAGGCTATGTGGGGTATGAGGAGGGCGGATTGCTGACAGAGGCAATCCGGAAGAATCCTTATTGTGTGCTGCTGCTGGATGAGATCGAGAAAGCCCATGGAGATATTTATAATCTGCTGCTTCAGGTGATGGATTACGCGACGCTGACAGATAACCAGGGCAGAAAAGCGGATTTTCGCAATGTGATCCTGATTATGACTTCCAATGCGGGCGCGGACCGATTGCTGAAAGAACAGATCGGATTTGGCAGAAACGGTATGGAGACTGACGGAATGATGGACGAGGTAAAACGGATCTTTCAGCCGGAGTTTCGCAACCGGTTAAACAAGATTGTCGTCTTTCATGGCATGGACGAGGAGATGGCGGATCAGATCGCAAGGAAAAAACTGGATGAGCTGGCCGCGAAGCTGGAAGCCCGTCAGGTGGAATTCCGGTATACGGATAAGGCGGCGGCTTTCGTGAAGGCAGAGGGTATCAGCCGCGAGTACGGAGCCAGAGAAATTCAGAGGGTGATCGATCAGCAGGTGAAGCCGCTGATGGCGGACGCATTGTTGTTTGGAACGTTGAAAAACGGGGGAAGCTGTTATCTGGATATGGCGGACGGGGCGCTGAAGGCGGATATCCGGCCGCAAAAGCAGGAAGCTGATAAGGATACGTATAGAAAGCGAGGCTGATAAAAAGGTGGCCCTGGGATATAAAATCATGATTGTTGAGGACGACCAGACGATCACGGGGGTGCTTGGCCGTCAGCTGGGACGGTGGGGATACGCCGTCTGTGTTCCCAAAGACTTTTCACAGGTTGACAGAGAATTTCTGAGGGAGAAGCCGGATCTGGTGCTGATGGATGTATCCCTGCCTTATTTTGACGGATATCACTGGTGCGAGGAGATCCGCAGAGTCAGCCAGACGCCGATTATCTTTATCTCTTCGGCGGGGGAGGATATGAATCAGGTTATGGCTCTTCATATGGGGGCGGACGATTTTATTTCCAAGCCGTTCAGTATGGAAGTGATTACCGCGAAGATACAGGCAGTGCTTCGAAGGGCGTATGCATTCGGCGGCGATAAAAATGTGCTGCGGGCAGGCGGCGCGGTGCTGAACCTGACGGAAGCGGTCCTTTCCTTCGGCGGTAAACGGATAGAGCTGTCTAAAAATGAGTTTAAGATTCTGCAGGCACTGATGGAGCATCCGGGCAGTCCGGCTTCCAGGGACGCGCTGATCGAAAAGCTGTGGGAGACGGAAAGTTTTATCGACGACAATACGTTGACGGTGAATATTAACCGGCTGAGGCGAAAACTGGCGGAAATCGGTCTCTCCGGTTTTATCAGGACCAGGAAAGGACTGGGGTATCTGGTAGAGGAGGAACAGTAGAGGGTGGAGAAATCTGTGGAAACCGGCGATGCTTCCGAAAAACGGAAGCGGGAAGGAAACGGTAAATCTTATCTGGCTGACCGGAAGCGTGTAATAGTTCTGTCCGGCGTATTGATGCTTCTGGTGGTTTTGGTTTACGGTCTTTACGGACTGCCCTGGGGACCGGCCTGTTATGTTCTGGCGTTGGACGGCGTGATTCTTCTGGCGGTAATGGTTGTGGATTATGTAAGGTATCGGGAAAAACTGCGGGCGCTGTCCGGCGTAAGAAATCAGGAGGAATATTCCCCTGCCTGTATGCCTGAACCGGAGGGGGCTGCCGAGAGAGCATACAGGCAGATTCTGGACAGGCTGTTTGAAAAGCGGAAAGCGGAGGCGGAGCTTTATGCCGCTTCTGTCTGGGAGGCCAGACAGTATTATACCCGCTGGTCCCATCAGATTAAAACGCCGATCGCCGGGATTCGTCTTTTACTTGAGGAGGAGGAGCCGGACCGCAGCGAGCTGAACCGGGAGCTGTACAGAATTCAGCAGTATGTGGAGATGGTATTGCAGTACCAGCGGCTGGAGGGAAAGTCAGACGATCTGGTATTGAGAGAATACAGGCTGGAAGGAATCGTAAAACAGGCGTTGAAAAAAACGGCGGTGCTGTTCCGGCATAAAGATATCGCATTGGAACTGGGCAATCTGGACCACACGGTGGTGACCGATGAGAAATGGCTGGCGTTTGTCATCGAACAGCTGGTGGCCAATGCGGTGAAATATACGAAAAAGGGCAGCATTTTCCTGGGACTGGAGCCAGGGGACGGGTCCGGGACGGAGGGGGTTGCGCTGTTAATCCGGGACACGGGAATCGGGATCAGGAAAGAGGACCTGCCCCGGATTTTTGACTGGGGCTATACCGGCTATAACGGCCGGGAAAATCATCATTCCACCGGAATCGGTCTGTCTCTGTGCAGGCAGACGCTGGAGCTTCTGGGCCATGGAATCCGCATCGAGTCAGAGCCGGGGGCAGGGACCTGCGTTATGATCGATCTGACGCAGATGAAACTGGAGCAGGAATAAGGGAGACAGGCCGCGTCTTTCAGCGTTATTTATTATGTCCGTTTCATTCGCTTCAGTTCCTCTTTCAGTTCCTGGCCGATACGATAGGATTCCCGCATTTTCTGCAGGGCTTTGTTGTAAGTGAATCTGTCCAGATGGTTTTCGCCCCGCAGGTATTCCATGGTCATGTCGTTGTATTTCACGCCCAGCTCGGCCAGGGTCCAGGCGACGGCCATTTTGGCGTAGTAGCCGTCGTGGCGGATGGCATCCAGCCGCGTCAGCACCTTTTGGGCGTATTCTCCCGTTATGTAGTAGTCCAGCATCATGATGACCGCGAAGCGCACGTCAAATTCCCGGTCAGATCCGGCGTAGGGCAGGATAAATTCCCAGACCAGAGCCAGGTCTTTCGGCTTGATTTTCAGGGAAGGGCAGAAGGTGTCGCTGATGGACCAGCTGTCGATTTTCGGGACAAACTCCCTGATCAGAGGCAGCTTTTCTTCTATGGAAAGCTTTGCGCCGCCGATGACCAAGCCTTTTAGAATGATTTCTTCATGATACCGTTCGGCGCCGTCTTCCAGGAAGACTTCCCAGTCTTCTTTTAAAATTTCGCCGGCAAGCTTTCTGAGTCTGGGGATGCGGATTCCCAGCAGTTCCCGGCCTGCGTCCGGACACAGTTTTTTGTTAAAATCCCGGTAAGCTTCCTCGGAAAGCGCAAGCAGTCGGTTACGGATATCGTTCATTTGCAGGTTCCTCCTGGCTTTAGTATGGTTTTGGTTACTGGTAAATACTGTTCCAATTTTTTCTTGCGTTTCGGCGCCGCGTCTGCTATACTGATTCTGTTAGCAGCTAGGGGTGCTGAAAGGCTGAGAAATTTACCCTCACTACTTGAACCGGATAATACCGGCGTAAGGAAGCGAAGCGACGTGGTCTGAATGAAAAGGTGTCATGGATATCTATGACGTTTGACCGCTGTTTTCTCAAACCCCTCCTGCAAAATTATTTGAAGGAGGTTTTTTTATGTCTGTTTTTTTCTACTTTGAGGATGGATACTATTATCTCACCACTGCCGGAACAGCGCTGATGGTGGCGCTGGCGGCGGCAGCGCTGCTCCTGGCGGCGCTGGTTCTGGGCAGAAAAAAGAGAGTGGAAAAAGCATTTTCCGTTAAAATGCTGACATTCTCGGCTATGGCTATGGCGCTGGCATTTGTCACATCCTACATACGGGTGGTTAATCTGCCTTATGGCGGTTCGGTAACGCTGTTCAGCATGCTGATTGTCAGCCTGATTGGTTACTGGTATGGGCCGAAAGCAGGTCTGCTGACCGGGTTCGCCTATAGTATTCTGCAATTTTTACAGGAGCCTTACATATTGACGCCTCTGCAGGTCTGCCTGGATTATTTTTTCGCCTTTACGGCGTTGGGGCTGTCCGGTTTTTTCAGAAACCGGAAAAACGGTCTGGTGATCGGTTATCTGGCGGGCGCTTTTGCCAGAGGGCTGTGCCATACCATCGGCGGCTATCTGTTCTGGATGGCCTATATGCCCGACAATTTCCCCAGAGCTTTCACGGAGGTATATCCGATTGTGTATAATTATTCTTATATAGGGCTGGAAGCATTGGCTACGGTAATCGTTCTCTCCGTTCCGACGGTAAAGAAAACCATGGAACGGGTGAAAACGCTGGCATGCTCGTAAAGCATATGCCGGATTTTGTGCAATGACAGTCGGACACAGGTCGTACGTATAACTTCAGGGCATGCCGGATGGCGTCCCGCAGGCCGTCCGATTTTATAACAGTCCCATTATTGTTTCAAAATCTTCGGTCGGCCGGCGGCAGCTTCCGTTTTCACAAAGATAGTACAGAGGCTTTTCGCCGATGGGGTATTCGGCGGTAAACGGAGCGAGCCGGGCCAGTTTTTCCGCGTTGTCCGGCGTTTTGACCAGAATGTGAAGACCGTAATCCGGCGCAGCGGCCAATTTTGTTTTCAGTGAATCTTCACAGGGACCGGGCAGAACGCAGATCAGCTCTCTGGAGGGGTAGAGGACTTCCATCATAGCCAGCAGGGAAAAGCTGTAGCCGGAAGGATAGTCCTTTACCTCCTCCGTCAGAAAAGCAAGCTGGCGGTCTCTTTGCTCCAGCCATTCCGGTAAAGCGGTCAGTCCGGCCAGCTGACACAATACATGGGCGGCGGCGGAATTGCCGGAGGGCATGGAACCGTCCCAGGTGTCCATGGGCCGGCTGATCAGTGTTTCACTGTCAGAGGCATACAGGTAAAAACCGCCCTGCTCCTGGTCGGAAAAAAATTTAACCATCAGGGCCGCGACGCGGACTGCTTCCTCCAGACAGGAGATGTCAAAAGCGGTCCGGTACATGGAAAGCAGCGCCAGGGCATAAAAAGCATAGTCGTCCAGGTGGCCGCTGTGGGCTGCTTCCCCGTCTCTGTAACGTGCCATCAGACGTCCGTCCGGGCCGGTGAGGCGGCGGCGGATAAAAGACAGGCAGTTTTCTGCTTTGGAAAGACATTGTCCAAGCACGTCAGAGGCATCGTCACGATGACTGTCATGACTGTTTTGATTCGGCAAAAGGGTCTGCGTTTTGTGAAGGTTCTGTTCTGTCAGACTCTGCTCATTGCAGCCGGTTTGTACTTTCAGCCGGAACGCGGCCCGGGCACCTTTGGCGCAGGCGGCGGCCATCAGGCTGCTCCAGGAGGTCAGCACTTTGTCGTCCTTGTGCAGCGGGTATCGATTCTTCCGGTACCGGAAGATGGTTTCGCAATCCTCTGCCGTCTCCTGGTCAGGAATCCACGGTCTGTCTTCCCGGATCAGATTGGGAATGCTTTTTCCCTCAAAATTGCCTTTTTCCGTGATGTCATATCTGCGGCAGAATGCCTGGCTTCGTTCATCGCCTAAAATCTGCCTGATTTCTTCCGGAGAAAAGGTATAGTATTTTCCTTCCACCCCCTGGCTGTCCGCGTCCTGCCCGCAGAGAAATCCCCCTTCTTCCCCGGTTAATTCCCGGAATACATAGGTGAAAATCCGTCTGGCCGTCCAGAGGCACCACTCTGTCCCGGTCTGCTCCCAGCATTCCAGATAAGCCATAGCCAGCAACGCGTTGTCATAGAGCATTTTTTCAAAATGGGGAGCCAGCCACCGGCGGTCGGTAGAATAACGGGAGAAACCGCCGCCGATCTGATCAAAAATCCCGCCCCGCATCATTGTAAACAGGGTCTGGGCGGCGATATATTCGATGGTTTTATTTTGCTCCTGTTTTCCGTAACGCAGCAAAAATATCAGATTGTGGGGCGCAGGGAATTTGGGCGCCTGTCCGAAACCGCCGTATTCTTTGTCAAAGGTCTGCCGGAAGATTGCCGCCGCCCGGTGAAGCAGTGCTTGGTCCGGCCATGGACCGGCATGGGAAACGGTCATTGTGCCGCCGCCGGCCGGGAGGACAGCGGCGGCGCCGTCAGAACTGTTCCTCTTTCCTTCTTGTTCCTTGCGGCTTTTGCGGCTGTTCTGAGCCAGAAAGTCGCAGATGGCCGCGCCTGTCTGCCGCAGTTTCTGTTCCTCTGTCGCCCACAGATGAGCGATCTGTCCCAGTACCTGGATCAGTCCGGTCATCTGTCCCCTGCTTACCCGGGGCAGGTAGGTGGCCGTGAAAAAGGGCTGCTGTTCCGGCGTCATAATTGTGGTCAGAGGCCAGCCGCCGGACTGGTTGACAGCCTGGCACACGGCCATATAGACAGAATCGATGTCAGGCCGTTCCTCCCGGTCCACTTTGACGCTGATGAAATAGCGGTTTAACAGTCCGGCCACTTCTTCATTTTCAAAAGATTCCCGCTCCATCACATGACACCAGTGGCAGGTAGAGTAACCGATGCTTAAAAAAACAGGCTTATTTTCCCGTCTGGCTTTTTCAAAGGCTTCTGTCCCCCAGGGATACCAGTCCACCGGATTGTGAGCGTGGGAGAGGAGATAAGGGGACTTTTCTCCGATTAAATGGTTGGTATATTTCGGGGTGCGTTCGGTTTGATTCATAATAAACTCCTTTGCGGCCTTTATTTGTTTTATTCCGCTTACGGTTTTGTGAAATTTCAGGTTTCCTATGGACTTTACAGTGTTAAGGTGTTAAAATGATAGCATATTATCCGGATGTTGTGAAGGGGTGTCAATGCCATGAATAAAAAGATTAGAACAGAAGCGGTAGATCATTTATTTCAGGCAATTCTGGCTCTGGAATCGATAGAAGAGTGCTACAGCTTTTTTGAGGATGTGTGCACGGTCAATGAGCTCTTGTCTTTCTCCCAGCGATATGAGGTGGCAAAGATGCTCAGGGAGAAGAAGACCTATCTGGAAATTGCCGAAAAGACCGGCGCGTCCACCGCTACGATCAGTCGTGTCAATCGTTCCCTGAATTACGGAAGCGACGGTTATGACATGATTTTTGCAAGGCTGAACGCCGGGAAAGAAGAAAAGGAAAAATAAGAAAGGCATTGTCCTTCCTATTTTTCCTGTATGTTTTTTTCAGCCGCCATCTCATCGATCAGCGATTCGATTATCTGTTTTTTCACATAAACGTCGAAAGCCAGCGTGCAGATAAAGGAAAACATCCGCATCGGGTCCTGTTCTTCTTCGGGGAGCGCGTCAAAAGTGCCGCCGGCCGTCTCAAACTTCTGTTTCACGTCCTGAACCAGCGCGTCCAGCTGTTCTTTTTCCATCGAGAATACTTCCTCATAGACATCTTCCAAGCTGACGCCGTCCTTACTGCCGAAATATCTGTCGCAGACAGGCGTCAGCAGGGACTGAATATCATTGATGCTCAGGATACTCTTGAAGTAATAAATAAAAATCAGAAGGAACATGTGGTCCTTCGTATATTTTTTCTTGGCGGGCGGCGGCAGCAGTTTGTTTTTGGCATAATTGTTAATCATTGTCTTGGTCAGAATCTTGTCGTCCGCATAGCGTTTGGAATGGGCCAGATGGGAGTCCATGAAAGTGGTTACCTGATCCATGTACAGCTCGATGTTAGGAATTTCCCCCGGTTTGATGTAGTCAATCTTGGATAATTTTTCTAAAATCTGATTGATTTGAAATATATTATGATCCATATATTCACCTCTGCTCTTTATTATATAGTTTTTAATACCAGATGACAAGGGGTGAAAGCGAAAAAAATAAATTGTAAGAATTGGCAGAAATCTCAAAAAGGCCGGAACAAAACGTGGCTGTTCCGGCCTGGGATAAACGGGATTTGTCATATAAGTATACTGTTTACGCGATCAGATCCAGATAGACGCCCTTTTGATCGTTTCGTCCTTCATAAGGATTTTTCTCTCCGCCCCCTTTTGATACGGTTCTTGTGGTGCCGCCGGACATATAGACTTTGCCGCACTCCGGGCAGATATCCGTGTGGTAGGTGACGGTCTGGGAAACGATCTCTCGATTTTCCCTTTGGGCCCTGGCCCGGTTATGCGCCACATGCTCTCCTTCGTGGGAACGAATCGCGTAAGGGGCCGCTTCCGGATCAAGGTGAGTGGCTGTCTTAAAAGAGACGCTGGGATCATCGGAACCGTCTTTGTATTTTCTGCTTTTACAGGTCTGGCATTCGTAGGTATCAAAATCCGGCTGTCTGGCGACTTTCCGGCCGACTGCCGTCTGTTCCGTTTTGGAATCTGTCAGTCCGGTTTCTGGCGGTGATAAAACGGCAGCCTGCGTATCGGTGAAAGCTCGGACCGGATTTTGGAAAATTTGATGGCTCAGGAATGATATGGGATTCATAAATGCGCACCTCCTTGGTTCAATCGCTTCGCGCAAATGAACGGAGTCTGTCCCGGCAAAGCGAAATTTAAAAAAAATATCAGGAAAACAGGCGTCGGAAGCATGTTTTACCGCGCTTTATTCTGTAACATGCTCCATGCCCTGGCTCAGCATGGTTTTGACATGGTGGTCGGCCAGGCTGTAGTAGATCGTCCGTCCGTCCCTGCGGAACTTCACCAGACGGCTCTGCTTTAATACCCGAAGCTGGTGGGAGATGGAACTCTGGCTCATGTTCAGTTCCTGGCAGATATCCATCACGCACAGTTCTTTTTCGGATATGGCATATAAAATCTTGATTCTGGTGCTGTCCGCGAAAACTTTAAAAAGCTCTGCGAGATAGTAGATCTCCTCATCGGTGGGGAGGGCGGTATTCGGATCTTCTTTCATGGCTGCCTCCGGGCACTTTCGTGTTCATTAAGATTTATTTTAACATAAAACCAGTATTTTGGAAACAAAAAAATGATTGGGACGGCAGTTGCGTGCAAATTCTGCGTGACAGAGCTGCCAATCATTGTTATAATGAGAGCGGAAAGACGTGCCTTGCACAGCGACGCATTTTAGCGGATCTTACGTGTTTGCAGCAGTGCCCCGGAGGGGAGCTGCCGAACTGCATAATTTCAAGAAAGGGGAATCAGCTATGGGACTTTTCAGCGGACAGTTGTCCAGCGTGGTGGAATGGGAAGAATACAGAGACGACGTGATTTTTTGGAAATTCGCGAATAAAGAGATCAAAAAGGGCAGCCGCCTGATCATCCGCCAGGGCCAGGATGCTATTTTTATGTATAATGGCGTGGTGGAAGGGATTTTTGAGAACGAAGGGAACTATGATATCGAGTCGGATATTATTCCGTTTCTCTCTACGTTGGCGGGCTTTAAGTTCGGCTTTAACAGCGGCCTGCGGGCAGAAGTGCTGTTTGTCAATACTAAGGAATTTAACGTGAAGTGGGGTACCAAGAATGCCATTAACCTTCCGGCGCCCGGTCTGCCAGGCGGTATGCCGGTGCGTGCTTTCGGAAACTTCCAGTTTAAGGCTGCGGATTACTTAAAGCTGATTGAGAAAGTGGCCGGAGTGAAACAGCAGTTTACCGTGGATGAGGTGCGGGAGCGGGTGATCGGCCGTCTGGATCAGCTGCTGATGAAGTGGATCGCGAAAGAAGGCAAAGATATGTTTAATCTTCAGGCCAATGCTTACGATATCTCCAAGGGAATCTGTAAAGACCTGGATGAAGAACTGATGGAGATTGGTATTGGCGTAACAGGATTTGCGATTCAGAGTGTCACCTATCCGGAGGAAATTCAGGAGATGGTGAAGAAGGTGGCGGCCCAGAGTATGATTGGCAGCAATATGGGCGTTTATCAGAATGTGGCCATGACGGATGCCGTGGCAAAGGGACACAGCGGCTCAGGGATTGCCCAGGATATGGTGGGCATGCAGATGGGCATGATGATGGGCCAGCAGATGATGAACAATATGAACCAGATGAACAACATGAACATGGCGGGCGGTACGAATCAGACAAACGGTATGAACCAGGACAATCAGGCGCAGACAGCCGGCGGCTTCTGTCCAAATTGCGGTTCACCGGCGGCAGCCGGCGCAAACTTTTGTACCAAATGCGGCCAGAAATTAAACTAAACACCGACAGCAGGGAACAGGACGGTAGAAAATGAAATTGGAAAATATGTTTGAGCAGTTAAATCCTATGCAGCGCAAGGCTGTGGAAACCACAGAAGGACCGCTTTTGATACTGGCCGGCGCCGGCTCGGGAAAGACCAGGGCGCTGACCCACCGGATAGCATATCTGATCGAGGAAAAAGGGGTGAATCCGTGGAACATTCTGGCGATTACGTTTACGAATAAGGCGGCGGGGGAAATGCGGGACCGGGTGGATCGTCTGGTCAGCTTCGGCGCTGAGAACGTATGGGTTTCCACCTTTCATTCCGCCTGCGTTCGTATTCTGCGCAGACATATCGAGGGACTGGGTTATACGACGAATTTCACGATCTACGACGGAGACGACCAGAAGACGCTGATGCGCCAGATTTTAAAGCAGCTTGATATGGACCCCAAGGTTTACAGGGAGAAAGCAGTGCTGGCCCGAGTATCGTCGCTGAAAAATGAGATGGTTTCTCCCGGGGAATTTTCAGCCCGGTCCGCCGGAAATTTCCGGGAAAGCCAGATGGCGGAAATTTACGCTGCTTACCAGGAAGAACTGAAGAAGAATAATGCGCTGGATTTTGACGATCTGCTGGTAAGAACGGTAGAGCTTCTGAAAGATGATCAGGACGTGCGGGAGTATTACCAGAACCGGTTCCGGTACATTATGGTTGACGAGTACCAGGATACCAATCACGTTCAGTTTAAACTGATCGAGCTTCTGGCAGGGAAGTACAAAAATCTGTGCGTCGTGGGCGACGACGACCAGTCGATTTATCGGTTCCGGGGAGCGGATATCAGGAACATCCTGGAGTTTGAAACCGAATATCCCGGAGCCCAGGTAATCCGGC
Organism: uncultured Lachnospiraceae bacterium; assembly: GCA_910579325.1. Lineage (GTDB taxonomy): Bacteria > Bacillota > Clostridia > Lachnospirales > Lachnospiraceae > Paralachnospira_A. Next base: position 4,051 of record CAJTTU010000039.1, on the reverse strand, counting down.
TGGAGCAGAATTATCGTTCTACAAAAACCATTCTGGAGGCGGCGAACCAGATTATTCAAAACAATGAGGGCAGAAAAGAAAAGCGGCTCTGGACGGAAAATGAAGAGGGAGAGAAGCTGCGGATCTGTGCCTTTGAGACAGGGGCGGACGAGGCGGAGGCAGTTGCCGCGGAGGTGGCTTCGCTGGATATTCCGTACCGGGATGTTGCCGTTCTCTACCGCACAAACGCTCAGTCCCGTCTTTTAGAGGAGCGTTTTGTACATAAAAATATTCCCTACCAGGTTGTGGGCGGCGTGAATTTCTATCAGAGGAAAGAAATCAAAGATATTCTGGCGTATCTGAAAACCATAGACAGCGGGATGGACGACCTGGCGGTACAGCGGATTATCAATGTGCCGCGGAGGGGAATCGGCGCCACTTCCATCGGGAAGATTATGAATTTTGCCGGAGCCAATCACCTTCGGTTTTATGAAGCTTTAAAGGAGAGCTATCTTGCCGATACGCTGGGGAAGGTTCATGGCAAGATCAAAGGATTTGTGGAGGTGATCGAAAAGCTGCGGGAGCAGGCGGCGGTTCTTACGCTTCCGGAGCTGATAGAGGCGGTGATCCGGGATACCGGTTATGAGGACGAATTGAAAAATGACGATGCGGTGTCCGTTCAGGCCAGAATGGAAAACATACAGGAGCTGATTAATAAGGCGTCGGATTTTGTTATTCATGCGAAGGACAGAGAGGGATTGCTGACCCGGTTTCTGGAGGAAGTGGCGCTGGTGGCTGATATTGACCGTACGAACGAAGATGAGGACAGAGTGCTTCTGATGACGCTTCACAGCGCGAAAGGGCTGGAGTTCTCCCGTGTGTATATCACCGGCATGGAGGACGGGCTGTTTCCCAGCGGCAAATCGGTCAATGCGGAGGATGATTCTCTGTTGGAAGAGGAACGCAGGCTGGCTTATGTGGGCGTGACCCGGGCAAAGAGGGCGCTGGTTCTCACCTGGTCCAGACGCCGGATGGTCAACGGCGAATCACGCTGGTGTAAGCCGTCCCGTTTTCTGGATGAAATTCCATTGGAGCTTCTGGAACATTATCAGGCGTCTGTCTGGTCTTCCCGGCAGGAAAGGGGCGACACGGTGCAGCAGCAGCCGGCAAACGGCGGAAAGCGGAGTCCTTATTCTGCCCCCAAAGCCGTGTTCGGGGAGGATGCCTATACCCGGAATATCGGAAAGCAGTTTACTGTCACGAAAGCTGACAGCCTGGATTATCAGGCCGGCGACCGGGTGCGCCATATGAAATACGGCGACGGCACCGTAACTGCCGTTGTGGACGGGAAAAAGGATTATGAGGTGACGGTAAATTTTGACCGGGTGGGACAGAAGAAGATGTTCGCTTCCTTTGCCAAATTGGAGAAAATTTAAAAGCGGACAATGTTTGCGAAAAAAATTCAAAAATAATTTTTTTCAGTAGTAAAATATAGAAAAGAATGTTATAATAACAAAAAGCAGCGCATTGAAAGCGTTGTGCTTCGGGACGGCGTGGCCTGGGTTTTGCTTATGCCGCCGATACAGAACATGCGAAAGGATGGCAGTTTATGATGAATCAGATCAATGAGTGGCTTGCCACAAGCAAATTAAATGAAATTGTTAAAAAGTATGAGGAAGAAGAAAAAACCAAAAAGACGATTCTGTGGATTCTGGCGATTATCGGAGCTGTGATCGCGGTGGCGGGTATCGCGTATGCCGTTTATCGTTTCCTCACGCCGGACGACGATTTTGACGATGATTTTGATGACGACGATTTCGACGACGATCTGTTTGAAGATGACGACGACATTTTCGAGGATGACGACGAGACGGAAGCGGACGAGGATTAAAAAAGCCGCGGCGGTAACAGAATCTTTTTTTAGACATGCGGATTATGACGGAGGGCGCCTGGGAAAGGGCGCCTTTCTTGTATATTATAAATTATCCGGAATATGTGCCGGTGGCGTATTTTGTCGGATTACAGGAGTTTGTATATTATGAAAAAACGGGATATTTACGAGGGTGTGATAGAGGGAATGGATTTCCCGGATAAAGGCTGGTTATATGTGGAAGATCGAAAAGTGACGGTAAAATATGCCCTGCCCGGGCAGAAGGTGCGGTTTCGCGTCGGTAAAATGAAAAAAGGGAAAGCGGAAGCTGCGCTGCTGGAGGTTTTGGAACCGTCGGCGCTGGAAAACAGAGCGGAAGCCTGTCTTCATGCCGGAATCTGCGGCGGATGTCTGTATCAGACGCTGCCATATGAGGAACAGCTGCGTATAAAGGAGAGACAGGTACGCGGCTTGCTCCGGCCTGTGATGGAGAAATACGGGGAGGCGTCTTTTTTTGAGAAGCCTCCTGTCTTTGGAGGCATTGCGCCCAGCCCGCAGTCCTGCGGGTATCGGAATAAGATGGAGTTTTCCTTTGGGGACATAATGAAGGACGGTCCCCTTGCTCTGGGGATGCACAGAAGGGGCAGTTTTTATGATATTGTTACGGTGACGGACTGCAGGATCGTTCATGAGGATTTCAGAAGGATTTTGGGGACGACGCTGGATTTTTTTGCCCGTGAAGGGCTGCCCTTTTACCGGAAAATGCAGCACACCGGGTATCTGCGGCATTTGCTGGTGCGGAAGGCGGCGAAGACCGGGCAGATTCTGGTTTGTCTGGTGACGAGCAGTCAGTATGAAGGGGATGGACAGAGACCGGAGGAACAGATGCTGTCGGACTTTGTAAAAGCGATTCTTGCGGCGGGCTGTCAGGGAACGATTGCCGGCGTGCTTCATATTGTGAACGACAGTCTGGCGGATGTGGTTCAAAGCGATCGAACGGATATTTTGTACGGACAGGATTATTTTTATGAGGAGCTGCTGGGGTTAAGGTTTAAGATTACGCCCTTTTCTTTTTTTCAGACGAATTCACCGGGCGCGGAGGTGCTTTACAGTGCGGTCAGAGAGTATGTGGGGATGGCTTCCGCCCCTGTAATTTTTGATCTGTACAGCGGCACGGGAACCATCGCCCAGCTGATCGCTCCGGCAGCCGGCCAGGTGATCGGCGTGGAGATTGTGGAGGAAGCGGTTCAGGCCGCCAGGGAGAATGCCGCGCTGAACGGGCTTACGAACTGTACGTTTATCGCGGCGGATGTGCTGAAGGCGCTGGATGAAATACCGCAGAGACCGGATTTTATCGTGCTGGACCCGCCCAGGGAAGGGGTTCATCCGAAGGCGCTTAAGAAGATCGTGGAGTACGGCGTGGAACGGATGATTTATATTTCCTGTAAGCCGACGTCATTGGCGAGAGATCTGGACGTGCTGATGGCGGCGGGGTACCGGGTGGAGAAGTGGAGGATGGTGGATATGTTTCCGGGGACGGGGAATGTGGAATGTGTGACGTTGTTGCAGAAGAACAACTGAAAGCCAGATACTGATATAAAGCTGAGTTTAGAGATGGAGGATTATTATAGATTTAAGGGTGCGGAAAAATAATCAGGAGTGATGTATTGAATTTATTGCAATGGATGCCAATACGTAAATAATAAAGAATGAGAAATAATAAGTTTATCACCCGCTTTATCACCCACCTGTGTTATAATGGGTGGGTGATAAACTCATAAAGGCAGGTAAATCAACATGGGAAAAGAAAAGCTGCTCATTTATTATGGAGCGAAAGGATTAAAACTGAATCCAGATACCTTTAAAAAGAATTTGTCTTTGTATACAGAGGAAGGGAAATATAATATTTTGGCACAGTTATTATCTGATAATTCACATATACCAATTCGGGTAGCAATTTTCTCAGGTACAACAAAAGCAGATAATATGTATTCTGTGCGCGAATTTGGCAATCAGTGCCTCTTGTATTCATTGGATGAAGTATTGCGTTATGGTGATGTGCTGAATATCATTCAGGCAGATGAAGAGGGACGTGTCGTCGAGAGAAAAGAAGTTCCGCTGTTTGAAAATGATGCTTTTCGTGAGGCGGTGATTAATGCTTTCGCTCATAATAAATGGGTAAGTGGAAATGAACCGATGATT
>CAJTTU010000038.1 GCA_910579325.1 uncultured Lachnospiraceae bacterium | reverse complement strand
TGATTATTCTGCGGCGTATTTCATCATTTAATACGAAAGAACAGGCATATTTCTCAAACGCTTCTATGTTTTTACTGTTTTGAATCTTATAAAGAACATAGTCTAAAACCTGCGGATAAAAATCTATTACGTCCAGTTTGTCTAAATCGGAGATGTGAAACGTCTGGCTGTCTTTTATGATCCGGCACAGCTGCGCGAATATCCTTTCCGAGGCAAGAACAAACAGGATATTTACATCTGTGAAAAAAATTTGTCCGCTAATCATTTTCAGAAAATAACAATTCAGAAAATTTGCCTGATCGATTGATTCTGCCTGCAATTTATTGAAACATGCGCGCATATCCTCCGAGCAATCGCTTAATGACATACTGAATTTATAATCCCGTAATTCTTCGGCCAGCAAAGGCTCTGTTGTGTATAGCTGTTTTTCTACAATGACAGAACTTATCTGGTCGCTGTGTTTTTTCAGAATATTAAAAGCGATTTTTTGAAGCAGATCGCGATATGTCTGGGTATGCTCCTGAATAACAGGCGCCCCGAGCCTTGCTTCACTCCGGTATTTTCCCTTAATTGTCTGATCGATAAAATGTTCGTAGTAATAATAATATCCTTCATTTAATTTTATTTCCAGTGTTTCCTCATATTTTCTGATGAAAACATAAAGAAATAAGGGATTCGACAATGGCGCGGCAATTTTTTTGTTGTTATCTTTTATAATTGTTTTGTTAACAGTATATTGACTGCTTTGAAACGGATAATGATCTATCCATTTTGATACGGTATCGGCGTTGAACGTACCGGAATAGACAATTTTCATCTCGTTCATCTCAGGAAGGGACAGAGAATAGAAAATCTCTGCGACGGACTCCTTTTGACTGATATCTACAGACGCGTATAATCTTGAAGTAACGATAAAGACAATATTGTCATATCGTCTGATACATTCAAACAGATTGTCAATGAAAAAATATAAAATACTCTTCTCGGAACTTTCAGAGGACGGTATATTTAAATCGTCGATGCTGTCTATCAAAATGGTAGTTGTTTCATTCGCCGCACATAAGCTTCCAAAAAAATCACATAATTTGTCAGCGCTGTTTGTATTGATATAATCTGTTAAGTCATGGGCCTCATAAGCATATACTTTAGAACAGAATGCCCGATATCGCATATGTAAGGCTTTTAAAAGAATCGTTTTACCACTGCCATAAGGCCCTGTAACAAGCAGACATCCCTGTTGGCTCGCGATATCCATGATATCTTCCAATGAATGAACGCTGTCTCGCGTCTTGTCAGACGATATTGAGCCTATAGAATAATTTGCCTCTGTAAAAAGATTGTCCACCCTGCATGGAGAATTATGAAAAAATGAATAAAAATCATTTTTGTACTTCGCATACAAGTCCTTTTTTTCAGCATTCGATTTCGGCGAAAGCTCCGTCAGCGTATTATATATATCTGAAGCCTGGCTTTTCAGCGTGTTCAGAGAATCCTGAAGAATCCAGTTTTTCATAGACGGAAACTGTTCTGAAAGATCAGATATCTGCATCCCGAATATTTCTAAGGCTTTACCGGGAAGCTTATTAAATATATCGGATAAATATTTTCGCTGTTCATCCGCATCGTCTCCGGAGCTGTTCAGAAAACCAAGGGAGAAAGTATGCTTTTTTAATTCATCTGTCAATTGCTCATAATATATTTTTAATTCATCGATACTGCACACGAATAATCGTACGTCATTGTATTCTCCGTTTACGGAAGAAAATATATCTTTTTGACTGAGTTTTACGGAGCTTTGATATTTTTCCCATATATCGCAGCCTTCTATGTTAACGAGGTCTTTGGCGGCCTCGTAAAAAGCCGCGTATAAAGTCAGATAATAGGCGGTTTGCAGCCGCATATATTTTGCTTTATAATCTCTGTGTCCGGGAAAAACCTTTATCAGATCCCTTACGGCGTCGCCTATGATTTTTCCTACGCCGGCTCCCGCAAGTGTCGCTCCTGTTGCGATATCCGCAATGACCGGTTCCGGAATGCCTGATATTTTCATAATGTATACAGGAAAAAGCAAACAGCCTATCCCAATGATATGTCGCATTGCAGCCTGAAGTCTTTTGTTTTCTGTTTTATCGATGTATTTGTATACTTCGGCAAATGAGACAGGAGTAAAAGAGTTGTATTTGTTCATATGTTTTATCCTTTGCGATATAAAATTTTTATTTATTAATTGTAACATATTGTAAAAAACGGTACAAGTATTAATTTGAGAAAATGAACCGGAATCACTGCCCGCCTTACGACCCTCACTGGAAAAAATCCCTTTTTTATAGTATAATATACCGACAGGCATAAATTTAAAACCGGTACTATAACGACACGGAGGGGACAAGTGATGAATTCGGAAAAAGGACCTGTAAAAAATAAGCGGTTGAGAACGGCCGTTACCGGAGCTGTTCTGGCAGGGGCGCTGACCCTTCTGGCGGGACTGGGAGTGTTGAAGCGGCCTGATCTGACGGTTTCGGACAGGTTATATCAGCGGCGGTCGGCTGCGGACGGAACGATTGTGCTGGTGGGAATGGACCAGAAGGCGCTGGAGGAATACGGCCCGTATCAGCAGTGGGGCAGAGGGCTGATCGCCCGGACGCTGGATACGCTGAATGCCGCAAAGGACTGTCGTCCGGCGGTGATCGGCGTGGATGTACTGTATGGAGGGGAATCTGACCCGGAAGAGGACAGGCTGCTCTCGGAGGCGTCCGGGCGGTACGGAAATGTGTATATGGCCTGTGCCGCGGAGTTTGGCAGTACTCTGGTGGAGCGGGACGGAGAGTATGCTCTGAAAACTTTTTCCGTCACTGCTTTTGACGAGCCCTACGAGACGCTGCGGGCGGCAGCCGGACTGGGTCATATCAATGCCATGATGGACAGCGACGGAATCCTGCGCCATCATCTTCTGTATCTGGACCTGCCTGACGGCAGGCGCGTACCTTCCCTGGCGCTGGCAGTTGCACAGGAGTATTCAGGCGGCGGGTTGACGGAGCCTCCGGTCAGCGGTCAGGGCTTCTGGTATCTGCCTTTCTGCGGCCAGCCGGGGGATATCGAGGAGATTTCTCTGTCGGACGTACTGTCAGGAGCGGTTCCCCCTGCGTATTTTGACGGGAAGATTGTACTGATCGGGCCTTATGCCGCAGGGCTGCAGGACAGCTATATGACTGCCATCGATCACGCCCGGCCGATGTACGGCGTGGAATATCAGGCCAATGCCGTTCAGGTGCTGCTGTGGGGGGCGTACAAGCAGGAGGCTGCGGATTGGATACAGCTTGTTTTTCTGTTTTTGATTCTGTGGGTCGGATTTATGGCGTTTCGGAAGCTCAGTGTGCGCCTGTCCACGATGATCTGGCTGGGAATAAGCGTCGGCTGGGCGCTGCTTTGCACAGGGATGTACCATGCCGGATGGATTTTCCATGTGCTGTGGGTTCCGGTCGGTCTGACGGTTCTGTACGTCGGCTGTCTGGCCGTCAATTACGTGCAGGCGGCGCTGGAACGGCAGCGGGTAACCAATACCTTCCGCCGCTATGTGGCGCCGGAAATCGTGGAGGAGATTTTGAAGGAAGGAACCCAGTCGCTGGCTCTGGGCGGAAAGCTGACCAATATCGCGGTGTTGTTTGTGGACGTGCGGGGATTTACGCCGATGTCCGAGCTGCTGAAGCCGGAGCAGGTGGTGGAGATTCTGAATCGTTATCTGACGCTGATTTCCGACTGTATTCTGAAAAACGGCGGGACGCTGGACAAATTTGTGGGCGATGCGGCCATGGCCTTCTGGGGAGCGCCCCTTCCCGGGGAGGATTACGTGATGCACGCGGCCCGGGCCGCCATGGACATGGTAGAAGGTTCCCGGGCCCTTTCCGAAGAACTGACGGAGCGGCACGGAAGAACCGTTTCCTTTGGAATCGGCATTCATCTGGGAGAGGCTGTCGTAGGCAATATTGGTTCCCCCCGCCGCATGGATTATACGGCGATCGGGGATACGGTAAATACTGCCGCCCGGCTGGAGGCCAATGCTCCCGGCGGCACGATTTACATATCCCGGGCCGTGGCCGACGCGCTGGAAGGGCGTATCGCGGCGACTTCTCTGGGCGGAACGATCCGGCTGAAAGGAAAGAAGGAAGGGTTTGAGGTTCTGACGCTGGATGAGATTCTGGCCGTGGCAGGAGCGGACGCCGGGAATCAGGCATAAATCAGAATAAGAAAGGGCTGTCTGATCAGAAAGACAGAACAGACAGCCCCTCTGGCCGCTCCCGTTCGCAGGAGCGGTATGGCAGGGTAAGCTCTGTGAGCACAGAGAAAGGATGCCGCCGAGAGCTCTGTTTTTGATTATCGGGCGGCGCTCAACATTCTCTCGCACAGTTCTTTTAACTGCGCTTTTAAGTCGTCCAGCGAAAGGTGGTCTGTCATCATAACAAACTGCACCCGGATTTCCTCTTTTTCCGGTATGATGGTATCCATGTTTTTGCCGTCCTCAGTCATGGCCATCATGGTGCTGTGGATGGCGACCAGGGCTGATTTCATCTGGATAATGGCGCCGTTCCTGTCGATGACCCAGTCCGCCAGGCCCTGAAGCTCTTTTTTGGCCAGCGCTTCGATTTCGGTATACCTGGCCATAACCGTCACCGTGCTGGTAGCCACGGCAGAGGAGCCCAGCATCTGTCCCTGAACCGTATAGGGAGCGGCAGCCGTTTCCTGCTGCCCTTCGTGATGATGGTGATGTCCGCAGCCGCAGCCCTCGCCGTCCTCATGGTGATGCTCGCAGCCGCAGCTTTCCTCTTCTCCATGATGATGTCCGCAGCCACATTCCTCTTCATGCTTATATTGTTCGCTCATAGTTAAAATCTCCTTTCTGTCTTTTATCATATCTTATTTTCCCGCAAAAATCTACCGGAATCTTTTCAGTGATCTCCGAATGATCTTGAATTTTGAACCGTGCCGTGGTAAGGTATTAACAGCGGGAACCGTAAGAAAACATGTGTTCCGTAAAATGTTCGAATTGTAAGAAATGGAAAGAAAAAAACGAAAATATCAGTTGATTAATTTACAAAAATCACATATTATTGTATAATGAGAACTTATAAGGGAGAGCGTATTTGTAATAAGGAAAGAAGGAGGGCTTCTTGTGCTCGAAATTAAGATAAACGAATCAGAAAACGCAGCGAAAATTATTGTAATCGGCGTGGGCGGAGCCGGGAATAACGCGGTAAACCGGATGGTGGACGAGAATATCATGGGCGTGGAGTTTATCGGCGTCAATACGGACTACCAGGTGCTGAAGCGCTGCAAAGCGCCCACGGCGATACAGATCGGAGAAAAGCTGACGAAGGGACTGGGCGCGGGCGCCAAGCCTGAGGTGGGCGAAAAGGCGGCAGAGGAAAGCATTGAGGATCTGGAAGCTGCCATGAAAGGAGCGGATATGGTGTTCGTCACCGCGGGTATGGGCGGCGGCACCGGCACCGGGGCTGCGCCGGTGGTGGCCAAGCTGGCGAAAAGCATGGGCATCCTGACGGTAGGCGTGGTGACCAAGCCCTTCCGGTTTGAGGCCAGGACCCGTATGACCAACGCTCTCAATGGAATCGATAAGTTAAAGGATAATGTGGACACCCTTATAGTGATCCCCAACGATAAGCTTTTGGAGATTGTGGACAGGCGTACGACGATGCCGGAGGCGCTGAAAAAAGCGGACGAGGTATTGCAGCAGGCGGTGCAGGGCATCACGGATCTGATCAATGTGCCTTCTCTGATCAATCTGGACTTTGCGGATATCCAGACGGTTATGACGGACAAGGGCGTGGCGCATATCGGAATCGGCCATGGCAAAGGCGACGAGAAAGCGCTGGACGCGGTGAAACAGGCGGTGGCCAGCCCGCTGTTAGAGACGACGATCGAGGGCGCCAGCCATGTGATTATCAATATTACCGGAGAGGTTTCTCTGATGGAGGCGAACGACGCCGCCAGCTATGTGCAGGATCTGGCCGGCGACGGCGCGAATATTATTTTCGGCGCCAGATTTGACGAGTCTTATAACGACGAGGTAACCATTACCGTGATCGCCACGGGTATCGAGACCTACGGTGAAAATTCTCCGGTGGCGAAAGCGATGGCGGATTTCCGGATTCCCAAGCAGCAGCCGGCAGGCGGTCAGGCGCAGGCCGGTATGATGGGGGGACAGGCCGGAGTGATGGGCGGACAGACCGGACAGCAGCAGCCACAGACTCCTTTTGGCGGGAATCCTACATATAACCCGACACCGGTGAAAGCGCCTCAGTCGACGGTGGAAGAACAGCTTTTCTGTAAAAAGGGAAGCTGTTTTTTTTCGCGCGCCGTCGAAGAGAAAAAAGTCTGTTCTCTTCTTTTTATGTCATTTCTTTGTTATTTTGGTCTGTTTTCATCCCCATTGCTGTCGTGAAAGGATTGTTGCCGGCGAGGAAGATTGGTAAAGGGTAAAACAGTGGAAAAGCGCGGAGAAAATATCAGATTTTCGAGATGAAAAATGGCATTTCTCTCCCTGATTATGACAGAAAAATCAGGCATATTTTTTTATAATAGTGCCAGTGACCGATAGCTTGCGAGATAAAAAGCCCGGCGTACCATAATCAGTCGTACCGGATGGGAAGAAGGAGGCGCGCCGACAGAGGCGGCACATATGTTTTTTGAGACAGTATACATAGATATGGTGTTTCTGGTGAATTTTATGATGGATCTGCTGCTTTTATCCCTCCTTACGGAAATTTTGAGAAAGGATGGCAGATGGCGCGGGCTGTGTGTCGGAGCGTTGGCGGGAGCAGTGTGGGCCTGTGTAGCTGTAACAGCGGTGATGCCGGGGTGGATGGAACTTTTCGGCAGCATGACGGCGGCCATGGGAATGACGGCACTGGCGTTTCGGGAGAGGAGCATAAAAGCTGTTTTTTTTATGAGCTTTTCTCTGCTGGGGCTGTCTTTTTTTCTGTCCGGGCTGGTGAATCTGGTCTATTACCATACCGGGGCGGGCTATTATATGCAGAAAGGAGGGGTTCCTTCTTATCTGTTATTCCCGGTGATCGGAATCGGCAGTGTCGCCGTAAGAAGAGGCGCGAAACTGTTCTGGCGGTATCAGGGTGTGCAGCGGCAGCTATGCCGGGTGATGCTGGCTTACCGGGGAAAGCATATCGGGCTTACCGGGTTTGTGGACACGGGAAACCGGTTATATGATCCGTATCAGGGCAGGCCGGTGCAGATTGTCTGGGAAGAAAGCCTGAAAGGGTTTCTTCCGGAGGATCAGAAGTTTTTGTATGTGCCGTATCACAGCGTCGGGAAAGCGGATGGGCTTTTAAAAGGATTTACAGCAGATGAAATTGTGATTGTCCATGGGGAACAGGTATTCCGACAGCAGAAACCGTTTATCGCTCTTGCAAGAGAACCGTTAAACCGTCAGGGCCGCTATCAGGCGATATTGCATCCGGATCTGTTCGCGCAGGGTCAGATATCCTGCAGAGCGCTTATATGTCAGGGGCATGGACATGATAATGAATAAAGGAGGCTTAACTTTTGCCGGCCGCACAGAATAATGGAAACAGAAAATTTATATTTGCAATTTATAACAGGGGGTTTTTAAATGATTATCAAAGTATCCGTACCAAAGCGTTTCCAGTTTAAAATGGTTCCCACCTTCCGGAATGTGTTTCTGGCCGGGCGGAACGAGGTTCACTACATAGGCGGAAGCGATATCCTGCCTGCGCCTCTGGATACCCAGCAGGAGGCGCAGGAGATCGCGAGACTCGGGACTGACTGGGACCAGGAGGCAAAGTCCATGCTGATCGAGCATAACCTGCGGCTGGTGGTTTACATCGCGAAGAAATTTGACAATACGGGAATCGGCGTGGAGGACTTAATCTCCATAGGAACCATCGGTTTGATCAAAGCGATCAATACCTTTAACAGCTCGAAAAATATCAAGCTGGCTACATACGCTTCCCGGTGCATTGAAAATGAGATTCTGATGTACTTAAGGAAAAACAGCAAGACCAGAATGGAGGTATCCATCGACGAACCGCTGAACGTGGACTGGGACGGAAATGAGCTGCTGCTCTCGGATATTCTGGGAACCGACGAGGATGTGATCTACAAAGATATCGAGGATGAGGTGGAACGGAACCTGCTGAATTCCGCCATTGACACTTTAAGCGACCGGGAGAAAACCATCGTGGAGCTGCGGTTTGGACTGAACCGGGACGACGGCGGCGAGATGACCCAGAAAGAGGTGGCAGATTTACTGGGAATTTCGCAGTCATACATATCAAGATTGGAAAAGAAGATTATTAAGAGGCTGAAAAAGGAAATTGTCAGGTTTCAGTAATAGAAAAGGACCCGGATCAGGCAGAGAGGTTTGCCTGTCCGGGTTCTTTTTATATGGTGCGAAAAAGCTTTTTGGCGATTTGTTTTAGCCGGTAAAGATTGACACATAAATGGACAGCGAATATAATGATGAAATAGGTGAATGAAACAGGTTGATCTGGGGAAAGGGATGGAACGGGGAAGAAAATGATTGGTGTGAATGAAATCAGCATAGATGGCAGTTTGATCGTGGAGGCGGTTTTCTGATGATGAAGCTGGACGAAAAAACAATGAGCGGGGCAGTGCTTGCTCTGATTATGGCGATGCTTTTTTCCGTGGCCCTGATGAAGTCGCCGCGGCTTTCTTCGGAACGGCATGAAGAAGGCGCGGTTTTGGCGGCAGTGCCTGAGCAGCAGGAATCTTTGGACGGCTGGGGGGCCGGGAGGGTACTGAGAGAGGCGTCGAGGAATAATGGGGAAGGTATTGAGGAGACTGAGGAGTATACGGGGGAACGGCCGGGGTGGATCACCAGCTATAATAAGCTGAATGTACGCCGGTCACCGGATAAAGAAGCGGAGATTCTGGGATTTTTCGTTTACCGGCAGGAGATTGTCGTGGATGGGAAGGCTGAGAATGGATTTTATTTCTCATCAGGCGTGGATTCCTATACGGGAGAGCGGATTACGGGCTACTGTTTCGGGGAATATATTACTTTCGAGAAGCCGGGAGATCCCCAGGTACAGCTGGATATCCCCGCATACTTCCAGGCAGATCCCCGCTGGGCGGCCAATACTGTCGGCGATACGAAAAAAACGATGGAAGCGATTGGTTGCACCACAACCTGTATGGCGATGGCGAAGTCTTACCTGACACAGACCGAGATCCTCCCCGATGCCATGGAGGACATGCTCTGGTACAATGAGAACGGGGATATGGGATGGCCAAAAACCTATGCCAGAACCGCGGACAGTGATCATTATATGGAGATTGCTTTTGAACAGCTCCACAGGGATGTGCCGGTACTGATCGGCGCAGAGCGGAAGAATGGCAGCCCGCACTGGGTGCTGATTACCGGTTATCGGGGAGACGCTTCAGAATTTAAGCCGGAGGATTTCGTGATCAACGATCCGCTGACGACAGGGCGGACAAATTTACAGCAGTTTTTGGACGAGTACCCGGTATTTGAATTGATCGCGTATTATGAGGGAGAATAAAAACAGCAACGGGCAGTTGCGGAACTATAAATAGAAAGGACATATTATGGAACAGGGATTTATCAGAATGGCGGCGGCGACGCCGAAGATCAGTGTGGCGGACCCGGCCCGTAACCGGGAGCAGATCGCCGGGATCATGGCGGAGGCGGCAGGCAGAAAGGCGAAGGTGATCGTATTTCCGGAGCTGTGTCTGACCGGCTATACCTGCGGCGATCTGTTTTTACAGACATCACTTTTGGAGGAGGCCAGGAGGCAGCTTATGGTGCTGGCCCATGAAACCAGGCATATGGACCTGATCTGCTTTGTGGGGCTTCCCTGGGAGCACAATGGAAAGCTGTACAATGTGATGGCGGCCATCAGCCGGGGAAGGGTGCTGGGGCTGATTCCCAAAACCTTTATCCCTAATTATTCGGAATTCTATGAGGCGAGACATTTTATGCCGGGCCACAGGAAGGCTGTGGAGATATCGGTGCAGGGTATGGACGGGGAGGAACAGACTGTGCCTTTCGGGACAGAGCTTCTGTTTCGCTGCCGTCAGCTGCCCGGGCTGGTCATCGGCGGCGAGGTGTGCGAGGATGTGTGGATGCCGGATTCCCCCAGCATCCGCCATGCGCTGGCTGGGGCTACGGTGATTGTGAACGCTTCCGCCAGCGACGAGACCACCGGAAAGGATCAGTACCGGCAGAGTCTGGTGGAGAGCCAGTCCGCCAAGCTGGTCTGCGTCTATCTCTATGCCAGCGCCGGAGAAGGGGAGTCCACTACGGATCTTGTATTCAGCGGCCACAACCTGATTGTGGAAAACGGAAACCTGCTGGCCCAGTCCGCCCGGTTCCGGAACGAGACCACCTATGGGGATGTGGACCTGGAGCGGATTCACAGCGAGCGCAGGCGGATGACCTGCTTTGAGGTCAGCCCGGACCCCGGATACCGGGAGGTGTATTTTGATCTGACGCCTGAGTATCTGAGCCTGGAACGGCAGATCGATCCCGCGCCGTTTGTGCCGGACAATCAGCAGGACCGGGAAAAGCGGTGTGAGGAGATTCTGGCCATTCAGGTGATGGGGCTGAAAAAAAGGCTGGAGCATACGTCCTGTTCTTCGGCGGTGGTGGGGATTTCCGGCGGTCTGGATTCCACGCTGGCGCTGCTGGTGACTGTGCGTGCCTTTGATCTGCTTGGGATTTCCAGACAGAATATCCAGGCGGTGACGATGCCCTGCTTTGGAACCACAGACAGAACCTACGGAAATGCCTGTGGGCTGGTGAAACAGCTGGGGGCCACATTAAAAGAGATCAGAATCCAGGAAGCAGTGATCATGCATTTCAGAGATATCGGGCAAAACCCGGAGGTTCATGACGTAACCTATGAGAATAGCCAGGCCAGAGAACGGACCCAGATTCTGATGGATGTAGCCAATCAGTATGGCGGTATGGTGATAGGCACCGGCGATCTGTCAGAGCTGGCCCTGGGATGGGCCACCTACAACGGGGATCACATGTCCATGTACGGGGTGAACGCCTCGGTGCCGAAGACGCTGGTGCGGCATCTGGTGCGGTATTATGCGGATACCTGCGGCGACCGGACGCTGGCGGATGTGCTTCTGGACATTCTGGATACGCCGGTCAGCCCCGAGCTTCTGCCGCCGGAAAATGGCGTGATCGCCCAGAAGACGGAGGATCTGGTGGGTCCTTATGAGCTTCATGATTTCTTTCTTTATTATATGATGCGGTTTGGATACCGCCCCAGGAAAATCTATCGGATAGCGAAGCTGGCCTTTTCGGGAACCTATGACGGGGAGACGATCGGAAAGTGGCTGAAGGTTTTCTACCGCAGATTTTTCAGCCAGCAGTTTAAGCGCTCCTGTCTGCCCGATGGCCCGAAAGTGGGTTCCGTGGCCTTATCCCCAAGGGGGGACCTGCGGATGCCGAGCGACGCAAGCAGCCGGCTCTGGCTGGAGGAGCTGGAAGAATTGTAAAAAGGCAAAAAAAGGTAAAAGGCAGCGTCCCGGTTTACCGGGCCGCCGCCTTTTGAAGCGCCGTCTGGATGGCCTGAACCAGTATGGTCTGGGTGTATTTCATCTGGTCGGAGATCACGACGCTGTCCAGGGACTGGGAGGCCATGATCTGGTCGGTCAGGTCCTCTAAAGCCGGTTCCATCAGCGGATACATGGCGCTGATCGTTTCATCCAGAGAAACGAACTGGATTCCATTGATCCGGTCGGCGTCCACAGTGACCGTGACATCTACCGGAGCGCCGTTCAGCACGATGGAGGCGCTGTAAACACCGGGTATGTAGGATGTGGATTCTGAGGCCTCGGGGGCCTTCTTTTTATTGCCGGAAAACATAAACAGAAACAGAACCACCAGCAGAAGTCCCAGGCCGATAAATATAAAGGTGTAAATCAGCTCCTTCATCCGGAGCACAAAAATTTTTGTCTGAGAACTCATAAATCCTCCATAAATGATTTTCAGCCTTTTTTTATCATTATATGCGGAGGGAAAGCCATATATGTTGTTCAAGACTTTAATCCTCTGTCTTTGCGGCTGGTTTTTAGCCAGGCATACCATAATCGATCAAAAGGGAGGTCAGTTATGTCGCTGCAGTTGATTCTCGGCAGCGCCGGGAGCGGAAAATCTTATGATTTATATCAGTATATGATCCGGCATTCCATAGAAGAGCCGGAGAAAAGGCATTTTCTTCTGGTGCCGGAGCAGTTTACGATGCAGACCCAGAAGACCATCGCCGCGATACATCCCAGGCACAGTACGGCAAGCCTTGATATCGTCAGCTTTGAGCGGCTGGCGTACCGGGTATTTGAGGAGCTGGGATTTCGGAATTATACGCTGCTTGACGATATGGGAAAAAGTATGATTCTGCGCAAGGTGGCCCAGGAGCGGGAGCAGGAATTCCATCTGTTCCGAAAAAATCTGAAGAAGCCGGGCTTTATCACCCAGCTGAAATCCATGCTGTCGGAATTTTACCAGTATGGTGTGGGGTTAGAGCAGTTGAAAATGGTTTCCGGGCAAATGGAAGGCCGCCCGCTGCTGAAATATAAGCTGGAGGACTTATCCGTTGCCTATGAGGGGTTTGCCGAAAAGCTGAGTGCGGACGCCATCACGGCGGAGGAGGTGCTGATCCGGCTCTGCGAGATGGCGCAGGGTTCCCGGCTGTTAAAGGGCAGTGTGATGGCGCTGGACGGATTTACCGGATTTACGCCGATACAGTATCGGCTGCTGTCGATTCTGATGGGCTGTGTGGAGCGGATGCTGGTGACAGTGACGGTGAGCCCCGCAGAATGGGGGCGGAAGAAGGCGGAGTCCCACGATCTGTTTTATCTCAGCCATAAAACCATCGAGACGTTGAAAAATCTGGCGGAACAGAGCACAACGCCGGTGGAGAAGGAGCTGATCCTTGCGCCGGAGATTCCGCCCCGTTTTCAGGAAGCGCCGGCGCTGGCTTTTCTGGAGGCACATTATGGGAGGTATACCAGGGAGCATGGGTATCCCTGTCCCCCGACGCGGGAGGATTCCGAAGAAACGAACCGGCGGGCTTCGCCGGCGGATGAAAATTTCGATTTCCCGATCTCCGTAACAGCCTGCCAGAACCCGGAAGAAGAGGTGGCCATGGCGGCGGGAGAAATTCTCCGTCTGGTGAAGGAGGAAGGGCTGCGCTACCGTCAGATCGCCGTTCTGACCGGAAATATGGAGGATTACGGCCCGCTGTTAAAGCGGCGCTTTGCCATGGAGGGAATGCCCTGTTTTATCGACCGGAAAAAAGGGCTTTTGGACAATCCGCTGACGGAATTTATCCGCAGCGCTCTGGAGGTTCTTGAGAAGGATTTTGCCTACGAGCCGGTGTTCCGCCATCTGAAATGCGGTCTTTCGGCTCTTGACAGGGAGCAGATCGATCTTTTGGAGAATTATGTGATTGCTTTTGGGGTCCGGGGAAAGAGCCAGTGGGAGAAGCCCTGGGAGCGGGAGGACCCGAAAGCGGCTCTGGGTCCTTTGGATGAGATCAACGAGATCCGTATGCAGGCCGTTACGCCGCTTCTGACCCTCAGGCAGCAGATGAAGGAGGCCGGTCAGAATGTGACCGGGTATGTGACCGCCCTTACCGAGTTTTTGCTGTCTTTGCGAATCTATGAGAAGATGGGAGAAATCTGCGGTCAGTTTGAGGAAATCAACGAGCCAATCCTGAAAAAAGAGTATGAGCAGGCTTACGGCCTGGTGATGAATGTATTTGACGAGATTGTCAGCCTGCTGGGGGAGGAATCTCTTTCCTTACGGGAATTTGCCCAAATCCTTGACAGCGGCCTGGCGGAAATTCGGGTGGGCGTGATTCCAGCCTGCCTGGATCGGATGGTGGCGGGGGATCTGGAGCGAACCCGACTGGACGGCGTGAAGGCGCTGTTTCTCCTGGGCGTAAACGAGGGCGCTGTTCCGAAGGCTTCGGATTCGGGCGGTCTGTTTTCTGATTATGACAGAGAGATTTTGAAGGAGCATCAGCTGGAATTGGCCCCGACTGCCAGGGAAAATGGATTTATTCAGAAATTTTACTTATATCTGGCGCTGACCAGGGCGGAGGGGAGGCTGTTTCTGTCTTATGCGAAGACGGATGCGTCGGGAAAGGCCATGAAGCCTTCCGTCATCTTTCATGAGCTGTTCCGGCTGTTCCCCGGGCTTCGCGTTGTGGATTACAGTCAGAAAGAGGACCGGATTCTGTCTCCCAACATGGCATTTTCCTATTTTTCGAAAGGGCTTAAGAATCAGCGGAAGTACCGGGGGGAACCGGTCTGGCGGTCCGTGGGGCGTATCCTGTTAAAGGACGCGGCATTTTCGGACCGGGCGGAGGCTATGGTAGAAGCGGCTTATTACCATCACTGTGAAGGCGGTATCGGGGCGGCCGCGGCAAAGGCGCTGTACGGCGAGGTTCTTGGCGCCGGCGTTACCCGGCTTGAGCGGCAGGCGGCCTGTGCCTGCGCCCAGTTTCTGGCTTACGGGCTGGAGCTTAAGGAGCGGAAGGAATTTACCTTTGCCATGGTGGATCTGGGAACGGTGTTTCACAGGGCCATCGAGCTGTTTTTCCGGAAGATGGGAGAGCGGCAGATGGATTTTGAGACGATGACGGAGGAGGAGCGGAAAGAGCTGACCGGTCTCAGCGTGGAGGAAGCAACGGAGCAGTACGGCAGCGCCGTTTTAAAAAGCAGCGCCAGGAATGCTTACATGATACGGAGGATTTTTCGGATTACGGACAGAACTGTCTGGGCGCTGGGGGAGCAGATCAAGCGGAGCGGTTTCATTCCGGCCGGGTTCGAGGTGGAATTCCGGGCGGCGGATACGGACAGCCTTAAGGTGCCTCTTGCGGAGGGGGAAACCATGTATCTGAACGGAAAGATCGACCGGGTCGATTTAAAGGCCGAGGAGGACAGGATTTATATCAATATTATCGATTATAAGTCCGGCAGCACGGCCCTGGATCTGACTTCTGCTTACTACGGGCTGCAGATTCAGCTGATCTTTTATATGGAGGCGGCGCTGGAGACGGTGAAAAAACAGTATCCGGACCGGCAGGTTCTGCCGGGGGGCGTTCTGTATTACAACATCAAGGACCCGGTGGTGGAAAAAACCGGGGAGATGGACGAGGAGGCCGTCAGGAGCCGGATGCTGGAGCAGCTGCAGATGAACGGCCTGATGTACCCGGCGGTCAATGAACTGCCGAAAAAGGTGGAGCCGGTTTCTCAGAAACAGTTTAAAGCTTTGCAGGCTCATGTGATGAATGAGGCGGTTCGTCTGGGCAATGAGATTGTCCGGGGAGAAACGGAGCCTTATCCTTATAAAAAGGGGCAGCGGACAGCCTGTGATTACTGTCCGTTTCAGTCGGTATGCGGATTTGACCCGAAGGTACCCGGCTACCGTTACCGCAGGTTAAGGGAGTGGAAGCCGGAGGAAATATGGGGGCTTTTGGAAGAGGAAGAGGGGGGAGTTGCGGAACCAGCAATAGAGGAGGGGAAAGGATGAGCAGAACATGGACGAGTGAGCAGCAGGCGGCTATCGATCTTCACGGCTGTAATCTTCTGGTAGCCGCAGCGGCAGGGAGCGGGAAAACCGCCGTGCTGGTGGAACGGGTGGTACGGATGGCGACCCGGGATACGGACCCTGTGGATCTGGACCGGATTCTGATCGTTACGTTTACCAGGGCGGCGGCTTCCGAGATGCGGGAGCGAATCCAGAAGGCCATCGAGGAAAAGCTTGCGAAAGCCGACGAGGCGCGCGCAGGGCGGCTGAAACGGCAGGCGGCCCTTCTTCCCCACAGCTTTATTATGACTATCGACAGCTTTTGCGCTTATGTGACTCGCAATTACTGCCACAGCCTGGATATGGATCCGGATTTCAGGATCGGCGACGCCGGAGAGCTGGCGCTGTTAAAGGCGGATGTGATGCAGGCCCTTCTGGAGGAAAAATATCAGGAGGCTGACGAGGATTTTCTGAATTTTGTGGAATGCTACGGCGGAGCCAGGGGAGATCAGGAGCTGGAAAAATACATTGGAAGAATGTATGAATTTTCCCGCGGCGACCCGTGGCCGGAGGAATGGCTGGAGCGGTGCGTAAAAGAGCTTACGCTTACGCCGGAACAGGAGATTGACGGTCTGCCCTGGGTACAGTGTCTTTTGAGAGACGTAAAGCGGCTGGCCGGGGAGGCGGAAGAACTTCTGTCAAAGGGCCTTGCCTTAAGCCAGGAGCCGGACGGCCCTTATATGTATGAGGAAATGTTTCACAGCGATATCAATATCGTGGAGGAGCTTCTGGAAGCACAGACATTCTCGGAAATCTTTCAGATTCTGGACCAGATGAAATTTGTCCGCCGTTCCGCGAAAAAGGACGCTTGCGTCAGCGAAGAGAAAAAGACGCTGGCGGCCGGCCTGCGGGATCAGGCAAAGAAGGCGCTGCAGGATGTGAAAAAGCAGTATTTTATCCAGCCGCCGGAGGAGATCCGGGAAACGCTGACGCTTTTAAGAAAGCCTGTGGAGACGCTGGAGGGGCTGGTCAGGGAGTACGGTCTGCGATTTGCCGGGGCCAAGGCGGAAAAGAATATATTGGATTTCAATGATCTGGAACACTGCGCGCTGGATATTCTGGTTGTAAATGAGGGCGGGCAGAGGACGAGGACGGAGGCGGCAAAGGAGCTTTCCGCTTATTTCCGGGAGATTATGATAGACGAGTATCAGGACAGCAGTCTTTTGCAGGAGTATATTCTGAACAGCATTTCCGGAGAGGAAGAGGGAGAACCCAAACAGTTTATGGTGGGGGATGTGAAGCAGAGCATCTACAGCTTCCGCAAGGCCAGACCGGAATTGTTTATCGGGAAATACCGCGATTACCGGCAGGCAGAGCTTTCCGGCGGGGAGCAGCCGAGCAAAATGCTGAAAATCGATCTCCACGCCAACTTTCGCAGCCGGCCCCAGGTATTAAAAAGCGCCAACCAGCTGTTTTATCAGATTATGGGCGCGGACCTGGGGGAGGTGGTCTATGATGAGGCGGCGGCGCTGTATCCGGCGGCCGTGTTTCCGGAGGCGGAGAGGATAGAAGGGGCGGAAAATCCGGGAGGGCCGGAAACGACAGAAGGACCGGAAGATATGGAAGAACTGAAAGAGGTGAAAGGACCGGCGGATTTTGAGACGGAGCTGATTCTGGTGGACGGACAGCAGGCGGTTTACTCTGATATTCAGGATGAGGAGTACCATATCCGGGAGCTGGAAGCGAAGGTGGTGGCCAGAAAAATCAGAGAGCTGACAGACCCGGTCCATGGAATGCGGATTGCGGATGCCGATACCGGAGGATACCGACCGGTCCGCTTCCGGGATATCGTGATTCTGCTGCGCAGTATGACTGGCTGGGCGCAGATTATGACCGCTCAGCTGGAGGATGCGGGGATTCCGGCTTATACCGAGTCCTCCACCGGCTATTTCAGCGCCCCGGAAGTGGGGACCGTGCTGAACCTGCTGAAAATAATCGACAATCCCAGACAGGATATTCCGCTGGCCGGTGTGCTGATGAGCCCTGTTGGAGCGTTCAGCCAGGAGGAAATGGCGGTACTGGCGGGGGAACACAAAAAGAAGAAGAAAGAAAATCCGGGTCTGTATGAAAATCTGAAAGCTTACGGGGAAAGAGGAAAGGAGCCGCGTACGGAATCAGAAAATAAACCGTATGAGGAACCGGAGGATATGCTAAAATCAAAAGCTTCCGGTTTTCTAAGAAAGCTTAACCGGTACCGGAAAGCCTCTTTTTATATGAGCGTCCATGAGCTTCTCCAGTATGTGCTGGAGGACAGCGGTTTTGGAGATTTTGCCGCCGCCATGCCGGGCGGGGAGGCCAGAAGGGCAAATCTGAATATGCTGGTATCCTACGCTATCAATTTTGAGAAAACCAGTTATCACGGGCTGTTTCAGTTTGTCCGCTATATCGAGCATCTGCAGAAATACGAGGTGGATTTCGGCGCGGCCTCCGTGTTCAGCGAACAGGACGATATCGTAAAGATTACCACGATCCATAAAAGCAAGGGGCTGGAATATCCGGTGGTTATCCTGGCCGGCGCCGGGAAACGGTTCAATTTCCAGGACAGCCGGGAGAAAATTTTGCTCCATCCGCTGTACGGGGCGGCGGCGGAGCTGATCGATCTGAACCTGCGGCTTAAGATTCCGACATTGATGAAAAAGGTTCTGCAAAGACAGCTGACGCTGGAGCAGCAGGGCGAGGAGCTGCGGATTCTCTATGTGGCCATGACCCGGGCAAGGGAGAAGCTGATTGTCACGGCAGGGGACAATCATATGGAGTCGAAACTGAAAAAATGGGAGGGCTTAAAGGGATGGGAACGCCGGCTGCTTCCGGTCTCCGCCCTTTCACAGGGAATTTCTTATCTGGACTGGTTTCTGATGGGAGAAAAGAGGGGGCTGGATACCGGTATCCGAACCGACTGTGAGGACGTATCTCAGGTGATCGGCCATGAAATTCTGCGTCTGTCCAGAGAGCAGATGGAGAAAAAGACGCTGCTATGGATGATGGAGCAGGAGCCGGAGGCAGAGGAGCGGGAGGCGGAGGATGCCCTGCGGCGGCGGCTGGCCTTCTGCTATCCCGGCAGAAACGAGACGGAAATTTACAGTAAGCTGTCGGTTTCCGAACTGAAAGAGCGGCAGGAGGAGGACGGAGCGGCGCTGTATCCGATAACGGAACAAAGGATGTGGGAGGAATATTCGGAAATAGAAGAACTCCCGGAAGAACAGACGAAATCGTCATATACCCCTCCGGAAGAAGCCCTGCCCAGCTTTATGCAGGAACGGCGGGCGCAGACGGGAACGGCGTTGGGTACGCTTTATCACCGTGTGGCGGAGCATATGGATTTTGCCGGGACAAAAAGTGTGAAGGAGGTCAGGGAATGCCTGTCCGCTCTGGTGGACCGGGGTATTCTGTCCACGGAGGAACGAAAGCGGATTTCCGAAAAGAAATGGAGCCGCCTGCTGTCCTCCGACCTGGGACGGCGGCTGGCAAAGGCCCAGGAAGCAGGCCGTCTGTACCGGGAGCGGCAGTTTATCATGGGGGTGCCGGCCAGACGTTTACGCCCGGAATGGGACAGCGACGAGCTGGTGGTGGTACAGGGCATCATAGACGCCTGGTTTGTGGAGGAAGAGCAGATCGTCATCGTGGATTATAAGACAGACAGGGTGGCCGAAGACAAAAACCTGATTGACCGTTACGGAAAACAATTGTATTATTATAGGATGGCATTGGAACAGTCCGAGCAGATGCCGGTGAAGGAATGCGTGATTTATTCCTTCGGACTGGAAAAAGAGATCAGGTTGAAGATGGAAATTTTTCCGGATCCAGGGGGCTTGGGAGGACTGTAGCGGAACTTAAATTGGAGATGAGTACATGAATGGAAAAGATGCGTGGAATACTTATGATGAAGCCGATCTGTCAAAGCTGGAACAGCTGGCGGCGGCCTACAAGGAATTTTTGAATCAGGGAAAGACAGAGCGGGAGTGCGTGACTTTCGTGGTAAGAGAAGCAGAGAAAGAAGGCTTTACAGATTTAGCCCGGGCCATTCGGGAGAACCGGAAGCTGAAAGCGGGGGACCGGGTATATTATTCAAATATGGGAAAATCTCTGTTCCTGGCCGTGTTAGGGGAGCGCCCCATGGAGGAGGGCCTGAAAATCATCGGCGCTCATATCGATTCTCCCCGCCTTGACCTGAAACAGAATCCGCTGTATGAGGAAGCGGGACTGGCTTATCTGGATACCCATTATTACGGCGGCATTAAAAAATATCAGTGGGTGGCCCTGCCTCTGGCCCTTCACGGCACGGTGGCGAAGCGGAACGGTAGCGTGATCACCGTCTCCATCGGCGAGAAAGAAGAAGAACCGGTATTCGGCGTCACCGATCTGCTGCCCCATATCGCCCAGAACCAGATGATGAAAAAGGCAAATGTGGTCATCGAGGGCGAGGAGCTGGATTTGTTGATCGGAAGCCGTCCGGTTCGGGACTGTGATGAGGACGAGACGGAAGCCGAAGCATCGGAGGCGCTGGAAGCCGATGAAAAAAGAAAATCCAGAAAGAAAAATCCGGTGCGGGCGGCGATTCTGGATATACTGAAGGAAAAATACGGGATCGACGAGGAAGATCTGATGACGGCCGAGCTGGAAGCGGTGCCTGCCGGACAGGCCAGAGAATATGGTTTGGACAAGAGTATGGTAATGGCGTATGGGCAGGACGACCGTGTCTGCGCCTATCCGGCCTTTCGGGCATTGTCCGGGATGAGAACGCCGGATCGTACCTGCGTCTGCCTGCTGGTGGACAAGGAAGAAATCGGAAGTGTGGGCGCTACCGGCATGCAGTCCCGGTTTTTTGAGAACGCGGCGGCGGAGCTGATGGACCGCTGTGGTCAGTATTCGGAGCTGGCGCTGCGCCGGTGTTTAAGCCATTCCCGGTTTTTATCCGCTGACGTCAGCTCAGCTTTCGACCCTGCCTTTGCTGCGGAATTTGACAAAAATAACACGGCATTTCTGGGAAAGGGCATTGCCTTCAACAAGTATTCCGGTTCCCGTGGCAAAGCCGGGGCCAACGATGCCAATGCCGAGTATCTGGCGGCGGTCATGTCTGCTTTTGACGATGGCGGCGTAACCTATCAGGCGGCGGAATACGGCAAGGTGGATCACGGCGGTGGCGGTACCATCTCATACATACTGGCGGAATACGGCATGGAGTCCGTGGACTGCGGCGTGCCGGTTCTGAGTATGCACGCGCCGTGGGAAGTGGTCAGCAAGGCCGATCTGTACGAGACGCTGAAAGCTTATACCGCTTTTTATCAGAAAGCATGAGAAGGTTCCGGACTGCTGCCGCCCGGCTTGAAAAAAGAAAAATTCGCGAAAAAAACCGTCGGGGATATCGGTAAAACAGCAGAAAAAACCGGAAAAATATTGGGAAAAACAGTATAAAATGGAGTCGCGAAATGAGGTCCGGTGAAAATCTGGTTGCGCGATCCGGCTAAATTGAGTATAATGATACGAGGTTACGAGAAGGAAAATAAATGAAAGTTACGATTATTATACCAAATTATAACGGCGTCCATTTTTTAAAGCCCTGTCTGGAGAAGCTGAAGGCCCAGACTTTTCAGGACTTTGAGACGCTGGTGGTGGACAATGGTTCCGAGGACGGAAGCCTTGCGCTTTTGCGGGAATTTTATCCGGAAGTCCGGGTGATTTCTCTCGGAAAAAACCAGGGGTTCAGCCGGGCCGTAAACGCGGGGATCCGGGCGTCCCGGTCGTCCTATGTCATTCTTCTGAACAACGATACGGAACCGGAGCCGGGCTATGTGGAGGCGCTGGTAAAAAGCATCGGCAGGTCGAAAAGAATTTTTTCCGTCAGCCCGAAGATGGTTCAGCTCCATGACAGGGCGCTGATCGATGACGCCGGAGATCTGTATACGATTGTGGGCTGGGCCGCTCAGCGGGGCGTGGGACAGCCTGCAGAGGAATATGACAGGCCCTGCCGGATTTTCTCGTCCTGCGCGGGGGCGGCGATCTACCGCCGGTCCGTTTTTGAAAAAATCGGCTGTTTTGACGAGCTGCATTTTGCCTATCTGGAAGATATAGACGTGGGATTTCGGGCCAGGTTGGCCGGATACCGCAACGAATATTGTCCGGAGGCCGTCGTGTATCATGTGGGGAGCGGGACAAGCGGTTCCCGGTATAACTCCTTTAAGGTCAGGCTGGCGGCGAGGAACAGCGTTTATCTGAACTATAAAAACATGCCGGCTGTCATGCTGGCAGTGAACGCCCCGGCCATTGCTGCCGGCCATGTGCTGAAATACCTGTTTTTTAAACGGCTGGGGTTTGAGAAAGATTATATGTCGGGACTGAAAGAAGGGCTTCGGACACTGAACCGGTGTAAAAAGGTGCCTTTCCGGCGGGACAGGCTTCTGACTTATGTGCTGATAGAAGGGGAGCTGCTGAAAAACAGCGGAATTTATGCCTGGGAATTTATAAAACGCAGGCTTTGCAGGAGCAGTTAAACCGAATATGGCAGGTGAATTGGTGTGATTAAAGATAATCAACGGCGGCTGAACCAGTTTCATGTGATACTGGACGGAATCGTTATCGTGATTTCCTATCTGGTCGCCTATTATTTGGTATTTGCAAAGGGTCTTGGCAGCGGTGAGTCCGCTTATGAGCGGGAGATCTATCTTGCTTTCCTTTATGCCATCGTACCTGGATACCTGATTCTCTACTGGATGATGCATCTGTATACGCCTAAGCGGGTGCAGGGGCGCAGAGTAGAGGTCGGAAATGTGGTAAAGGCCAACCTGATGGGTATTGTTCTCTTCATTACCTGTCTCTTTCTTGTCGGCAAGTATGAGATGGTGGACTTTTCCCGTATTCTGTTGTTCCTGTTTTGCGTGCTGAATATCGTGCTGGAGGTGGGTTACCGGAATATCCTGCGGATCGGCCTGCGCTCCATGCGTTCAAAGGGTTATAACCAGAAGCATATCCTGCTGCTGGGCTACAGCCGTACCGCTCAGAAGTATATTGACCTGGTAAGCGCGAATCCGGAGTGGGGTTATAAGATCCGGGGTATCCTGGATGACAATACGGAGCGGGGTACTGAATACAAGGGCGTGCGGGTCATCGGCTCTTTAAGCGGTCTGGAATTTATCCTTCCCTTGAACCGCCTGGATGAGATTGCTATTACGCTGGGTATCAAGGAGTATGACAAACTGGAGCATATCGTGGCGGCCTGTGAGAAGTCCGGCGTTCACACCAAATTTATCCCTGATTACAATAATATCATACCCACCAAGCCTTATACGGAGGACCTTATGGGGCTGCCAGTCATCCATATCCGTTATGTTCCGCTGACGGATTCTTTTAACGCGGCCTTAAAGCGGGGGATCGACCTGTTTGGCGCGGTGGTGGCGCTGATTCTGTTCAGCCCGATTATGTTTCTGACGGCGGCGGCAATCCGGCTGACCTCGCCCGGACCGGTTATTTTCAGCCAGGAGCGAATCGGCCGTCACAACAAGCCCTTTAAGATGTACAAGTTCCGTTCCATGGAGCTGCAGCCGCCGGAGGAGGAGAAGAAGGAGTGGACCGTTAAGAGCGATCCCCGGATTACCGGCGTGGGCCGGCTGATCCGCAGGATGAGCATCGACGAGCTGCCTCAGCTGATCAATGTGCTGAGAGGGGATATGAGCCTGGTTGGACCCAGGCCGGAGCGTCCTTTCTTTGTGGACCAGTTTAAAGAGGAAATTCCCCGTTATATGGTGAAGCATCAGGTACGTCCCGGCATGACCGGCTGGGCTCAGATCAACGGATACCGGGGGGATACTTCCATCAGAAAGCGGATCGAGCACGATTTATATTATATTGAAAACTGGAGCGTAGGGTTCGATTTTAAGATATTGTTTCTCACATTTTTTAAAGGCTTTATCAACCGGAATGCTTACTAGCGCACTGCCTTGCGCTGGCAGAAAGGGGATGTACTATGGGAAGAGACACAAGACGGAGTACGGGACGGGGGCGGCAGGAAGAGTATGAGAGAGAACTGCGGCGCAGGAAGCTGATCAAGCAGCGAAAAGCAAAAAAGCGCAGGAGACGGATTCTTCTTTTTGCAGTGGAGGCTGTGCTGCTCATTGTAGTGCTGCTGGGTATTTATTTTGTGTCGGCTTATGAAAAACTGCAAAAACCGGAATTTACACTGAAAGACGTTAAAACCAATGACCTGGATAAAGAGGTGGAGGAGGCCATGACCGGTTTTACCACCTATGCCCTTTTCGGCGTGGATGCCAGGGATAACGCGACGCTGGACAAGGGAACTCACGGCGACGTGGTGATGGTGGCCAGCGTGAACAATGCCACCGGGGAAGTAAGGCTGGCGTCGATTTACCGCGACACCTATGTCCAGATCAATGAGGACGGAGACTACGGAAAGATGACAGGCGCTTATTTTGAGGGCGGCGCCTTAAACGCCATCAATATGTTAAATAAAAACTTTGACCTGGATATCTCCGCCTACGCTACCTTTAACTGGGCGGCCGTTGCCATCGTGATCAATGATCTGGGCGGCGTGGACGTGGATGTGCCGGAGTCGATGATGGTGGACCAGATGCTGAACGGCTACACGACGCTGACCGCGGAGGCCACCGGTATCAACTCCCGTCTGACCTATGAGCCGGGCATGCAGAACCTGGACGGCATTCAGGCGGTGGCTTACTGCCGGATCAGGTATATCGCCGGCGATGATTTCGGCAGAACCGGCCGGCAGCGGGAAGTGGTGGAAAAGGTGCTGGAAAAGGCGAAAAAGGCGGATATCGGCACATTGACCAAAATCGTAAACGATGCGTTCCCTAACCTGGCAACTAATATGGAACTGAAAGATATCATCAAACTGCTGCCGAAGGTAGGGTCTTATTATGTGGGGGATCAGAGCGGTTTCCCCTCCGAGCAGATGCGGGCCAATGTCACGATAGACGGCGGTGCCATGGTGGTGCCGGTGACGCTGGTGGACACGGCGGAGGAGCTGCACAGGTTTTTGTATGGCAATGAAACTTATGTACCGTCCTCTACGGTGCAGGAGATCAGCGCGGTGATCCGGCAGAAATCCGGAACCTGAGAATAGAAATATTTCAAAATTTTTTAAAAAATAAAACACAGATTAAACACAATCTGCTGGTAAACTCAATATCGTAACAGGGGATAAACAAAATCAGACGCAAAAGCATACGGATCTGTCAGATGACCGGCTGTTTGTTCTAACATAACAGGAGCATACCGGGAATGCATTTGACATACAGGTTAAGTAAATATCCCGCGAAAGCATTTTTGCGTCGCGAAGCAAAAAGTTCGCGATGGAGGAGCGTTTACCGCAGAAAGGAAGTCTGGATATGAACGAACAATATTACCCTTACGGACAGGAACCGGAACATAAGAATGAATTGGCGCCTGTGACACAGGATGACGGACAGTCTGTTTCTGAAACCATTTATCGTTACAAACGTGTGGATAATGGTGCGATTCCCAAAGATCCTGTGAAAAAAGAGAAAAGATCAGGAAAGTCCGGCCAAAACGGCGGATTGCTGAAACGGGTTGCCGCTCTTTTACTGGCCGGCGTTCTGTTTGGCGCTGCCGCCGGAGGCGTTTTCGTGGGGGTTACCTATGTGGCCCAGAAAAACGGCGTGATCGCCGGGCAAGATACGGCGAAGAATCAGTCAGAGTCACAGACTGGAACAGCGAAAAATCAGCCCGAGACCCAGAAAGTGGAAGGACAGGGACAGCAGGACAAGGAGGCGGGCGTGCAGAATGCCTACAACTATTCCGGCCAGGCAGTTCCCATGGATGTCAGCGGCGTGGTGGAGCAGGTAATGCCCTCGGTGGTGGCGATCACCAACACCCAGATTTATGAGAACTATGACAACTACTACAGGTATTTTCAGTATTTCTTCGGCGGCGGCCCCAGACCCGACGGCGGCCAGGAGGACGGAGATCCCCAGGAATATACGGCGGGCAGCGGTTCAGGCATTATCGTGGGTGAGAATGACGAGGAATATCTGATCGTCACCAACCAGCACGTGATCGAGGGCGCCGATTCCCTGACCATTACCTTTAACGATACAAACACGGCGAAAGCGAATCTGAAAGGCAGCGATGCCGAGGCGGATCTGGCGGTGGTGGCCGTGGCGAAAAGCGATCTGTCCGACGAGACAAAAGGGGCGATTCAGGTGGCGACGCTGGGCGATTCCGGCGAACTGAAAGCGGGCCAGGGCGTGATCGCCATCGGAAACGCGCTGGGCTTCGGACAGTCCGTGACCGTAGGTTATATCAGCGCGCTGAACAGAGAGGTGACCACCAGCGACAGGGTGACCCGTACCCTGCTTCAAACGGATGCGGCCATCAATCCCGGCAACAGTGGCGGCGCTCTGGTGAACACCAGCGGAGAGGTGATCGGCATCAATTCCGCGAAGTACAGCGACACGGATGTGGAGGGCATCGGCTATGCGATTCCGGTGTCGGCGGTCAAGGAGATTATCGACGACCTGATGGGGAGAAAGACCATCGTGGAGGTGCCTGCGGAAGAGAGAGGTTATCTGGGCATCCGCACCACGTCGGTAGACGACACGACGGCCTCCAACTTAAGCATGCCGAAAGGCGCCTATGTCTACTCCATCTATGAGGACGGCGCCGCCGCGTCTACGGACCTGGCTGAGAAGGATATTATCACGGCCCTGGACGGACAGAAGGTGAAGGATCAGGATGCTCTGATTCAGCTGTTATCCGCTTACCGCAAGGGCGATACCGTGGAACTGACGGTGCAGAGGCTGGAAAACGGAAATTACGCGGAGCATAAGATCAGCGTGACGCTGGGCGGTAAAGTGGGATAAGCGGAATCCGTAAAAGAAAACTGACATAAATTGGAAAATGTAAGGAAACAGGAAGCGATTCGAAAAACAGGAATCGTTTTCTGTTTTTATACCATGGGAAAGTGTGCCGGAAAAGGATAATTTTTGTTTACTAAGAAGAAATTTGTGATATAATATTCACGAATACTGCGAGCAGTACGGATTTTACAGGGCGAATGCCCGGGAATGCGGCAACATGAAGCAAAACTGCGTTCCCGCTGCTCAGGAGATGCTTATAAATGATTTATAGGAGGGACAAGAAGAGATGTCTAAATGGGTTTATTTATTCAAAGAAGGCAATGCGGATATGCGGAACCTTCTTGGCGGAAAGGGCGCTAACCTTGCCGAGATGACAAATCTGGGCCTGCCGATTCCCCAGGGCTTTACCGTAACCACCGAGGCGTGTACGGATTATTACAACAGCGGAAAGAAGATCACCGACGAGATCAAGGATCAGATTTTCGAGGCGTTAAAGTGGCTGGAAGGCATCCAGGGCAAAAAGTTCGGCGATGTGGCGGATCCCCTTCTGGTTTCCGTGCGTTCCGGCGCGAGAGCGTCCATGCCCGGTATGATGGATACGATCCTGAACCTGGGTCTGAATGACGAGGCGGTGGAAGGTTTCGCGAAAAAAACCGGCAATCCCAGATTTGCCTACGATTCCTACAGAAGATTTATTCAGATGTTCTCAGACGTGGTTATGGAGATCCCCAAGTCCCACTTTGAGCGGATCCTGGACGAAGAGAAGGAATCCAAGGGCGCGAAATATGATACCGACCTGACGGCTGACGATCTGAAGGAAATCATCGTTAGATTTAAAAATATTTACAAGGACGCCATGGGAGAGGAATTCCCTCAGGATCCCATGGTACAGCTGATGGAGGCCGTAAAGGCCGTATTCCGTTCCTGGGACAACCCCAGAGCCATCGTATACCGCCGTATGAACGACATCCCCGGCGACTGGGGAACCGCCGTTAACGTACAGGCTATGGTATTCGGCAATATGGGCGATACCTCCGGCACCGGCGTTGCCTTTACAAGAAATCCTTCCACCGGCGAAAAGGGCATCTACGGCGAGTACCTGATCAATGCCCAGGGCGAGGACGTGGTAGCAGGCGTTCGTACCCCTCAGCCCATCACCAGACTGGCAGAGGATCTTCCTGAGTGCTACGAAGAATTTATGAAGATCGCCGGCAAGCTGGAAGACCATTACCGGGATATGCAGGATATGGAGTTTACGATTCAGGAAGGCCGCCTGTTCTTCCTTCAGACCCGTAACGGCAAGAGAACCGCTCCCGCGGCAATCCAGATCGCCTGCGACCTGGTAGACGAAGGAAAGATTACGCCTGAGGAAGCCGTGTGCAGAATCGAGGCCAAGTCTCTGGATCAGCTGCTTCACCCTACCTTTGATCCCGCCGCGTTGAAGGCAGGAGAGGTAATCGGTTCCGCGCTGCCCGCGTCTCCAGGCGCCGCGGCAGGACAGGTTTATTTCACCGCCGACGAGGCGAAGGCTGCCCATGACAAGGGACAGAGAGTTATCCTGGTTCGTCTGGAGACTTCTCCGGAGGATATCGAGGGTATGCATGCGTCCCAGGGTATCCTGACCGTAAGAGGCGGCATGACTTCCCACGCTGCCGTAGTGGCCCGTGGTATGGGTACCTGCTGTGTGGCAGGCTGCGGCGAGATTAAGATCGACGAGGCTGCCAAGGTATTCGAGCTGGGCGGACATACGTTCAAAGAGGGAGATTTCGTTTCTCTGGACGGCTCCACAGGTAAGATTTACAAAGGCGACATCAAGACCGTAGAGGCATCCGTAGGCGGAAACTTCGGCCGGATTATGGGATGGGCCGATCAGTTCAGAACCATGAAGGTAAGAACCAACGCGGATACGCCTGCGGATACGTTGAATGCCGTGAAGCTGGGCGCAGAGGGTATCGGCCTTTGCCGTACCGAGCATATGTTCTTCGAGCCCGACAGAATTCCGAAGATCCGCAAGATGATTCTGTCCGATACGCCGGAGGCCAGAGAGGCCGCTCTGATGGAGCTGCTTCCGTTCCAGAAGTCCGACTTCAAGGCGATGTACAAGGCGCTGGAAGGCCGTCCGATGACCGTTCGTTACCTGGATCCGCCGCTCCATGAGTTTGTGCCCACCGATGAGGAGGATATCAAGGCACTGGCAGCGGATATGGGCATGACCCCCGGACAGGTGAAGGCAAAATGCGACGAACTCCATGAGTTCAACCCGATGATGGGCCATAGAGGCTGCCGTCTGGCCGTTACCTATCCGGAGATCGCGAAGATGCAGACCAGAGCCGTGATGGAAGCTGCCATCGAGGTTCAGGAAGAGACCGGCATCAAGATCGAGCCGGAAATCATGATCCCGCTGACCGGCGAGAAGAAAGAGCTGAAATTCGTGAAGGATATCGTGGTAGAGGTTGCCGAGAAGGTGAAAGAGGAGAAACATTCCGACATCGTATACCATATCGGTACGATGATCGAGATCCCCAGAGCCGCTCTGACGGCGGATGCCGTTGCGGAGGAAGCGGAATTCTTCTCCTTCGGTACCAACGACCTGACCCAGATGACCTTCGGCTTCTCCCGTGACGACGCCGGCAAGTTCCTGGATTCCTACTACAAAGCAAAGATCTACGAGTCCGATCCTTTCGCAAGGCTGGATCAGACCGGCGTAGGCCAGCTGGTACAGATGGCCGCGGAAAAAGGCCGTAAGACAAGACCTGATCTGAAGCTTGGCATCTGCGGCGAGCACGGCGGAGATCCTTCTTCCGTAGAGTTTTGCCATAAGGTAGGTCTGAACTATGTATCCTGCTCACCGTTCAGAGTGCCGATCGCAAGACTGGCTGCGGCGCAGGCGGCGTTGAATAATAAGTAATTT
>CAJTTU010000037.1:24076-30939 GCA_910579325.1 uncultured Lachnospiraceae bacterium | reverse complement strand
CAGGTAAATTTCCATGCCACATCAAATCTCAATATCTTTAAACACTTGAACATCGAGAATACATCCTCTCACAAAAATAAAGCCGCAGAATCCGTGGAAAAGTTTATTTCCACGCATTTCTGCGGTTATTTATTATATCAAGATAAAAAATCCCTGATTCGTTTGCTTCTGACCGGATTGCGCAGCTTTCGCAGTGCTTTGGCTTCGATCTGTCGGATTCTCTCCCTGGTTACGTTGAATTCTTTTCCCACTTCCTCTAAAGTACGGGGATGTCCGTCTTCCAGTCCGAACCGAAGCACGATCACCTGACGCTCTCTTTCCTTCAGGTCTTCCAGCAGTATATCGATATGCTCCCGCAGCATCACTGACTCTACGTTTCCCTCCGGCGTGACCGCATTGCTGTCGGCAACAAAATCGCCCAGATTGGAATCGTCTTCCTCTCCGATCGGCGTCTCTAAAGAGGCCGGCTCTCTGGCGATCTGCATGATCTCCATCACCTTTTCCTCGGTCATCTCCAAAGCGCTTGCCAGCTCTGCCACAGAGGGCTCATAGCCCAGCTCCAGCGTCAGCTTCCGCTGCATCTTCGACATCTTGTTAATGGTTTCCACCATATGTACGGGTACACGTATGGTTCTGGCCTGATCGGCCAGCGCCCTGGTTACGGACTGTCTGATCCACCAGGTGGCATACGTGGATAATTTATATCCTTTCTTATAATCAAATTTTTCCACGCCCTTGATCAGCCCCAGGTTTCCCTCCTGAACCAGATCCAGAAAACTCATGCCCCGCCCGGTGTACCGCTTCGCGATACTTACCACCAGACGCAGATTCGCTTCGATCAGACGTTCTTTCGCGTAATTGTCTCCTTCCGACTTACGCTCAGCGAGTTCCAGTTCCTCCTCCGCTGTCAGCAGAGGAACCGTCCCAATCTCCTTCAGGTACATTCGCACCGGATCTTCCGTACCGATTCCATCCAGCAGATCAATCGCGTCAAGATCGATTTCCTCCTCTTCCTCGTCGCTCATTGCAAAATCCACATCTTCTGCATCCAATACCATGTTCTCGACGGCGGCAGGATCATCGTTCATAACGCGCAGCACATCTATCCCATGTTTTTCCAGGTATGCATAGATATGCTCCATCTGTTCCACTGACAGATCGGCTCCAGCAAAATACTCGTTGATATCATTCATATCAAGAGCGCCTTTTTTGCTTTTTCCCAGTTCGACAAGCTTTTTCAAATTTTCTAAAAATTTGTCTTTTTCCACCAGCTAACGTCCCTTCGAATCACTATTTTAATTTTGTCCTGTAACCTATGATTATATATGATTAGTGGTGTTTTGTAAAGTATTTTGTCGATTTTTTTCGTCTTTTTTGGAGTTCTTACCAAAACATACCTTTTTCTTCGGTTTTTCCTGAATTTATACTATTTTCTCACAATATCTACCGCATTTTTACAGATTCGAATGTCGACCTCTTTTTTTGAACCGCCGAATTCTCCGTCCAGCACCCAGTCGATGGGTTCCTCCGACACAAAACGAACCGCATCCGTCTTAAATCGAAGGACAAAGGATTGATTTGCCTCGTCTAAAAACAGCTCCTGTACCACCCGGGTCAGATCCAGGGGATTCTTCGGGTCGCGGATCAGCACCACCTCGAACAGTTCGTCATCCAGCTCTACATCCGGACCGCTGATCTTTTTAAATCCGGCCACGCTCACAGAATTGGTCACCAGGCCCACCAGAAAATCATCCTCCAGCTCCTGATCTTTGTAGAACACCTTCACATGCTGGCTCTTAATCTCGGAAATCTTTTTCAATCCCTCAAAGATATAGGCCTGATGACCCAGCATATTTTTCGAATCCTGGGAGGTCCGGTAGGAAACACTGGTAAACGCGCCGAATCCCGCCACATAAGTAAAATATGCGTCTTCAAACTGTCCTATGTCCGTCGGACGGGCCGGCAGCAAAACGGAGCTTTCCGCCGCTTTTCCAATATTCTTGGGAAGGTTCAGGCTCCGGGCAAAATCATTGGTGGTGCCTGCCGGAATATAGCCGAGGGACGGCCTCTTTTCTTTTGGCAGCCGCATCAGCCCCGTGACAGCCTCATTCATCGTGCCGTCTCCGCCGCTGACCACCAGATGGTCCACCTCACCGGCCAGCTCCCCGATCACTCTGGCGCCATCTCCCTGTTCCTGGGTCATATAAACCTCGACACGAAAGCCCTGCTTGATATAATAATCAACGATCCAGGACAGCTTGCCTTTCACTCTCGCCTTGCCCGCATGGGGATTTAATACAAAAAGCAATTTTTTCATGGACAAAATCACCTCCCAAGAAACATTGTGCCTGCCGAATTACAGCACACTAGCCCCACAGCCTTTCCGGATAAAGCCCCTCTTCTTTCATCGCGCTGATTGCGGCGGCCACCGCCGCTTTATCCTCTTTATAGGTTACGCCGAACCATCTGTCCGCAGACCTTAATACGGATACCGTCGCTTTTCCGGCTTCTATGAGACTGCTGACCACAGTAGGAAGGAAATATTCGCACTTCAGCGGATTTTCCCTGATCTCCTGTTCTAAAAACGCCGGGAATCCGGCTTCCAGCTCTGTTAAAATGCTGTCAGAAAAGCCCCACATATTCATAGAAACCAGACTGTCCGGCGAAAGCTCCGTAAAGCTTTTCCCATCATCCTCGGTATAAACCACTCTGCCGTCCTTTTTTTCTATATGGGTCCGCTCCGTGATATCCGTCATATAACCGTCTGCGTCAGCAGTACATACGCCTCTGGCCACATATCCGTTTTCCGTCAGCGTATTTTCCAGAATATAGCCCATCATGGCATAGCGGTACCGGCTGTCGTCCTCATGGCTTGTAAGAAACCCGTACATGGAGGCAAAAGCGCTGCGGCCATAATAATCGTCTGCGTTAATCACCATAAAGGGGCCGTCCAGTACATCTTTGCAGCACAGGATCGCATGTCCCGTTCCCCAGGGTTTTACCCGGCCCTCCGGAATCTGAAATCCTTCCGGGAGCTTATCAAGCTCCCCGACGGCATCATTGGCATGGGGGACAAGATGGAATACATACCGCACATCCACATGCTTTTCAATCCGGCTTCCGATGGCCTTCCTGAAATCCTGTTCGTTTTGCTTCTTTATAATAAAGACAATTTTCTTAAAGCCGGCGCGTACCGCATCGTAGATCGAATAATCGATAATAATCTGCCCCTGCTCATCCACCGGGTCAATCTGCTTTAATCCGCCGTAACGGCTCCCCATTCCCGCCGCCATAATCACCAAAGCCGGTTCTTTCATCTTTACATTTCTCCCTTTTATCACGTTCTTGTATTCACTACTTTTATCATATCAATTTATAGTAACCCCGACGGAAGGAAAAATCAAGTAATTTGCATTTTCTTTTGCTTTTTTTTCATATATCGTTTACAATAGAAATGTTAGGTTGCGGAATTATAAATAACAGCAACTGACCATACAAGCCCCTGAAAAATAGTAAGCGGCTAAAAAACACCCGCTAACTATTTTCCATGCATCGCACGTAAGAGCCTAAAGAACAGGCCCTAAGTGCTCATAGCGAGGGAGGATTTACAGACACTTCAGTGGCTGGAAATTCTCCCAGATCCGGGGGCTTGGAAGGGGAGTTGCAGAACTATAAATAAGAAAGAAGGCAAGACTATGAAAATCGCAGTAGTATACGACCAGGGCGTGGTAGGCGCTCATTTTGGCCATGCAAAGCAAATGAAACTTTACCGTACCGCTCCCACCGGTATCATTCTGGAAAGCAATATCGTCGATACCAATGTAAGCGGCCATGTGGCAATGTGTGATTTCCTGCGGGATCATCAGATACAGGCTGTCATCTGCCAGAACATCGGCAAGGAGGCCTGCAGCCTTTTGCTGCTGGAATGCAATATCGACCTGTACGCCGGCCTCTCCGGAGACCCCGACCTGGCTGTGAAGCTGCTTCTGGAAGGAAAGCTTGACGAGTTCCAGATAAAATATTATGACCAGATTTACGGGAAAAATGCAAAGAATACCTGCAAAGAAGACTGCGACTGCGCCGGGGACTGCTCCTCCTGCGGACATGAGGGCGAAGGCTGCTCCACCATTGAGATCGGATGACAAGCAGGATCTGATTTCCGACAAAAGTATAGAAAAACCCGCCGCAGGCACAAACCTCCCTGCGGCGGATCATTTTTTATATACACAAAATATTGTCTTTTACCAGCCGGCGCCCTGACTCATTCCTGCAAAGTTTGCTTTTGCATACTCCTTTGCCTTTTCTTCCGTTATCTTATAGCCGAATGTCATTAACAGGAAGACAATCAGGTAAACAATCGCAGGAACCCCTCCCAACAGCATAACAAACGTTTCTGGGCTGGCAATTGTTGCGGTGAACTCGCTGTAGCCGGATGCATTCAGGATGCCTGACACCACAAAAGAGGACAGGGCAAACCCTATTTTTACGGAAACGCCGAACAGTGACATGGCGAATGTCTTATTATTTTTCCCGGTCTTGTATGTCTGATATTCGGCTGCATCCAGATACAGATTCGCGCCGCACACATTGATCAGAGAAGTACCGGCAACCCCTACCGCATTCAGCACGACATAATACACCGCCCCTTTTATACCCGCTACGGCTACCAGGCCATAGGAGACCCCGCAGATCACGCCGGTACACATAGCCGTCCTCTTCTTTCCGATCTTAGCAACAATATTCGGCGCAATAAAGGCAAATACCACTGTCAGGACAGACTGTACCGTCATACAGACTGTCATCATATTTGGCGAATTCGTCACATATGAAAAATAATACATGATCAGTGCCATTTGTGCTGAGAAGATGCCCCAGCGGAGCATGTCGCAGATCATCAGGTATATAAGCTGTGGGTTTTTCAGCGTATCTATATATTTTGCGATGCTGTTTTCCTGTTTTGCCAGGGCAGCCCCGGCCTGCATATGTCCCAGATTCGGGTCGCATTTATCATATTCCTTCAGTCCCGCGAACAAAGCCAGCTGACCCACAAGGCCAATCACCGCAAAGACCACCTGCAAAACGGTATATCCGTCCATGCCCTTCGCATCCATCCAGCTGATCAGCGGCAATGTAATCAGAGACGTAAGCACCTGTGCCGAAGACTGTCCCTGGATCATCTTGCCGGAGATTTTAATACGACATTCCATATCCGCGCCGGAAACCTTTGCCATCATTGTATTCTGTCCCAACTGAATAAAACTCATGCCGCCGCCATACAGAAGATACCCCACAAATACCATAACCGCTTTGCCCATCATGGGAATATTGGGATTGCAGAAACACATGGTCGTACCGACCGACACCGCCAGCGGCCCGTATAAAAGCCAGGCACGGTATTTGCCAATCTTAAAATTCATTTTTTCCACAATTGGTCCCGCTATCACACTGATGACCATATCCCCGATACGGGTCAGCAAAAGAACGCTGCCCATCATGGTCGCGCTCAGCAGCATGCGCCCGGTCATATAAAAAGACAGATAACTGCCGGCGATGCTGTTACAGATGAGCTGTGAAAACATGGCGATAAAATACAGGTTAGAAATTTTTTTACGGTTGCTGCCGGAACCTTCCCGGCGTGATCAGAATTACTCATAGCTGCTCCCCCTTCCGCATGTCTGTGAAACCATTCTCCTTTTTTGAAAAAACATATTATTCCATAAATCCTGACAGGGCAATCAGTGATTTTTATAGTAGTCTTTTACATAGTCAAAATAAAAATCTTTTATAATACCCGTGCGTTCCGCCGTCGCAGGGTCTGCCGGATCGCCCATGTTTACTGCAGCATATACGAAACCGCCGCCCGGCGCCAGCAGATCCACATATTCCGCAAGGGTATCCCGCAGCATTTTAGGATCGACCAGCGAACTGCTCACGACGCCCTGGCTGTCCCAGCCGCCATTAATCGCCAGCCGTCCCGCATATTTTTTCTTAATGGTTTTCAGGTCATTGGAGATCTGCGCCGGATTCCATCCCCGGATACCCAAATCAAGCCAGTCGTCTATAAACTGTTCACATTTGCCGCAGTCGTGCCGCTCGATCATCATGCCGGATTCCAGGGCGATATCACAGTGCTTCTTATGCAGCGGCTTAAAAAACTCACGGTACATATCCACCGAGAAAAACGGCGCCCTGTAAGCGGAATCATCATCCATGATAATCAGGATATCCGGCTTGCAGTAATAGATTTCCTGCTTCATAACCTCGATATAAAATTCCGAAACATACGCAAGCATATCCTTCAGCGCGTCCGGCTCCTCATACATGGCAAGCATGGCATTCTCAAATCCCATAAAGGACACCGCCGTCAGAAAATAATCTCCGGCCGTAATGGTCAGAACATGGTTCTCCCTGTCCCATTTGCTTCCCTGGACTTTATAATACGCCTCCCAGTCTCTGCCGCTCACATCCGGTTTTTTAATATATTTTTCCCATTCCGTGATATCCGGAAGAATAATCTTGCCCGGCGTGGGCATCGCCCCCATATTCATATCTTTGCTGCCCGTATATTCTACGCCAAAGGATGTCACAAAGGTTCCGTTGGGCACTGTCATAGGCGTCAGCAGTTCATCCTCCAAAAAATCGCCGTACGGAATAAAAAACGAGGGAACATGTTCCGGAATTTCTCCTTTCAGCATCCTGAGATAGTTTTCGCGTGGTGTAATCGTACTCATCATCAATCCTCCGTCAAATCATGTTTTTCATGCATCAGCCGTAAAAATGCTTAGATATGCCCTGCGTTTTTACGCCCAAAGCTATCTGTCGTCCCTCTTGCAATTTTCGGTTCATCTTTGCTAAATGGTATT
>CAJTTU010000037.1:0-24066 GCA_910579325.1 uncultured Lachnospiraceae bacterium | reverse complement strand
CTCATAAATACAGGTCTTCTCCTTTCCTGACTATCCCCCTCAAGAGATTCGATCACATTTTTTAATATTCATATGCGACGTTTCCTATTTTTTTCTCTTCTCCTTCCTTCCTGATTATTTTCTTTGCCGTCGCAGCATACAGGACAACCGCAAGTCCGATTGATAAAATATCCGCAGCAGGCTGCGCCCATACCAAGCCGTTAATCCCCATCATCTCGTTTAATACATATAAAGCCGGAATATAAATAAGCCCCTGCCTGCTCAAATTAATAACCAGAGACGGAATGGCCGCTCCCATCGCCTGCAGCACATTTGTCAAAACATAATACACGCCAAAAAATGCATTTGTTGTCAGTAAAATCCTTGCGAAACGCACCGCATAGGCAAACGTATTTTCCTCGCTTAAGAAAAGCCCCGCAATCTGTCTTGCAAAGAGATAGCAGACGGCAGTCATAACAAGACTGACCGCAAATGCGAAAATAAGTGAACATTTGAGTGTTTTCTTATAGCGTTTCCACTGTTTCGCTCCTATGCAGAATCCCAATAGAGGCTGCACACCCTGTCCAATGCCCATGGCCAGCATTCCGGAAATCATAATGATTTTCGTCGCTACGCCCATTCCCGCTACCGCCAGGTCTCCGTATCTCACCATAAGCCCGTTCATAATAATCTGTG
Organism: uncultured Lachnospiraceae bacterium; assembly: GCA_910579325.1. GTDB lineage: Bacteria > Bacillota > Clostridia > Lachnospirales > Lachnospiraceae > Paralachnospira_A. The sequence continues at coordinate 23,391 of CAJTTU010000037.1, read as the reverse complement.
AAACGCTCATCAGCACGGAAGCCAGGGCGGATGGAATACCAATCGCCAGCACACTGCCGCATATTTTTTCTTTTACGGAATAATCCTTTATATTGATGCCAAGAGATGACTTTCCGCGCAAATAGTACAGAATATAATAGGCTGCCGCCGCCAGGTTCCCGATAACGGTCGCAATGGCAGCTCCGGAAATATTCCAATGGAAACCCAAAATCATAACGGGATCGAGAACAACGTTTAACAGATTGCCGGTGATTTGCCCGACCATCGATTTCGTTGCCTGTCCCTCCGCCCTCAGAATATTAGAGAAGCAATTGGAAATCATAACAAATACGCCGCCAAAAGAAACAATCGTAAGATAAGATTTCACATGGACGTAAGTTTCGGAGCTGACACCAAGCAGCGAAAGAATATTGTCCATACAGATCAGAACCAGGGCGGAACAGAGAATACCGGCGGCCACACAGGACCACATACAGAATGAACATACTTTTTTTGCATATTCCTTCCGCCCTTCACCTATGGCCTTCGAAATCACGGACGTTCCGCCGATTCCAAAAACCATGCCGACCGCCATGAAAATCAAAAATACGGGTGAGGCCAGCGACACGGCGGCAACCTGATACGCATCATGGGTCTGCCCGATAAAAAAAGTATCGGCCAGATTATAAATCAGTGTCATAAGCATAGCCGCCATGGCCGGAATCGCGTTTCTGATAACGGCCTGCCGTACCGGCATAGAACTAAAAGAATCCAATGATTGTTTTGCTTTCATATATACTGCCTCCTATATTAAACACATGACATTAATGTCTTGTGATTGATTTGATTGAAATAAAATGCCCTGTACTCAATTGGGCATTTTATTCCAGGTTTTTTATGATTTTTTTCAGCATGGCCGCGAATAACAACCTTTCCTCTTCCGTAAGAGATGACAGAAGATTTCTTTCACACGCATCCATGCTCGGCCTCGCATCGTCACAGCACTGTTCACCCAAAGGCGTAATACGGACATATTTGATTCTTTTATCCGACGGATCGCCGAAGCTTTCGACAAAACCCTTATCTTCCAGCTTCATCACGATTCTCGCCGTACCGGACTGCGCCGCGCGAAGGATCTTTTCCAGCTCCTTCAGAGATAATTTTTTATCATGCGCTTCGCATAAAGCCATTAAAACGGCCATCTGGGCAAAGGTTAAGCCTGTTTTTTTAATCTCATTGTTACCGTTTTTCTGCAATATGTCGCCAATTCGTTTAATCAGAATTGCACATAAATCTTTTTGTTTCATCTCCATAAGCTTCCTTTCCAGGGAGAAGTATAACACACCTGTTTTCAAAAGTCAATGCCTTGTGATTATTTTTCTATTGACAAAAAATCAATCACAAGGCATTGATTTTCACAAACAGACATGTTATGCTTTTTTGGAAATACATTTTGCAAGGAGGAGGAAACAATGGGAAAAACATATCCTTATCAGGAAGCAGAGGTACAAAATCCAGGAACTATGAAAACTTTTTTCGGACAGGAGCTTGATGTCTTCCATACGCCGATTACACCGAAGGAAAACGCGCTGATGCTGTATCAGGGTAAAAAACCCTTATGGGCTCCCAACCGGATAACGGATTTCAATATGCTGATGTTCGATGTAGATTTGGACAACAAGGCAAGAGGACCGGAAGGCGGGCCGGACAAGCTGGGCGTGGAATGGGTATTTGTCCCGGTGGTCGGCGGATCTATGGTAAGACCGGGAAATCCGGTTGTGCCGAACATTAACCGCTGGGAGGATTTTATTCAAATGCCGGACGTTGACCGCTGGGATTGGGCCGGATGCTATGAACGGCAGAAGGATCAGCTGGACCCTAACCGGGTTAATGTCGCCGGAATGCTGGGAAATTATTTTGAACGGCTGATTTCTCTGATGGATTTTGATAACGCGGCAGTGGCCATGATCGATGAAGAGCAGCAGGAGGGCGTACACCGGCTTTTCCGGGAACTGACAAAGGTCTATAAGAAAATGATCTCCTATATGAAGCAATATTTTGATATCGACATGATTAATTTCCACGATGACTGGGGTTCACAGAGGGCTTCATTCTTTTCCAGGGAAACCGCAGAAGAAATGATCCTGCCCTATATGAAGGAAATCGTAGACCATATGCATTCCCTCGGCATATATTTTGATTTCCATTGCTGCGGATTTGTAGAAAATCTGGTTCCTGTTATGATTGCGGCCGGTATGGATTCCTGGGGCGGACAGGAACTGAATGATAAATGGGCACTGAAACAGAAATATGGAGACAGTATGATCTTCACTGACACCCCTGTTTTATCTGAAACCGCAGCAGAAGAGGAAACAGATACGGCCATAACACAATTCATGGAAAAATCCGGCGCAGATAACCGGATTCTTGTGGAACCCTTTGTAGGCCCTAAATGCCTGACCGAAAAGCTTTATACTGCTACCAGAAAAAATGCTGCGGACGTTACACTTTAAAAATTCCCGGATCAGGGATTTAGGCTAAAAATGAAAACAATACGCATAAGGCAATAAAAAATACCGGAGATACCCCCATGGCAGCCAGTTTTTTAGACTGCCGGAAGATACCTCCGGTATTTTCTGCCTAAGGCAGTATTCATTTTCTATCAGGACAGTATTATTGATCAATACAACCTTATTTGACAGTATGGCATGACCTCTTAAAACCGGAACTTATCCTCAAAATAAGCCTTCAGCCCTTCAACCGGTACCCGTACCTGGTCCATCGTATCCCTGTCTCTGACTGTCACGGCTCCGTCTGTCTCGGAATCGAAATCATAGGTCACGCAGAAAGGCGTACCGATCTCATCCAGTCTTCTGTACCGCTTTCCGATATTTCCTCTGTCGTCAAACTCACAGTTATAATATTTGGACAGCTCGCCGTAAATCTTTAACGCGCCCTCATTCAGCTTTTTGGACAGCGGCAGCACGCCGATCTTCACCGGGGCGATCGCAGGATGGAAATGCAGCACCGTACGCATATCGCCGCCTTCCAGCTCCTCTTCGTCGTAAGCGCTGCACAGGAAAGCCAGCGTCACACGGTCGGCGCCCAGAGAAGGCTCGATCACGTAAGGGATGTATTTCTCCTTCTTCTCATCGTCAAAATAAGCCATATCCTCTCCCGAGGTATTCTGATGCTGGGTCAGGTCATAGTCGGTTCTGTCGGCGATGCCCCACAGCTCGCCCCAGCCAAAGGGGAACAGGAATTCCAGATCGGTCGTCGCCTTGGAATAGAAGCACAGCTCCTCCGGAGAATGGTCTCTGGCCCGCATCTCGTCATCTTTAATCCCCAGCGTTTTCAGCCAGTTAATGCAGAAATCCTTCCAGTAGGCAAACCACTCCAGATCAGTGCCCGGCTCACAGAAGAATTCCAGCTCCATCTGCTCGAACTCTCTGGTACGGAAGGTAAAGTTCCCCGGCGTAATCTCATTCCGGAAAGACTTTCCAATCTGACCGATGCCAAAAGGAATCTTCTTTCTGGAGGTTCTCTGCACGTTCTTGAAATTCACGAAAATACCCTGGGCAGTCTCCGGCCGCAGATACACCGTATTTTTCGCGTCCTCGGTTACGCCCTGGAAGGTTTTAAACATTAAGTTAAACTGACGAATATCCGTAAAATCATGCTTGCCGCAGGTGGGGCAGGGAATCTGATGCGCCTTAATATAGTCCATCATCTGTTCCTGAGACCAGCCGTCCACGGAACCTTCCATCTGAATGCCCTGAGCTTCGTTATAGTCCTCGATCAGTTTATCGGCACGAAACCGCTCATGACAGCTCTTGCAGTCCATCAGCGGGTCGGAAAAACCGCCCAGATGGCCGCTGGCCACCCATGTCTGAGAATTCATTAGAATCGCGCAGTCCACGCCCACATTGTAAGGACTTTCCTGGACAAACTTCTGCCACCAGGCTTTCTTTACGTTATTTTTCAGCTCCACGCCCAGATTTCCGTAATCCCAGGTATTGGCCAGGCCGCCATAGATCTCGGAACCGGGATACACAAATCCTCTGGACTTGGCCAGAGCCACTATTTTCTCCATCGTCTTTTCCATCTCAAACCTCTTTCTCACAAAATCTTTCTCTTTTATAACGGAATATTCCCTGTCACGGAATATCCGGTAAAACCTGTTTGTCAGCATGAAGCTACTTAAAGATAATGTACGCAACCTCGTCTTCCGCGTTTACGGACACCACATTATTATCGATAACCGTCACATTGTCCGAAATGTACATCACTTTACCCTGTACCTGAACCGGCGTCACGCCCTGGATCAGAATCACTCTGTACTTTCCATGCTTCTTGATGGTATCCGGCGTCACCGCACTGCCGTCCTTTACCGCCTTTAATCCCACGTCCAGATTCACGCCCACGGAGAGCGCCGATTCCACCGAGCCTGTTGTAAGCTGCTTCGCCAGGCCGGCTTCGCCGTTAAAGTCGATATAATGCTTCGGCGTGGCGTAATCCAGAATCAGAATCGCCTTGTTATTCTTGTCCGTCTCCAGCTTTTTAATTGAAACGGGAAGGTTATCGTCGTCGTCTTCCGCATACGCCCTGGCAATACCCGCCGCGTCTGAATTATATCGGATCACCGCTTCCTCTATAAATGACTTAAGTCCGTCCGAGCTGAAATACTCCTTATCCAGCGTATCGAATAACGCCTCCTCCACTGTTCCGTTTTCTCGAATATACAGGCAATCCTGGAGGGGCTCAAAATTATCGGACTTGCTGCAGCCGCCGAGCAGAAATACCGCCAGACAAAGAACCGCAGTCAGACCTGCCAGTCTTATTTTTCTCATAATGATTTCCCCTTTCCTCCTAAACCTTTGTACAGGTTAATATGTATACCGAAAATTCCTCCCTGGGACCTTCCGAATATGCACTAAATCATTTTACTCTGAAATTGAAATAATTTCAAGCTATAATTGAGGCGAATCCGCAAGCCCGGAAAATGCCGTCATGCTTTCCAGCACCTTAAGCGAGTGAAACTGTCTGTCGATAAACCTTTGCCGAAGCCACCCCACCGCCCTTCCGAGCTCCTTCATTACCTGATCGGACACCCGGAAGGTATACAGCTTTTCCACCGGGGAGGCGACGATATATTCCAATGTATACAGGGTAGCCTGACACACCTCAAAAGGCAGCTGCGGGGCATATTCGCCGTTAACCGCCATCGCTTTCATCTCATAGATCAGACGCACCAGCCCGTTCGGCAGCGTCTCCTTTTCCAGCGCCCGGAAGGCCTGGAACAGCAGAAGAAGTATCTGCCGCTCGTCATTATTTTCCCTGGTATAATAATCGGCCAGTTCCGCGAAATAGGAGGCATAGCAGACCAGCTCCATGTCATTGCCCAGGTTTTCAAAATAATTGGCGATCTCCACCGATTTGACCGTATAGGAGCTTCTTCCCTCATACAGCGTAAATTCTCCGAAGCAAAAAGGGCGGCAAGCCGCCTGCAAAGGGCTGTTCTGCTTTCGGACGCCCTTTGCGAAAGCGGCGATCTTTCCCCGCTCTTTTGTGAGAATCACAAGTCTCTTATCATTTTCCAAAAGCGGCGCTACCTTCAGCACCATTCCGGTAACAGTAACAAGATCAGACATTTCTATGACTCTTTATACCCATAATTTTTCAGATACAGCTCGCTGTCCCGCCACTCTCTGCGTACCTTGACCCACACCTGCAGATTTACCTTTGCATCCATCATATGCTCGATCTCATACCTGGCAGAACTGGCGATTTTTTTCAGCATGGCGCCGCCCTTTCCGATAATGATACCCTTGTGGGAATCCTGCTCGCAGACAATTGTGGCTTCGATATCAAACATACCGTTTTTCCGCTCCTTCATCTTCTCGATTACCACCGCAATGCCATGGGGAATCTCGTCGCTTAAGAGCCTTAGCGCCTTCTCCCGGATCAGCTCCGCCACAATCTGACGCATGGGCTGATCCGTCACCGTGTCCTCGTCATAGAACATATGGCCATAGGGCAGATAATTGAACAGCTCCGCAAGCAGCGTATCCGTATTCAGCTTCTTTAACGCCGATACCGGCACAATCTCCGCGAAATCATATTCGCCCCGGTATCGGTCGATATATTTCAATATGTCCTCTTTCGGAATCGTATCCACCTTGTTAATCACCAGAATCACAGGGGTTTTGATCTGCTTTAACAGCCGGAGAATCTGCTGTTCTCCCGCGCCGATATAGGCGGTGGGCTCCACCAGCCAGAGAATCACATCCACCTCTTTCAGCGTCTCCCTGGCCGCGTTCACCATATATTCTCCCAGCTTGTTTTTCGCCTTGTGAATCCCCGGCGTATCTAAGAATACGATCTGTCCCCGCTCATCCGTGTACACCGTCTGAATTCGGTTTCTGGTAGTCTGCGGCTTATTCGAGGTAATGGCGATTTTCTGGCCGATCAGATGATTCATCAGCGTGGATTTTCCCACGTTGGGACGGCCGATCAGCGTGACAAATCCCGATTTGTATTTGTTTTGTTCTTGTTCCATTTTATTTTCCCGTATTTATTCCCGTGAGCATTTTTCACGCAGTTCACTTTCGTTTCAGTGAAACAGATTCTTCACTTCCCCAAACAGTTCCTTTTCGCTCTCAATCTTACCGTCATTCCCCACAACGCACAGCGCATGCTCCCCGAGAATCGCCCGGACAGCCGGGGCCAGAGCCCGGATCTGCTCCGGCTGTGCGCCAAGCACCTGCTCCCGTTCTTTCTGCAGCGTCTCATAGCGCAGGCCGGCCATCCAGGCAGACAGGGATCTGGCTCCCTTGTCGCAGGGGCTTAAGGGCGTGTCCATATTGCTGACGGTGCCGATAATGTATTTGGTCATCTCCCGCTCGTCCACATCAAACTGCTCCACATATTCCGGCAGCTTCTCATAAACCCCAAGGGTTTTTTCCAGATTGGGGTCGCGATAGGACACAAAATATCCTTCGCCGTTTCTGCTCATGCCGCTCATACAGCCGTAGGCGCCGCCCTTTACCCGCAGATGAATCCACAGATAGTCATAGTCCAGAATTACCTTCAAAATTTTCATGGCGCCGTGATAGGGGAGTCCTGCGTTTCCGAAATTGCCGCAGACGGCCACATACTGCACCTGTGAGGAACATTTAAAACCTTCGTTCTTTTTCGCAGGCACAAACTGATAGCCCTTTCTGCCCGTTCCCTTACCGCCAAGCTTCCGGGCAAAAGCCCCGAGATAACCAGGCAATGCCTGATAACCTTTTTCATCCGCCGTATAGCTGACCAGCAGATTTTCTCTGACAAATAAAAGGTCCTTCACCCGTTTCAGATTCGCGATAATCTCTCCCTTTTTCTCCTGGAAATGCTTATCCAGATCCTCCACAAAATGATAGAAGGTAATGCCTCCGGTCAGCTCGCCGTAGCATCCGGCCTGGGAAAAATAAGAGAATCCCCTGAGCACCGCCGCCTGATGTCCCGCCGCCTGCAGGCTCATCTGGGATCTGGATTTCAACTGGCCGATAATCTCCTGCAGCCGCTTTTCATCCTCAAGCTTCGACGAAAGCAAAATTTCTTCTATAATAGAAAAACTGAACTCCAGCTTCTCATACAGTGCCTTGATCCTGAATTCAAAATGTCCCGTAAAGTCCCCGTCAGACAGATCTTCCTTCTCATCCAGGCGGCTGAATGTAACCACTCCTGTGTTCAGGCCGCCGCTGTGGATATGAATCTCGTCAAACAGCTCCTGATAGGTGAAATGCGCCGTATCCACAAAGCCCAGCACGGATTTCAGCAGACCCACATACAGCAGATCCTCCTCGGTCATGCCCTGGGTATTGAACAGCAGCCGCAGATAGCCGATGCCTGCCGTAAACAGATTGTGATGAAGCACCGGAATCTCTTCTACCTGATACGGCTGGTTATAAAGAGGCGCCGCTTCTTTTTTAATATCCTCACGGCTTAGCATGGGGATCATTTCCAGTTCTTCCTGAGAGCTGGGTTCCTCCTGATATTGCTTTAATTCTTTTGTCTGCTCCACCAGACGCTGAATCTCATCTCCCGTCAGACCGTCTTTATAAGCCTGCAGCTTCTCTGCCAGCTTCGCCTCTTTTTCCGCCAGCAGTCCTTTTTTCGGAACCACATCAATAGAGGCTCTGTGGGGATTTTCAATCAGATACCGGCGAAGCAGCTCCTCAAAATAGCCCTCCTCCATTTTCTCTTTTAACAGTTCAAAGGTCTTTTCATATTTCAGGTGCATCAGCGGATCTTTTTCGTCATACAGCCAGCTGTCAAAGCATTGCAGACCATACATCAGTCCCTTCGGATAACGGCCGTAATCCGCCTCTCTGTATTTAAACTCGAAATAATTAATACCGGCCTGCAGAGACTTCCGGTTGATTCCCTCCTTCGCCATCTGTTCAAGCTTATCAGAAATCACCTGTAAAAACTGCTCCTTCTGTTCAAGCCTGGCTCCCTTTGCGATCACACTGAAATAGGGCTGCAAAAGTCCGTTGTCATACCCGCCGAAAATATCGCTGCCGATCCCCGCGTCCAAAAGCGCCTGTTTCAGCGGCGCGCCCGGCGCTCCCAAAAGCGCGTAATCCAAAATCTGGAATGCCACATAGAGCAGGGGGTCCAAATCCGTGCCCGTCACCATGCTGAGGGACAGATAGGTACCCTCCTCCTCGTTCTCCTCGTCGGTGATGGGATAGTAAATCCTCTCCTCTTTGCTCTCGCCAAAAGGCTTCTGAAAAGAAATCTCCGAATGAATCTCCTTCCGGTCGTATTCGTTCAGATAAGCGTCGTCCAGCCAATTCAGCGTTTTCTCCATATCCATGTCGCCATAGAGATAGATATAGCTGTTGGAAGGATGATAGTAGGTTTGATGGAACCGCAGAAATTCCTCGTAGCTTAACGCGGGAATCACATCCGGATCGCCGCCGGATTCAAAGGCATAAGGGGTATCCGGATAAAGCACGCTGCTGATGTGCCGTTCCAGAACGCTTTCCGGCGAGGAAAAGGCCCCTTTCATCTCATTGTATACCACGCCGTTGATCGTCAGGGGGCTGTCCTCGGACTCCATCTCATAGTGCCAGCCTTCCTGAAGGAAAATCTTTGGATTGGCGTAAATATTCGGATGAAGCACCGCATCCATGTAAACGTCCATCAGGTTATGGAAATCCTGATCATTACAGCTTGCCACCGGATATACCGTTTTATCCGGATAAGTCATAGCGTTTAAAAAGGTATTGAGAGAACCCTTTACCAGCTCCACAAAAGGGTCCTTGGCCGGAAATTTCCGGGAACCGCACAATACGCTGTGTTCCAGAATATGGGGCACGCCGGTGCTGTCAGCCGGCGGCGTGCGGAATCCGATCGTAAATACCTTATTCTCATCGTCATTGGACAAAAGGAAAATTCTGGTGCCGCTTTTTTTGTGCTCCAGAATATAAGCCTGGGAATTCAGTTCCCCGATCGGTTCCTCTTTGATCAGTTCATATGCTTTTACCGCTTCAATATTCATCTCAACAAAAATCCTCCTAAATTTAGTTCCGCTACTAATTTAATTCCGCTACAGTCTTCCTAAGCCCCCTGGTTCTGGAAGAATTTCCGGCCGTCTTTGCCGTCCGAAAATCCTTCCGGGGCTTATACGGACTTCCGCTGTTCGGATTTTCGGGGTATATATTTATATATTCCCCACCATCCAGTCTTTTAACAGCGCGAAAAATTCTCTCAGCACCTGGTTTGGCAGCAAAAACGGATCGGCCTTTGCCGGAATTCCGCTGATTTTGGAAAAGCCCTGCTTCCTTGCGATGGCCCGGGCGCGACATATATGGAAATTGTTGCTGATCACGCCTACCTTCGGATTGACGCCCTCCACCCATTCCTCTCTGCCATACCAGTTCACAACGATATAGGAAAAACTGTTTTTCAGGTTTTCATTGGTATTCTTTGAATGGCCTTCCATAATAATCCTGTCTTCTTCCACGCCGCCCGCCATCAGATAACGCTTCATCGCCTCCGCCTCGGTAATCACCTCGTCCGCTCCCTGGCCGCCGGACACCACGAAAATCACATGATCATTCTGCCGGTTGTATTCCAGCGCCTTGTCAAGCCGCATGGCCAGCGACTTTGTCACCCGCTCCCCCTTCACCTGAGCGCCCAGAATAATCACATAATCCAGATCGTCGGGATAGGAAAGAAACATGCTGTGAATCACCAGTCCTTCCACAAACAAAAAGAGGCAGACCGCCAGCATGGCCGTCGTGATCAGGCTTACCTTCAGCCACAGCGGCAGCCTGACAGAAAATGGCCGGAACAGATACTTCCTGGCCGCCCATCCGCCAGCCAGCAGGATGGCGAACATCAGCCAGGTATAACTGAACGTCGATCCGATCCCGGTATAGATGATCAGAAACAGAAAATACAGAAACGAAAGAAGAGCTCCGGTAAGTAATAACAGACTCATAAGCATTCCCTCGCACTTTTACTGATTCTCAGTACGTCTCCCGGCTCCGGCGGTATGGACAGCTTTACCTGCAGCGACTGTCCCCCATGAGGGGCGCTTTTCTGCTCTTCGCCCTGTTCATTGACAATCCGTTCTACCGCCGCCGCCACATTCCTGCCGTCCGGCTTCATCATCTCGATGGTCTCGCCCACAGAAAATTTATTTTTCTGGGTCAGGGCAAAACTGCCGTCCCCGCAGCCCTCGCCTGCCGTCCCCAGATAGATGTAATCCTGAATATAAGTGCTGTTGTCATAAATCTGCATATTCGAATCAGGCTTTCCGTAAAAAAAGCCTGTGGTAAACTGTCTGGTCGTACATTTTCCGATTTCTTCCATGTACCAGTCCATATGCTCCCGGTAACAGGCTTCCCCTTTCAGATAATCGTCGATAGCCCTCCGATAGGTTCTTGCCACCACGGCCACATACAGAGCCGTCTTCATCCGTCCCTCGATCTTAAAACTGTCGATGCCGGCCTGTATCAGATCAGGGATATGCCGGATCATGCACAAATCCTTGGAATTAAAAAGAAAGGTTCCCCGCTCATTCTCATATACGGGCAGATACTCTCCAGGACGGCTTTCCTCCACCACCGCATACTTCCAGCGGCACGGGTGGGTGCAGGCCCCTTGGTTCGCGTCTCTGCCTGTAAAATAATTGCTGAGCAGGCACCTTCCGGAATAAGAAATACACATGGCGCCATGGACAAAGGTTTCAATTTCCATCTCCTCCGGAATATGGGCGCGAATCTCTCTGATCTCCGCAAGAGACAGCTCTCTGGCAGTGACCACCCGCTTTGCCCCCAGACCATGCCAGAACAGACAGGTTCCGTAATTGGTATTGTTCGCCTGGGTGCTGATATGCAGCTCCAATTCCGGCGCAGTCTCCCTGGCAATCTGAAAAACCCCCGGGTCCGCGATAATCAGCGCGTCCGGCTTTAATTCCCGCAGTTCCTGAAAATAATCTCTGACACCGGGCAAATCTTCATTGTGAGCCAAAATATTGGCGGTCACATAAACCTTAACCCCTTTATCGTGGGCATAGGCGATCCCCGCCGCCATTTCTTCCGAAGTGAAATTTTTTGCCTTTGCTCTCAGACCAAACGCTTCTCCGCCGATATAAACCGCGTCCGCGCCATACCGCACAGCCGTCTTCAGCACCTCCAGGCTGCTGGCCGGAATAAGCAATTCTGGTTTTCTCATATGACTTTTCCTCACCTTACCCTTGTGCTGATGGTCACGCCGTCCCCAATCGGCACAATAGCCGTTTCCAGCTCTTCCATATGCTTTAACCGGTACAGATACTCCCGCATTCTGGTGTGAATCGTACGGTTTCTTCTGGTCACGGCGTACCGGGACTCGATCACGTCCCCGTCCTGAAGCACATTGTCAGAAACCAGCAGGCCGCCCGGGGACAGCAGCTTAAGCGCCTGGGGCAGAAAATGAACATACTGTCCCTTCGCCGCATCCATAAAAATAAAATCGTAAGGGCCGTCAAGCCCGGAAAGGACTTCTGCCGCATCCCCTTCGATCAGCCGGATTCTGTCGGATTCCCCGGCCCGGGCAAAATTCCTTCTGGCCTCAGGAATCCGTTTCTCATATTTTTCTATCGTCGTAATGGTACAGTCAGAGGGCATCACCTGGCACATCAGCAGGGCGGAATATCCCACCGCCGTCCCCACCTCCAGGATTTGTTTCGGCCGCTTTAGCGCCACCAGCGTTTTCAAAAGGCTGGCCGTCTCTTTCCTGACCACCGGAATTCCCGCCGCCCTCGCTTCCCTTGCGATTTCCATGCAGACCGGACTGTCCTCCCGCTCCAGCGAATGGATATAAGATACGGTGCGCTCATCCACAATCATAACTATTCTTCCGTTTCCTCTTCCTGATTGTCAACGTCCATGGCCTCCAACGCCTCCTTCACAGTCATAGCCGTATTCAGCGTATAGACTCCCGGACCGATATCAACTTCATAAAAGTACTTCTGGAACACAAAAGCGTAAGCGTCATGGATCAGCCCCATCTTCTCTAGCGTCCTGCCGATATCCATGACAGAATCCTTCTCGTCTACGGATATCCGCATCTCAATTCCCGGCGCGGAGGTCATGGTTCGTTTGGAAAACAGATTGAGGCCCAGCTGGTAGGCGCCGGTAATCCCATAATAAAACACCAGCGCCACGATAATATAGACAATCACCTTGACCGAGATAAAAATCACGGTGCCTGTTACCTTATTAATTTTGTCCGTACTGCTGTTCGCAGCCTTTCTGGCCATATCAAATCTCCATGATAATCGGCAGAATCATCGGATTCCGCTTCATCTTTTTCCAGAGGAAATCGCTTAACGTATCCCGAATCACCGTTTTCAGCCGGTTCCAGTCGGTAATATGCCGGTCCAAACAGTCTGTCACGGCGTCTGCCACCAGCTCATGGGCCTCGTCCATCAAATCCTCTGACTCTCTCACGTATACAAATCCCCTGGACACGATATCCGGTCCCGCTAACAGCTGGCCGCTGCCGCTTTCTAAGGATAACACCACGATAATAATGCCGTTCTGGGACAGGCTCTGCCGATCCCGCAGCACGATATTTCCCACGTCGCCGACCCCTAAGCCGTCCACCAGAATAGAGCCCGTATGCACATGTCCGTTAATCTGGGCATGCTGCTCGCCGTCCATTTCCAGCACGTCGCCGGAGGCCATCATAAAGATATTCTCCTTGGGAATCCCCAGCTGGCTGACCAGACGGTAATGGGCCAGACGGTGATGGTATTCGCCGTGAATCGGAATGGCATATCGGGGATGTACCAGAGAATAGAGCAGCTTGATCTCCTCCTGGCAGGCATGTCCCGATACATGGGTGTCCTGGTAAATCACGTTCGCCCCACGCTGAGACAGCTCGTTAATGATCTTAGCCACGGCCTTTTCATTGCCGGGAATGGGATTTGAGCTTAAAATAATGGCGTCTCCCGGTTTAATGGACACCTTTCTGTGGGTGCCCGCCGCCATACGTGACAAAGCCGCCATGGACTCGCCCTGGCTTCCCGTTGTGATCAGAACCGTCTTCTCATCGGGATAATTTTTCAGCTGCTCGATATCGATCAGTGTTCCGTCCGGGATATTGATATATCCCAGCTCCTGGGCCGTTCCGATGATATTCACCATGCTGCGGCCTTCCACCACTACCTTCCTGTCGTACTTATAGGAAGTATTGATAATCTGCTGAACCCTGTCCACATTTGAAGCGAAGGTAGCCACCAGAATCCGGTGATTCTTATATTCCGCGAACAGATTGTCAAAGGTCCGTCCCACCGTCCGCTCCGACATGGTAAAGCCTTCCCGGGTAGCGTTGGTGCTCTCGCACATCATCGCCAGAACGCCTTTTTTGCCCAGCTCCGCAAAGCGGGCCAGGTCCATCGGATCGCCGAAAATCGGCGTGTAATCGATTTTAAAATCGCCGGTATGAATGACGGTGCCCACCGGCGTAAAAATCGCCAGCGCCGCCGCGTCGGAAATACTGTGGTTCACCCGGATAAATTCCACCCGGAAGCAGCCCATATTGATGGACTGGCCATACTTCACCACCTTCTTCTTCACGCCCTTTAAGCTGGGAAATTCCTTTAATTTATTCTCAATAATTCCGATTGTCAGCTTCGTGCCGTACACAGGCACATTCGCTTCCCGAAGCACATAGGGAAGGGCGCCGATATGATCCTCGTGTCCGTGAGTGATAAAAAATCCCTTCACCTTCTCGATATTATTCTTCAGATAACTGATATCGGGAATCACCAGATCGATGCCCAGCATATCATCGTTAGGGAAAGAAAGGCCGCAGTCCACCACAATAATACTGTCCTCATATTCAAAGGCAGTAATATTCATGCCGATCTGCTCCATTCCCCCCAGAGGAATGATACGCAGCTTAGATTTTTGTTCTGTTTTCAAATAATTACCTCCTGTTTTTATTTCCGATCATACGAAATTTTTTTGTCTGCACCTGTGCAAACTTTATCGACCATAAATCTTTGATTCATGATCGGCATTTATCGCCCGTCAAACATACTGCATATTTCTCATGAGCACTCCATATCTCATGAAACTATGATTTACAATCACAATTCACAGTTTGCCAAATATGCAGACATGTTTTTCTCACTAACGCCTATGCTATCCTGTTTACTCCAGCTCTATATCCACATCGTCCAGAAGCTGGCTGAAGATATCCGTCAGATAGTCCAGTTCGTTATCGTCCTCTACCATTTCATAGACGGCTTCCTCCGCTTCTTCCTCCGATACATCCTTCAGAATATAGCAGTTCCCGTCATCCTCCGCCGTGTCGGCCACCAGAATATAGTCCGTTCCGCCGATTCTTGTCTCTTCCAGCACGTACAGTTCCAATTTGGTCCCGTCATCCGTCGTAAAACAAAGCTTTTCCTCAACCATTCGTCCGCATCCTCCCGCGCGCACGCCCGAATTCAGAACGAATCGAAGCTTTTCAGCCGTCAGCGCCCGAAAGCGGGGCCTCCTCTTTCGTTTCGTCCTCTTTCATACGTCTGTAATCCAAGTATCCCTGCAAAATCAATATCGCAGCGATCTTATCCACATAATCCTTTCGTTTCTCTCTGCGAACGCCCGACTCCATCAAAATCTGGTCCGCCGCCACAGTCGTCAGTCTCTCATCCCATAAAATAACCGGAAGACCTGTCCTAGCCTCCAGCTTCCCTTTAAACGCCTCGGATTTCTCCGCCCGCTCGCCCACCGTATTGTTCATATGCTTCGGGTACCCCAGAACAATCTCCTCTGCCTGGTACTCCTTTGCCAGCTCGCAGATTCTCGCCAGAGTCCTGCGAAGCTTGTTTTCATCCTCTCTCCTGATGATCTCGACTCCCTGGGCAATAATTCCCATCGGGTCGCTGACCGCTACTCCCATGGTCTTCGCACCGTAATCCAGCCCCATTATTCTCATACCGCTCTGCCTTTTGCATTCCTTTCATATACGCCCGAAATTTTACAATGTTCGTTCCTGCAAAATTCCGGAAATATATCGAACTTTCATCCGTCTGTCCGCCTACTTCGGCGTGTTTGCTTTCCGCAACTTTTCCTTAATATAAAAGCTCATCAGTTCTTCTATGATCTCGTCCCGCTCCACCTTCATAATCAGGCTTCTGGCATTGCCATAGCTGGTGATGTAGGTAGGGTCTCCGGACATCAGATAACCGACGATCTGGTTCAGCGGATTATACCCCTTCTCTGTCAGGGCAAGGTATACATCCTCCAAAACGTCGCTTACCGCCATCTCCTTATCCTGTGCCGCCTCAAAATACTGTGTTCTGTGAATTTTTGCCATCGTAAACTCCAACTATATATTGCCTGAACCCGCAGTGGCCGCATGGCCATCATACTGTGTAAACCGTCCGACGCTGTCCTCGCTGGTAATATTCTAATACATTTTCCATGATTCGGCAAGGGTTTTTCACAATTACATTAAAATAATGTCCAAATTTTAGCGACAAAATACCACGTCGTTTTGTAATATTTTGATAAATTCCCCCGCAACCACCCTGTTTTTCTCACCCTTTTCAAAGGCACAGCGAATATATTCTTTTGTATGGCCCGTCATATAAACATGACCGCCTAACTCCGCTTCTTCCTCCAAAAGCACCTCCATCTCCTGCCCCGCGTAGTACATGCGGAAATGCTCCGACATGGCGCGGGTCAGATCCAGAAGCTGTGCGCTCCGCTCCTTTTTTACCTGCTCCGATACCTGATCCAGCATAGCCGCCGCTCTTGTTCCTTTGCGCACCGAGTAGGGAAACACGTGCATCTCGTAAAATCCTATTTTCTCCAAAAATGCTTTTGTCCGGGCAAATTCTTCCTCCGTCTCGCCGGGAAATCCTGTGATCACATCGGTAGTGATGGCCGGATGGGTATAGAACCGGCGAAGGATCTGACATTTTTCCTCATATTCCGCCGTCGTATAATGACGGTTCATCCGTTTCAGCGTCGCGTCGCAGCCGCTTTGCAGAGACAGGTGAAAATGGGGACATACCTTATCCAGAGCCGCCAGCTCCCTGACAAATTCCTCCGTGATAATTCCAGGCTCCAAAGAACCCAGACGAATCCGCCGGATTCCCGGAATCTCCTGAATTTCCCGCAGCAATGACAGCAGACTGATGTCTTCTCCCTTGAAATCCGCACCGTAAGAGCTTAAATGTATCCCTGTCAGCACAACCTCCTGGTATCCCTGATCCGCCAGCCCTCTGATCTCCTTTACCGCCTGCTCCGGACGTCGGCTGCGAATCCGGCCTCTGGCATAGGGGATAATACAATAGCTGCAAAACTGGTTGCAGCCGTCCTGAATTTTAATAAAGGCCCGGGTGTGTTCCAGCACCGTAGACAGCTCCATCTCCTCATATTCTACGGCATGGGACAGATCGGATAATGCCTGCCCGGGTCTGCGGATTCTATGATCAGACAAATGCCGGTCTGACAAGCTCTTTTCCTGTGCTTTCTCCTGACTATCATTTCTTTCATATTCCTCAAGAAGCCGGCACAGCTGCCCCTTCTGATTATTGCCGATAATAATATCCGCCGTCAGTTCCCGTTTCAGATCCTCCGCCGAAACCTGAGCGAAGCAGCCTGCCGCCACCACGACAGCCTTTGGGTTCTGTCTTCTGGCCCGGCGCAGCATCTGTCTGGATTTTTTGTCCGCCACATTCGTCACCGTACAGGTGTTGATCACATAAACGTCCGCCGGCTGTCTGAAATCCACGATTACATAGCCCGCTTCCCGCAGCTGCTGCTCCATGGCCTCCGTCTCATAGGCGTTGACCTTACAGCCCAGATTGTGCAGCGCCGCTGTCTTAAAACCGTTATTTTCCCTCATGTTTTTTCTTTTATCCACTTCTATCTATTGACAGATTCCCTTGTAAAAGTTAGTATAATGATATATTAACAATTATAGGAGGAATTTACCATGCAAACCGTACAGATTTCTTTAAATTCAATCGATAAAGTAAAGTCTTTCGTGAATACCCTGACTAAATTTGACTGCGACTTTGACCTTGTTTCCGGAAGATATGTGATCGACGCCAAATCCATTATGGGCATTTTCAGCCTGGATCTGTCTAAGCCTATCGATCTGAACATCCATGCTACCGAGGATATGGACAGCATTCTCAGCATCTTAAAGCCTTATATTGTGGAATAAGAAAAAAATCCGGATTCGAGAAATCTTCCCATATAGCGCAAAAGGCTGACAGATCGTATACATGATATTTTTATCCGGCGCCGGCAAAAAAGCTTTCTTCAAAGGTTTTTTCGCCGGCGCTTTTTCTGGCATTTATTTTTCCTATAAGTTTGCGTTACTTCTTTTTTTCATCCCTTGTAAATCATCATATCTTCTGGATTGTCGACAAATTTGGAATTTCAGAATATCCCTGTCGGCTCCGCCTCTACCCAGATCGTTTCCACCGTATCCAGCGCTTTCTGATATAATTCCTCAATCTTTCCGGCCAGCTTTGCCTCGGAACGCTTGATCGCGTTCAAATTCGGCTTCGTAACCGGATGCTTTGCCACGAAAATCGTACAGCAGTCCTCATAGGGCAGAATCGAAGTCTCGAAGGTCCCGATTTTTTTGGCAACTTCCACGATCTCCTGCTTATCAAAACAGATCAGGGGACGGAACACCGGCATCGTGCAAACTTCATTGGTAGCCGCCAGGCTTTTCAGCGTCTGGGACGCCACCTGGCCGATGCTTTCCCCAGTAACCAGGGCGCTGCTCCCGCTTTCCCCGGCCAGCTGCTGGGCGATTTTCATCATATATCTGCGCATGATAATGGTCAGCTCGTCATGGGGGCAGATCTCATAGATAGCCATCTGAATCTCGGTAAAATTCACCACATGGAGATTGATAGGCCCGCTGTACCGGGTCACCAGCCTGGCCAGATCCACTACCTTCTGCTTCGCCCTGTCGCTGGTATAGGGCGGCGCATGGAAATAAACCGCGTCTACCACCACGCCTCTTTTCGCCATCATATACCCGGCTACCGGGCTGTCGATTCCGCCGGACAAAAGCAGCATGGCTTTTCCATTGGTACCCACCGGCATTCCGCCCGGGCCCGGAATCGCCTCAGAATAAATGTTGATCCGCTGGCGGATTTCCACACACAGCAGCACGTCCGGATGATGGACGTCCACCCGGATATCCGGAAACGCGTTCAGTATCACTTCCCCCAGCTTCGCATTGATACCGTTGGAATCCAGCGGATAATTTTTTCTGGCCCGCCGGGACTGTACCTTAAACGTGATTTTTTTGTCAGGGTACATCTCATCCATATAGCGGACGGCCTGGGCGCACAGATCCTCCACGCCCAGATCGTCGATCTGAACCATGGGGCAGATGCTGGCAATACCGAATACCCGACACAGTGCGTCGATGGTTTCCTCATAATCATAGTCGGCATCCGCCGCCACATAAATCCGGCCGTCCTCTTTCAGTACCCGGAAGCTGCCCTCCACCGTCTTTAAAGCCCGCCTGATCTGGCGGACAAGTGCGTCTTCAAATAAATATCTGTTCTTTCCTTTTACGCCGATCTCGGCATATTTTATCATAAAAGACTGAAATTTCATACAACCTCCGAATTAGAGTTCCGCTTTTAATAAAAGTCCCGCTACGCTCTTTTAAATTTTCTCAGCACCGGCAGCAGCTTTCCCAGCGTATCCAGTGCATAGTCGATTTCCTCCACCGTGGTAAACGCCCCGAAGCTGAACCGCAGGGTGGATTCCAGATATTCCTTTTCAACGCCGATGCTTTTCAGCGTAGCGCTGGGCATCGGGTGGTGGGAGGAGCAGGCGGAGCCTGCCGATGCGTACACGCCCTGGTCTTCCAAAGCATGGAGCAGTACCTCGCTGCGCACGCCGTCAAAGCTGACGCTGACAATATGGGGAGCGCCGTCCCGGTACATCGGGCCGTTGATCCTGGTTCCCTCCAGTTTCAACACCCCTTTGGTAAACCGTTCCTTCAGGTGGTATAAATAATCCACCTTTAATTCATAATTTTTATATATCTCCCTGACAGCCTCGCCAAGCCCTGCCGCTCCGGGTACATTTTCCGTGCCGGACCGCAGACCGTTCTGCTGGCCGCCGCCGAACAGCAGCGGTTTGATCTTTACCTTGTCCCTGACATATAAAAAGCCCACGCCCTTCGGCCCGTGAATCTTATGGCCGCTGGCTGCCAGCAGGTCGATCCCCTGCCGCCGGGGCCGGATCACAAATTTTCCGTAAGCCTGGATGGCGTCCACATGGAACAGCACATCCGGCTTCTTTCTGCGGATCACCTGAGCGATAGCCTCTATGGGCTGGACGGCGCCGATCTCATTGTTCACATACATCACCGACACCAGAATCGTATCTTTGCAAATCGCCTGCTCCAGCGCCCTTAAATTCACAATGCCGTACTGATTTACCGGAAGGTAGGTAATCGTAAATCCCTGTTCCTCCAGAAATCCCATAACGGCGGACACAGAGGCATGCTCAATGGGCGTGGTAATGATATGGTTTCCTGCCCGGCGGTTCGCCATGGCAGCGCCGATAATGGCCAGATTATTGGATTCCGTACCGCCGGAGGTAAAGAAGATTTCTTTATCGCTGACCCGCAAGCTGCCGGCTATGATCTCCCTGGCCGTCCGCACATGCTGCTCCGCCTCCATCCCTTTCCTGTGGAGGGAAGAAGGGTTGCCGTAATCCTGAGACATCATCTGCACCACCTTATCGCAGACCGTCTGAAAAGCCTGGGTGGTGGCCGAATTATCTAAATATGCTTCCATCTGCATCTGATTCCTTCATTATATAATCGGTTTCAATTTATCATATTCATAATAGACAGGGAAAGAAACCGCCTTTTCTCAAATATATCTTCTGTTTTTACACTGGTGTGTTTTCGGCGTATTTTGCCAGATACGCCATGGGACAGGTTTTACCTGAATACGAACCGAACAGCACATGAATCGGCCTGTCCTTCCAGCTGAAACATCAGCAGCGACAGCACGCAAAGCCCTGCCGTCTCCGTTCTCAAAATTCTATTCCCCAGAGAGATCGGGGTAAATCCTGCTTCCTGTGCCATCCCAACTTCCCCCCGCTCAAAGCCGCCCTCCGGGCCGATCAGCACCGCGATGCTTTCTCCCGCGCCGCAGCTTTTTATGGCCGCTTTCGCGCCTTCCATACCCGATTCATTTTCATAGGGCAGCAGTTTCCGCTCCATATCCGCCGCCAGCTTCAATGCGCCCTTCAAATCCGTTACCTCCCCGATCAGAGGCACCGTCTGTCTTCCCGACTGCTTTGCCGCACTCTCGCTGATGGACTCCCAGCGCTTTTTTTTCGCCGCCGCTTTTTTCTCGTCCAGCTTTACCACGGATCGTTTCATAGCCACCGGAACGATGGCATAAACGCCGAGCTCCACGGCCTTTTGAATAATCAGCTCCATTTTGTCCCCTTTGGGCAGCCCCTGAAAAAGCCAGATCCGGGACGGAAGCTCCCTGCTCTCCTCTGTCCGGTTTACGATCCTGGCTGTCACCTGCTCCTGGGTAATCTGGTCTATTATACAATAATAATCGGCATCTTGTCCATCACTGACACAAATTTTTTCACCGGACCGCATCCTGAGCACATTTCCGATATGGTTTACATCCGGTCCGGTGATTCTGATCTCCTCTTCCCCGATCTGCTCCGGGGATACAAAGAAATGGTACATGCGTTCTCCCCCTTCCTCAGTTTCAGTCCTTTTATCCTAACACATCTGCATCGCCATTCGGACAGTACACTCTCAATCCCTTTCCATATTTACCATTTCCTATCATATATCCGGTCGGATACTTATGTCAATCCTATTTCAGTATTTCTGTTTTTCCAAAGTCCCTATTGTATTTCTGCATTTCTATTTTCCAAAATCCCTATTCCATTTACGCCGCCCCTATAGTACAATCATCATATCATCTCAACGAATGCGTGGAAAAATTGAAAAAGACAATAAACGGCAAAGTTTTGGAACAGGATAATGGAATCAGGCTGGAGGCATTTCTAAAATCCAGGCTCGGCCTGACCAAAAATGAGGTCAGCAGGGCAAAGTTCCGGGAAAATGGAATCTGTGTGAACGGAACGCGCAGAAAAGTCAGTGCCGTTCTGGCAGCAGGAGATCTGGTGGAGGTATTATTGGAAACCGGAAATGAGCGCTCAGAAGGGCTGAAGGCTTCAAAAGAAAAGCTTTCTGTCCTCTATGAAGACGAAGATGTCATCGTGGCAGACAAGCCCGCCGGAATCTCCGTCCATCCGGCAGGCCGCAGGGATGAGGATACTTTGGCCAACCGCCTGGCCTTCTACCTGCAGAGCAAAGGGGAAGCGTCAATCATCCGGATCTTCGGCAGGCTGGACAAAGACACCTCCGGCGTGGTGCTGGCGGCGAAAAACCGGGCGGCGGCTACCCGGCTGGAGCGGCAGAGAAGGAACGGGCAGATTTCAAAAAGCTATCTGGCCATCGCGGAAGGGATACCGGAACCGGCAAACGGCCAGATCCATTCCCCTTTAGGGCCAGACCCGCAAAAGAAAAAACTAATGTGCGTGGCACCGGAGGGAAAGCCTGCCGTCACCCACTATGAAACGCTGGCCGTCGGACAGGGATTTGCCCTGCTGCGACTGCGGCTGAAAACCGGCAGAACCCACCAGATCCGGGTGCATATGGCGTCCGTCGGCTGTCCCCTCCTGGGCGATCCCCTGTACGGAAACGGAGCGGCGCTCGGGATGAAACGGACAGCGCTCCACGCCCGGACACTTTCCTTTTTCCAGCCATTTACCGGGGAAAAAATCTGTGTTAAAGCACCTGTGCCGGAAGATATGGCGCGTTATGGAGGCAGTTTATGAAGCGGCTAAAAAAACTGGGGATTGTGATATTATTTTAGCCAATTATACTGGAAGGCCGGCTGGACTACCGTCTCGGAAATCATGCTGGCCGGCGTTCGCGCAGCTTTCCTGGAACGGAAGGACACGCCGGAGGACACGATGACCATCGCGGAACTGAAACGGCGCGGCGCAGCCATCTCGATTACCACCGGAGATTTGCAAGACATGGCAAAAGTGATGGAACGCCTGGAGCAATATTCCAGGGTGGAACAGCATTACAGGAATAATTATACGGAAATTGCCGGGATCATTACGGGGTGAAAACCAACCCAATCTCAACCAGCCCCCTGTAGATTCCTGCCTCGCCATTCCCGACCGTTACATGAGAAAACCTGTTTTTCAGTTCTTCCGGCGCGTTTCCCATCAGGAAGGGCATGGCCACAGTTTCCAGCAGCGCATCAGCGAACCTTTTACTTCCCGAAAGGATGATTAACTACTCCCACAAACATCGGCAGCCCGCTATCCCCGGTGATGACAAAGACAAAGGGACGGTCAAGCATAAAATCCACCTCCTCGTCAGGGGGCATAGCCGCCCCGCAGGTCTCCATAGCGGTAAAGGCTGCGGCAGTACAGCCTTCCTCATCGATGGCCACCCTCACGGCATGGTTTGCCCTGGAAAGAAAAACAGGAAACTCTGTGCCGCTGGCCATAGGCGTAAAATCAGACACCGCCGGGTCAAAAATATCTGTGACGCCCAATGCCCGAAGGCCATCACCCAAATCGTACTGGGATGCCACATCAAACCTGGGAATCGATTTATGCACAATGAGAAATTTCTGCTTTTCCCACTCGCTCCTGTTGTCATAAAAAAGGAAACGCATGGCTTCTTCGTCAGTAAACAGCTCTTCCGCCCCCACGCCCTCATCCGGCAAAAGGAACCACATCGCGCCCCCCTCCTCGAAGGGCTGGCTCACGGCAGCAAATTGATCCCCCC
>CAJTTU010000036.1:13611-31294 GCA_910579325.1 uncultured Lachnospiraceae bacterium | reverse complement strand
GTTATGAACGGTTTCGAAGCCACCCGGGCCATCCGCCAGCTGCCCAGAGCCGACGCCGCCTCCATCCCCATCATCGCCCTGTCCGCCAATGTCTCCTCCGACGACATCGCCGCAGTCCGGGATGCGGGAATGAACGAACATATCGCCAAGCCGTTAGATATTCCGCAGCTGATGGAGCATATGGATTACTGGCTCAGAAAAAAGCCATAAAGGACTGTGAAACCATTACTCATAAACCATCACTTATAACCGTCATTCATAAAGGCCATGTCAGATACCGGACAAATCCCGGTATCTGGCACGGCCTTTTATTCCATACGAATTTTTCAGATCACCGTAGCAAAAAATTTAACAGTGAAAAATTCAAAAAAGTACTGGCGCAGCGAAATAAAATATGTTAAAATATGTAAAATATACCTGTTTCTTTTTCGCTTTTATCCCATAACCGCATCTGCTTTCATTTCCGCCCCTCCCAGGGCAAGTATGAAAACTTCAATGCTTTTCACAATCTGACCGTTCGCCCAGAGCCCGTCGCACCTGGCTTTTGCGCACGCATCCGTAATAACAGGAGGATCTTGATGTACCCCAAAAGTATTTTAAACAAACCTGTATTAAAAAGAAAATTTTTACGCTCCCCAGGATTTTTTCTGATCGCTCTGTTCTGCGCCCTTCTTTTCACCGGTGAAAACCCAATTACTCCAGGCAGGGCCGCGGCTTCACAAAGCCAGCCTCCCCAAATACCGGTTCCGTCCGCCGACGGAACGGTCGTATACGAATCGGAGCTGGTATCCGTGGACGCCTCCCATACCGACGAAGGCTATGTGATGGTCCGGTATATGGGGAAGAATCCAAAAGTGAAGCTGCAACTTGAGATAACCGGAGGACAGACATACACCTATCTGTTATCCAAAGACCAGATATACGAAGTATTTCCCTTTTCCTCCGGCGACGGTATTTATTCACTGCGCGTCTATGAACAGATCAAAGACGATTCCTATATTCTTATATTCACCGAAGAACTCACCGTAACGCTTCAAAACGAATTTCTGCCGTTTCTGTATCCGAATCAATATGTCTCCTTCACCCCTGATTCCCTGGCCGCCTCCATCAGTGAACAGCTCTGCGCGGATACCCGCTCGGATGCGGAAGCCGTCGGCATTCTGTACCGTTATGTGTGCCGGAATATTTCTTATGATATGGAAAAAGCCGCTCAGGCGGCCTACGGTTATCTGCCCGATGTGGACGAAATCCTGACATCGGGCAAAGGAATCTGTTTTGATTATGCCGCTGTCCTGACGGCGATGCTGCGGTCCCGGGGCATTCCGGCAAAACTGGAAACCGGCTATGTCGGCGACGCCTTCCACGCCTGGGTCAGCGTCTATTCCGAAGAAGCCGGTCGACCGGGCGACGCTGTCCGGCTTCGGGAAAAATCCTGGAATCTGCTGGATCCTACGCTGGCCTCCCACAGCGGCAGCGCCGGCGCAAACGCTTATATCGGAGACGGAAGTCATTATACGGTGAAGTATTCTTATTGAGCATCCGCGAATGCCGATCGCCAAAATCCCTTCAATATCGCTGGCAAAACTTTTAAGGGGATACATTCATCTCAATGGTTTTCCCGTCGCACAGACAGGTAATCGTCCCATCCGACGTCAGATAGACTTCCGCCCCCAGCTCTTTCAGAATCTTACATATTTTATTATTTGCCGGTTCTTCCTCAGAACAGGTAATAATCGCCGCGTCCGGCGCAACACGTTCCAGAAATTCTCCTGAATTATCCTCCTTTTTGCCATGATGCGGCACCTTCAGCACGTCGTGAGATAAATCAAATTCCGTTTGCTCCAAAAGTTCGTCCAGGCGTTCTTCCTCACAGTCTCCCGCAAACAGAAAACGCTTCTCTCCATAAACCATGCTGACTGTCAGGGAAAAATCGTTATCTTCCTCTTCGTATGTTTTTTTCTGAGGCGGATATATATAAAAGTCCGCTCCGTCCAGAGCAAACCGCGTCGACTCAGTCACCGGAACCGGCCGCAGCCCTTTCGCGTCCAGAACGGCGCAGTATTCCTGATACTGCCCCGCATCGGATTCATAATCAGGCTGCAGAATTTCTCCCACCGCGAAGTCGCTGATAACCCGGTCGGCCCCGCCCACATGGTCTTTGTCAAAATGGGTGATTACCAGATAGTCCAGTTTTTCTATCTTCTGTTCTGTAAAATAGTCCCTGATGACACCATAGGTTTTATCATATCCCGCGTCGATCAGCAGCGTATGCTCCCGGGTTTCAATCAGTATGGCGTCGCCCTTTCCAACGTCAAAAAAAGTCACCTTCACTCCAGGATTCTCCGGCACATAAGCTTCAGAGCCTGGCTCTTCATATCTTTTCGAATATCCGAAAAGAATAACCAATATGCATATGAAAAGACCGCCAAACACGCTGCATTGCCTTTTTTTCATGAATCGGTTCCGTATCACAAATTCCCTCCGTAAAACCGCCTTCGAAAACTTACTTCTTCCCCCACAGCTTATTCTCCGTTCCATGCAGAAGCCGCCCGATATTCGTCCGATGCTGCCAGATCCCCAGCGCCGCCATCAGAAATACGACCACACAGCTCTCAACCGTATAAGCGCCCAGCGATACCGCCCCTGTGGCGCACAAAGCCGTCCACACCACGAAAAAAGCGGTCAGTCCCAGAATAGAACCCAGGGATACAAACCGGGTGAGCAGCACCGTGCCCAGAAAAACTGCCAGACAGATCAAAAACAGTCTCCAGTCTCTCATTGCGATAATCAGACCGCCGCTGCAGGCCACGCCCTTTCCCCCTTTAAAATGCATGTAAAAGGGAAAATTGTGTCCCAGCACCGCTCCGGCCGCCGCATACAGCTCCAGCAGACGGACAAACCCCGCCTCGGCTCTGTTATGAAAGATCAGCCATGCCACAAGGCAGGAGAGAATACATTTCATCACATCCCCCACCAGCACGATCGCGCCCGCCTTTTTTCCCATCACCCGCAGCACATTCGTACTTCCGGAATTGCCGCTGCCATACTTTCTGATATCCTTGCCGTGCAGCTTTCCGTACAGATAGCCGGTCTGAAACAAACCGAAACAGTAGCCTATGGCCAGACAAATCACTCGTTCCATACTTTCCTCCCCTTAAGTTTAGTTTGACAGGTTTTTCTCAAACCTGATCCTTCTCTTTTCTCTCCCGGATAATAAATTTCAGAGAAGTCCCCCGGAAACCGAAGGCTTCCCGAATCTTATTCTCAATATATCTGGTATAAGAAAAATGCATCAGTTCCTTATCATTGACAAAGATCACGAAAGTGGGCGGCTTTACGCCGACCTGTGTAATATAAAACAGTTTCAGCCGTTTTCCCTTGTCAGAAGGCGGCTGCTGCAAAGCCACGGCCTCGGTCATAATCTCATTGAGCACGCCGGTGCTGACCCGCAGGTTCTGATTCTCGATCACCACGTCGATATAGTCATACAGCTTCACCAGCCGCTGTCCCGTCGCCGCCGAAATGTAAAGAATCTCCGCATAAGGCATATAGGAAAGCACTTCCCGCACCTTGGAGGTAAACTGATTCACCGTTTTATTGTCCTTCTCCACGGCGTCCCACTTGTTCACCGCGATAATAATGCCCTTACCCCGCTGATGGGCGACTCCCGCGATTTTGGCGTCCTGCTCCGTAATCCCTTCCGTAGCGTCGATCACCACCACCACCACATCGGCCCGCTCCACCGCCGTAACGGTGCGGATAATGCTGAACCGCTCCAGCTCTTCCTTGATCTTGCTCTTTCTGCGCAGGCCGGCCGTGTCGATAAACACATATTCCTTCCCGTTCCGCTTCACCGTGGCGTCCACCGCATCCCTGGTGGTTCCCGCAATATCCGACACAATCAGACGGTTTTCGCCCAGCAGCCGGTTAATAATCGAGGATTTCCCCACGTTCGGCTTGCCCACGATGGCAATCCTGGGCCGTTCGTCCTCTTCCTCCGCCTCCTGACTGACGCGAAAATGCTTTGTCACCTCATCCAGCAGATCGCCGATGCCCAGCCTTGAACTGGCGGAAAGTGGAATCGGATCGCCGATGCCCAGATTATAAAATTCATAGACGTCCGGCATAAACTTTTCAAAGCTGTCCACCTTATTTACAGCCAGCACCACCGGCTTGTGGGACTTCCGCAGCATGTCCGCCACCTTGGAATCCGCGTCCTGCAGCCCCTGACGCACGTCGGTGATAAAAATAATCACATCCGCCGTGTCGATGGCAATCTGAGCCTGCTCCCGCATCTGAGACAGGATAATATCCTTACTCTCCGGCTCGATTCCGCCCGTATCGATCAGCGTAAAACTCATATTCAGCCATTCGCAGTCCGCATAGATCCGATCCCGGGTCACTCCCGGCGTATCCTTCACAATGGCGATCCGCTCTCCGGCAATCACGTTAAACAATGTGGATTTCCCCACATTTGGCCGTCCCACGATGGCCACTATCGGTTTTCCCATATATCCTCTCCTGATTCTGAATACAACGACTACTGAGAAAGCTTTCCATTAAACCAGCGTACATATTGAATATCGTCATAAAATTTTTTAATCGAAAACCGGCTTCTGTATTCGGTGCATGCCCCTACGCAGGCCTCGTTTTCAAATCCTTTAATATAAACCGCCGATTGAATATCCGCATACGCTCTGTTACACATTACAAGTTTATTCCGATAAGGCAGCTGATCGAATTCCTTTAATTGCTCGTAGGTGCATCCGTCTCTGTCCGTAAAAAGCACATAACAATTAGACAAATCCATTCTGGCAACCCGTTCTTCCCATTTTCTTTTGCATTCTTCTTCCGAACTGTAATGCTCAAAATAGATTCTGATATCATCCAGCTTCCCTACCGGGTAAGAAATTCCGTCTTCCTGTATAAATTCCAGCTCACAATGATTATAATGCTCAATATTTTTCAGATATTTCAAAAAATCGCCGGGCATAAGCCACAAATTAACAAAAGGAGAATTAAATCTCAGTCTCAGCTCATGACAGATACAGGCTCCGCAGCAATTACTGGCAATCACCGTTACATTCTTATTTTTTAATTTTATCCTGTCAGCTAAATTATAAATCCATCTTAGCGGCGTTTTTATATGCATAATTCCATTTCTCCCAGGAAATATGGTTTTTCATTTTCCTTCGTAAGACCGATACCGCTCTCCCGTATCCGTTTCCAAAGCGCCCACCCCAAGTATCTGTCTCACCAACTCATATCCGCTTGATTTTACAATAACCAGAGGCACTTGTAAAGCTTTTTCCGCATCTTCCTTCGTTACATCGTCCAGAAAAATATCCGCGTCGCTTTTTACCATATTGGCCGGAATCAGCAGGCAGTCTCCCAGGTCCTTTCCTTTCAGCTGCCGGATCAGATCCTGACCCGTCAGCAGGCCGGAAACGGTAATCATCTCGCCGAAAAAGTCATTAACGATCTCGCAGACTGAAATTTCCACCCAGGGATACCGTTCCGTCACCTGGCCGGCGATCTGGCGAAGCAGCGGACCGGCCAGCTTCCCGGTAACTACGGAAACCTTTCTTTCTTTTTTCTCACCGCCGTCATAATCCGGCGTTTTTAACGCCTCCGACACCTCTTCCATCAGAAGCCGCAGCATCCCCACGCCGTTTTCCAGCTGCGGATACCCGTCATAACGCGGCGCCTCCGGCATTTCCCTTTCGGCCAGCAGATAAAATTCATCGCTGGCATGGATAAAATGGAGACCGTACCGGGCAAAAAAATTTTCCTGCCACCGTTCAACGGTATCGATCACCTGGCCGGCTTCTTCCTTTGTAAACGGCTCCAACGGCGTAAGACCTTCCCGATAACGGGTCAATCCCACCGGAACCACCGACACGCTTTGCATCACCGGACAGTACCGCCCCAGATCCCCGATGGTCCGTTCCAGCTCCGAGCCGTCATTATACCCCTTGCAGAGCACAATCTGACCGTTCATTTCCATGCCCGCCTGATACAGCGGGTCCATCTTTTTCAGCGCCTCCCCGGCGAAACGATTGTGCAGCATCTGACAGCGCAGTGTCGGGTTTGTGGTATGCACCGAAATATTAATGGGCGACAGATGATAGCGGATGATCCGCTCGATATCCTTCTCGTCCATATTGGTCAGCGTGACATAATTGCCCTGGAGAAAGGAAAGCCTGGAATCGTCGTCCTTAAAATACAGCGTATCCCGCATCCCCGGCGGCATCTGGTCGATAAAGCAGAAAATGCATTTGTTGCGGCAGGAACGGTATTCATCCATCAGACCGTTTTCAAATTCCAGTCCCAGATCCTCGTCCTCGTCCTTCTCCACTTCCAGTATCCACTCTTCTCCATCGCTCTGCCGGATCAGCACCTCAAGATATTCATCCTCTGTCAGATATTGATAGTCGAAAACATCCTCTACCTGCGTCCCATTGACAGAAACCACCTGATCCCCCGGCTTCAAACCGGCTTCTTCCCCGATTGAGCCGGGCAGCACCCGGCTGATTGTATGTCCGTTTTTCATCATAACTCCCGATTAAACGATTGATCTGGTTCTATAATCCGGCAAAATGCGTCCACTGGCGCATCCTGCCGGTTCCCGCTTGCCTGTTTATTATAACATAGCGTTTTTTTATCTGCAATTGCTGTCTTGATTCTCACGGACAGAAATATCCTTCTACGCCGCTGGTCACGGAGCAGACAGTAACCTTTTTACCGATACCCATGTTCCAGAAGCCACTCTACCCAGTCTGCGTAATAGATCCCCAATACATGCGCATTGTCCGCCGTGTAAGCCTCCGACAGGCTTCCGGTTTCATCGTCAAACAATTCATTGACATCCAGATAATACAGCTTTCGGTTATCCGCCAGCTGTTTTACCGCCTGGTTAAAACGGTCGATGTTTTCATTATTATAAATGCCGGAGGCTGCGGATTTTCCGGCTGTGACGTGGAGATTGGCCTGGAGGAAAATCAGCGCGTCGGGCTGGGTTTCCTGAAGCTTCTCTACCAGCTTTCCGTATTTGGCCACCGTATAGTCAAAATCATAGCCCAGCTCATTAATGCCCAGCATCAGGTAGATTTTCCCGAACCGGTTCTCCGAAAGAATCCTTTCCAGAGACTTTTTCTCCCCGGAACGGGTCACAAAATTTTTGTCGAATATCTCGTGGACATTCATGCCGGAGTCCGCCACCACCTCTGCGTTTCCCAGATCGCCGTACTCGGACAGACCTACGGTGCGGGAATCCCCGATAAACAGGGCGTCGTCGAAATAAGAGGTGTCAGCCTGAAAGGCCACCGGTTCCCGGTCCGCTTCCTGCTCCGGCCCGGTGCGCAGTCCGCTCGCTGTTCCTTTCACAAAATCCTTCTCTGTCCCGTCAGCAGATCCCGACGTTCGGCCCATTTCATTTTCCGCACACGATACCCAGTCCGTATTTACCGCCGATTTCAGCCTGATCTCCTGGCAGATATCATTTTCATTTGTCTCCGCGCGGACAAATCCCGTAACCTGAACGGATGCCGCAATGACAAGACTGCAGGCCAGCAATACCGTATAGGAATACCTGTTCCCTGTTCTTTTTCTCATTTTCATCTTCCCCCTTTAAAACTGATAATACAAAAACGGATCATCCAGCCCCAGATACATACAATACACGCATCCCCAGAACAAAAGAATCAATCCGAACGTGGCCGCAAACGTATATTTTTTCTTTTCATACAGCTTTCTCGGCAGCCCGGTACAGCATATGGCGGCGGCAGCCAGCGGAATACAATAGGCGCTTCCATATTTAATGAAATCTCCCCGGAACACCGTCCCGCCTGCCTGCCCGAAAAATGGGAACAGCCGTCCCAGATACAGGACAAACTGCCGAAGCTCCGTGACCGCGAACAGCAGCCAGGAGATGGGAATCACCAGCAGCATATACAAATGCCCCAGCGCCGGCCGGCTCTCCAAAATCTTTCCCAGCCCGCTCTTCTCCACAGCCAGCAAAAGAAACAGCAAAAGCCCCCAGAGAACAAAATTCCAGCTGGCCCCATGCCACAGCCCCGTCAGCATCCAGACCAGAAACAGATTCCGATACTGATGGCTCCGGTTGCCGCCCAGAGGGATATAGACATATTCCCGAAACCAGCTTCCCAGCGTCATATGCCACCGCCTCCAGAATTCCGTCATGGAACAGGCCAGATAAGGATTCTGGAAATTGTCCGGAAATTCAAAACCCATCATTCTCCCCAGCCCCTTTGCCATCAGGGAATAACCGTAAAAGTCAAAATAAATCTGAAAGGTATAGGCGGCAATCCCCAGCCAGGCCAGCGGACCGGAAATACTCTCAAAGCCGATCGCGTTTACCTGTGTCCACAGATTGCCCACCCGGTTCGCAATCAATACCTTTAGGGCCAGGCCAATGGTAAATTCCCGCAGCCCCTCTTCCAGATTTCCAAAGGAATGAACCCTGTTTTTCAGCTGCCTGCGCACCTGGCCGTATGTAACGATCGGTCCGGCGATCAGCTGAGGAAACATGCAGAGATAGGTTCCCAGGATCAGCAGAGACGGCTCCGCCTGTACCTTTTTCCGGTATACGTCGATCAGATAGGAGCTGATCTGAAACGTGTAAAAGCTGATGCCGATGGGCAGCGCCAGACGGGCATAGGGAATCCGCGCGTCCAGGCCTGCCACCTCCATCAGCCCGTTCAGATTTCCGCTCAGAAAATCCAGATATTTAAAGACAAACAGACAGCCGATATTCCAGGTCATCCCCACTGTCAGCCACAGGGTTCTTTTCCTTTTTCTCCGGCAGCGGGCCATAAACCGGGACGCGCCGTAATTGACCAGAACGGATAACAGCATCAGCAGCAGGTAGACAGGATGCTCCCTGACCCCATAATAATAAAACGCCAGACTGCCGGCAAACAAAACGCCGTTTTTCCAGGATACCGGAGCCAGAAAATAAACTGCCAGAAACGCCGGCAGAAATCCAAACAGAAATGTAAGACTGCTGAAAACCATGGGTAGATACCTTCTCTCTTGTAATTCTTATTTCTAATATTAGACAGACCGGCCGATCAAAAAGTTTCAAAAACAGCCCTATCCGCTGGCGCAGCTACCGCAGAACATATCTATTCTCCATTTTATAACCATTCATTATCTTCCTCACCCTGCCATCATACACCAATTTTATCGTTATCTGTTTTAACAATGCCTTACACTTTTTGGCGGTTTTTACAGCTTTCTTACATCTTTTTACCTTATTTTTTACAGTTTTATAACACATCATTATTTCCGAAAGATAAAAAAACGCAATCTTTAGGCCATCTTAATACCAATCCAGATATTCTTTTACCCTCTTTATCAGATCAGCCGTATGATAAAGATCAGATAAAGAAGTATAAAGGAGCCCGGTATCCATGAGCGCGTTTTATTTTAAAAAGAAAAAACTGACGTCGTCTCAAGTCATTATCCTTGGTTTTTCCGGCGTAATACTGTTTGGAACCCTTATGCTGATGCTGCCGTTTTCAAGCCGAGAAGGCATTGTAACGCCGTTTTTGGACGCTTTATTCACATCAGTCTCGGCAGT
This sequence comes from uncultured Lachnospiraceae bacterium, assembly GCA_910579325.1. Taxonomy (GTDB): domain Bacteria; phylum Bacillota; class Clostridia; order Lachnospirales; family Lachnospiraceae; genus Paralachnospira_A. The sequence goes on along the minus strand of CAJTTU010000036.1, from coordinate 21,690 downwards.
CTGCGTCACCGGGCTTGTGGTGCATGACACCGCCGCCTACTGGTCGGCGTTCGGGCAGCTTGTCATCCTGTTTATGATCCAGATCGGCGGGATGGGTGTGATCACCGTAGCGGCCTCTTTTGCCATGATTTCCGGCAGAAAGCTTTCTTTAATGCAGCGCAGCACCATGCAGGAGGCCATTGCCGCCCCAAAGGTAGGCGGTATTGTACGCTTGACCAGCTTTATCGTAAGACTTACGCTGTTCATCGAACTGCTGGGCGCAGCTGTCATGGCGCCCGTGTTTATCCGGGATTTTGGCCCGAAGGGGCTCTGGATGGCGCTGTTCCATTCAATCTCCGCTTTTTGCAACGCAGGCTTTGACCTGATGGGCACGAAAAAGACTTTTTCTTCCCTGACCGGCTATGCGGCAGACCCGGTAATTAACCTAGCTGTGATGTCCTTAATCATTGTGGGAGGCATCGGCTTTCTGACCTGGGACGATATCCGGACAAACCGGCTGCATTTCCATAAATACAGAATGCAGAGCAAGGTAATTTTCTGCACGACAGCTGCCCTTTTAACCGTCCCCGCCGTCTATTTTTTCTTTTACGAATTTGCATCCCTTCCCTTTAAAAAACGGCTATTATTCTCTCTTTTTCAGTCGGTAACGCCGAGGACTGCCGGATTTAACACTGCTGATCTGACCGCCTTCAGCGAACCCGGGCAGGCTGTCACCATCGCGCTGATGCTGATAGGCGGCAGCCCCGGCTCTACTGCCGGCGGCATGAAAACCACCACGGTCGCAGTGCTGTTTGCCACGGCGCTCTCCACATTCAGCCGGAAAGAGGATACCCACTTTTTCGGCCGCCGGATCGATAACGACGTGGTGAAAAACGCCTCGACCATTCTGCTGATGTACCTGATACTGTTCTTCACCGGCGGCCTGGCCATCAGCATTTCGGAAGGGCTTCCGATGATTACCTGTCTGTTTGAAACCGCTTCCGCGGTAGGGACAGTCGGTTTAACGCTGGGGATTACCCCGGGCCTTGGCACACTTTCCAGGATCATTCTGATTCTGCTTATGTTCTTTGGCAGAGTCGGGGGGCTGACACTGATCTTTGCCGCCCTGTCCGGTTCGCGCAAAATAGCGGCAAAGCTACCGCAGGAAAAACTGACGGTGGGATAAAGGAGGAAACAGCAATATGAAATCAATACTTTTAATCGGGCTTGGGCGTTTTGGCAGGCACATTGCCCTGCACTTAAACCAGCTCGGGCATCAGATCATGGCAGTCGACCATGCGGAGGAGCGGGTCAATGACGTGCTGCCCTTTGTGACAAACGCCCAGATCGGCGACAGCACAAACGCGGATTTTCTGGCGTCGCTGGGAATCCGCAACTATGACGTCTGCATCGTCGCCATCGGAAACGATTTCCAAAGCTCGCTGGAAACCTCCTCTCTGCTCAAGGAGCTTGGCGCAAAGCTGGTGGTATCCAGGGCCGCCAGGGATGTGCAGGCGAAATTCCTTTTGCGCAACGGCGCGGACGAGGTGGTCTATCCTGAAAAACAGCTGGCCAAATGGACTGCGATCCGCTACAGCGCCGACCATATTTTAGACTACATAGAACTGGATAATGAGCATGCCATATTTGAAATACCGGTTCCGGAGGATTGGGCCGGACGGACAATCGGGCAGATCGATATTCGAAAAAAATACGGAATTAACATTATGGGGATTAAAAAAGCCGGGAAACTGGAGCTTGCCGTCTCCCCCGACATGATGCTGGAAGCCCGGAACACCATGCTGGTGTTGGGGCGGAATAAAGATGTACAGAAGTGTTTCCGGATATAAACGCGCCGTCCGGACGACAGCGGCAGATGTTTTATGAAAGAAACAGCAGCGGGAAGTGAAGCTATGCAGGATTTTTTATTACTGGCAGTTGTGGCGTCAGCGGTCGTCTACGGATGGTTTCTGATGAAAAAGGTGGACAGGTTTCTTGAGGTCTGCCGCCAGGCCCGGGATTTGCAGGATAAATTGCAGGCCGATTGTGGAAACCACAAGGATGACATGTTATAATGTTTGCAGACTTGGCACCATTCAGGAAACGCAATATAAGGAAAAACCATATGGAACCGCAAAAACAAACCCGGGATCAGCCGCTGCAGGCGATCCGCCATGCGCAATCGGATGCATCCCACGGAAAACTGAAAATATTTTTCGGCTATGCCGCCGGCGCCGGAAAAACCTATGCCATGCTGCAGGCAGCGCGTCAGGCAGAGGAACGGGGAATTGACGTCGTGGTCGGATACATCGAGACGCATGCCAGCCCGCAGACAGCGGCGCTGCTTTGCGGGCTGGAACAGATGGGGGCCAGGGGAATACCATATAACGGCGTTACGCTCCATGAATTTGACATTGACGCCGCATTAAAGAGGAAGCCCCGGCTCATCCTGGTGGATGCGTTCGCCCATACCAACGCGAAAGGCAGCCGCCACTCCAAGCGCTACCAGGACATACAGGAACTGCTGAACGCCGGAATCGACGTTTATACCACGGTGAATGTACAGCATATCGAGAGTTTAAATGATATGGTTGCGTCCGTTACCGGTATTTTTGAGCGGGAGCGCATCCCCGATTCCGTTTTTGACCAGGCTGACCAAGTGGAGCTGGTGGATATAGAGCCGGAGGAATTGCTGGAACGCCTGGAAGCCGGAAATATCTGCCGGGACAAACAGACGGAACAGGCGGCCGCCGGTTTCTTTACCCTGGAAAACCTGACCGCCCTGCGTGAGATCGCTCTGCGGCGCTGCGCCGACCGGGTGAATCTGCTGACCGAAAGCGCAAGAACCCAAAGCCGGGGGGATTACCATACCGACGAACATATTCTGGTATGCCTTTCCTCTTCCCCTTCCAACGCAAAGATCATCCGTACCGCCGCAAGGATGGCATGGGCTTTCCGGGGCAGCTTTACCGCCCTTTTCGTAGAGACGCCTGGCACGGCGGCCATGGATGAGGAAAACAAAACGCGGCTGCGGGAAAATATACGGCTGGCAAAACAACTGGGCGCTGCCGTTGAAACCAGCTATGGCGAGGATGTCCCCTGTCAGATCGCGGAATTCGCAAAGCTTTCCGGCTCCTCCAAGGTGGTAATCGGCCGCAGCACGGCAACCAGAAAAACGATATTCGGAAAACCAAGCCTGACGGAGCGCCTGATCGCCGCCGCGCCTAACCTGGATATTTACATCATTCCGGACACCGGGGCACACGACCGGCACCGGTCAGGATTCCATCCGACCAAATGCGTCGCCGGCGTGTTTTGCCGGATACTTCGTAATAAGAACCCTGCCTTGCCGGACGTCATGCCGGCAAGGGATATTGGAAAAAGTATCGCTGTCCTGCTTGCCGCCACGCTGATCAGCTATATTTTCTATGCCCTTGGATTTACGGAGGCAAATATTATCTCGGTCTATATTTTCGGCGTCCTCGTTACATCCATCGTTACATCCAACCGGCTATGCGGGGTCATCACGTCCCTGGTAAGCGTGCTGGTATTTAATTTTTTCTTTACCAGCCCCCGCTTTACTTTTCACTTTTATGACTCTAATTACCTGGTAACCTTTACCATTATGTTTATGGTGGCGTTCCTGACAGGCTCCCTTGCCACAAAGCTGAAAGATAACGCAAGGCAGTCCGCCCGGGCGGCGTTCCGGACGAAAATCCTGTTTGAGACAAACCAGCTTCTTCAAAAGGAAAAGGATGAGCGGTCTGTCCTGAGCGCGACTGCCAGACAGCTTACGAAACTTTTGAAAAGAGACCTGGTGATCTATCCCGCGGACGGGAAGGAACTGGCCGCGCCGGACACTTACCGGACTACGGACAGCCTGCAGCCCGAGCTGGCCACGGAATATGAAAAAGCGGTTGCCCTGTGGGTTCTTCAAAATAATGAGCACGCAGGCGCGACAACGGATACCTTCTCGGATGCCAAATGCCTGTATCTGGCGATCCGGGCAGGCAGTCGGGCGTATGCCGTCGTAGGCATTTCCATGGGCGAGGTTCCCCCAGATTCCTTTGAAAACAGCGTTTTGCTGGCGATCCTTGGGGAATGTGCCCTGGCACTGGAAAATATCAAAAATGCCAGGGAAAAGGAAGAAGCCGCCATTCTGGCCAAAAATGAGCAGCTTAGGGCAAACCTGCTCCGGGCAATCTCCCATGATCTGCGCACGCCGCTGACCTCCATCTCCGGAAGCGCCGGCAACTTATTGGCCAATTACAGGAAAATGGACGGCGAGACCAGGGAGCAGACCTTTCTGGATATTTATGATGATTCGATGTGGCTGATTAACCTGGTGGAAAACCTGCTGGCCATTACCAGAATCGAAGGAGGACAGGTCAGCCTGCCCCGGTCTGTGGAATTGATGGACGAGGTGATTACGGAGGCTTTACGGCATATCAACAGGAAAAGCAAAGAACATACGATCCGCGTTATCTCCTCACAGGATTTGCTCCTGGCCCACATCGACGCAAAGCTGATCGTCCAGGTGGTAGTCAACCTGGTGGATAACGCAATCAAATATACGCCCGCCCATTCCGTCATTGAGATTCACACGGAAAAGAAAGAGAAATGGATCGTCGTGTCCGTTTCCGATAACGGGCCGGGTATTCCCGACGAGCAAAAGCCCCGAGTCTTTGATATGTTTTACAGCGGGGCCAACCGGATCGCGGACAGCCGCAGAAGCCTGGGGCTTGGGCTTTCTCTGTGCAAGTCCATTGTCACAGCTCATGGCGGGACAATCACGGTATCTGACAACCAGCCGAAAGGCGCTGTTTTTACATTCACATTACCGGCAGGGGAGGTTGAACTGCATGAATAAACCCTTGATATTGGTTGTGGAGGATGACCCTCCGGTACGCAACCTGATTACGACAACGCTGAAAACCAACGACTACCGTTACTTAGTGGCGGCAAACGGGGAAACCGCCATTTTGGAAGCCTCCTCCCACAATCCGGATATTGTCCTGCTGGATCTGGGGCTGCCGGATATGGACGGTGTGGAAGTTATCGGAAATGTCCGTTCCTGGTCGAACCTGCCAATTATCGTGATCAGCGCCCGCAGTGAGGACAGTGATAAAATCGAAGCGCTGGATGCCGGCGCGGACGACTATCTGACGAAGCCCTTTTCAGTGGATGAACTGCTGGCAAGGCTCCGGGCAACACAGCGCAGGCTCTCTTATATGACCGCCGAAATGCTGTCGGCCAGTTCCGTATTTGTAAACGGAAAGCTCCGGGTGGATTACGCAGGCGGCTGCGCTTATCTGGATAGCCGGGAGCTTCACCTGACGCCGATCGAATACAAGCTGCTCTGCCTGCTTTCCAAAAATGTAGGGAAGGTACTGACACACACCTTTATCACGCAGAATATCTGGGGCCGGAGCTGGGAAAATGACGTCGCCTCCCTGCGGGTTTTTATGGCGACGCTCCGAAAAAAGCTGGAGCCGGAACCGGATTCCCCGCAGTATATCCAGACCCATATCGGGGTCGGATACCGCATGATGAGGATCGAATGAAGGGGGGATCATCTGGCTCATTGCCCATCGGAATAAAATTCCTCCCCGGTATCCAGACATATGGCCGCCAGCCTGCCTCCAAAGAAGCAGGCGCCGCAGTCGATCGCGATATGATTATTTGCCCGATAAATATATCCCGGCTTTGGATTCCCCTCGATCTCCTGGGTCGGCGTATGGCCGGTCACCACATAGACCTCGTCAAAATACCGGATTTCATAGTCCGCCCTGTCCCATACCAGCTCTTTCAGGGAATAGGCCTCGATCTCCTTTTCCGGCACATAATTTCCAAGTCCGGCATGTACCAGCAGATAGTCTTTTCCGTTTACGGTCAGCTCCTCATAAATCAGGAAATCTTTCAAAAACTCAATCACTTCTTCCTGTGTCTCCCGGTCCTGCTGATGAAACTCGTTGATTGTTGTCACGCCGCCGTTTCGCTGCCAGGTCAGCAGGTTGTCAATAGCCGGCGGCGCCATCCCCGCAATCGATTCCTCCGTAATCTCTTTTCGCAAAAATTCCAGGCAGTCTAAGGCCATCAGCTCATGATTTCCCGCAAGACAGACTGCGTTCGGCATTTCCATCAGCTTCAGCAAAACCTGAACGGGATGGGGGCCACGGTCAAGGATATCTCCCAGTATATACAGGGTATCCTTTTCCTTCAATTCAATCTTCTCAAGCAATTCCATAAACATGTCATATTCACCATGAATATCCGCAATCACATAATCCGCCATATCACATTACCTCGGTCTAAATTTTATAATCAACGCGCTTTTGCCGCAAAACTCTATATTTGCTTTTAATCAGACTGTTTCGCCATACCCTGTTATCTATCTTATCATAATTGTGTTAGACTATCCAGCATCTTCGCCTGAAAATCCCGAAGAATTCAGAGGAAATTTCCATTTTGCGAAGGCCGTTTCAGGCTTCATTTTATATTTGCTGTCATATGAATATATTTTACTAAAATTTACGGATTTTGTACATATTTTTCATATATTTTTTTGTTAATTTTAGTCTCAGATGAATTGATTTGCTTTTGAGATCGTGCTATACTTTCCTTGTTCGCTTCAAAACAGCAATATACATGTCCGAAGAACCGGTCACAAGCCGTTGCCATAAGAACGCTGCGGGCAAATTCAATTGCAGGAGGAACCCTGACTTCTCTAACACAAGGGATATGAAAGCTACCGCAAGCAGTTTGACATTGACGACACCGGCAGCAAAACCGTAGCGGGGATCGGGAATATGACGCAAAAAGAAGAACGGGAATCCTTCCTGGAAGAACTGCACAGCCGCCTGGAAATGGAAGGATATAAGCAGGAGAAGTGGCTTTTGCCTGTTTCTTAACATGTCATAGTAACTTACATAAGGCCTTCAGTTTCAACTTAATGTTTATATTATTATCACTGGCAAGTTTCTTGATCCACCTCGTATCTTCATCTCGATACGGGTTCTTAAAAAACCTTTTAATAAATTTTGTTATCTGGCTCTTAAATGCCCAATTCAAATCCGAAAAACGATTAATTGAATCGAAATCCTTTACAGTTTGATTTTCATCTACTATACCAAGCAAAAATCTCAAAATCAATATATCCGCAAAAGTGAATGGCATAACATCGTCTTCAAACTGTAACAGTGACATATATGGTCCACCTTGCTTTGTATCATCTGTGACAAGCGAATATGCTCCGAGCGTTTGTGCTAAAGAAACTGCATATACCTCGCCCAAATCACCTGTTCCGTATAAATTTCTATTCTCATTGACATTATTCTCAAAAATTTTATATACAGCCAAATCTTTCAACTTTTGGTCTGTATACAACTCTATTTTTCCGGCAGCAATATCAGAATCAACTTTTTCAATTATTTCCTGTCCATGATTCTCTAACTCAATATTGCGAATCTGCTCATAGATGAATACACCCTCTTCAAAAAAATCGAACAGTATATCCTGAAGCCCTGCTTTATAAAAATGGATAATAACATTTGTATCTAAAGAGGCTCTCAATCGTCTAAACCTCCTATCAGATCATCCAAATCATCACCGTCATTATCACTGTGTTCTACCAATTTATCCCTGACATCTTCTACACCAAGATGATAACATGCAAGAACCTTTTCCAATGTTTCTTTCGGAACCGCATTATGATTGTAATTATAAATTACATAATCAATGTACTCATAGGGTATATCGATCTCATTGCTGGGGGAATTCAATCTTGCATTTCCGCCTACACTTCGAAGCAGATTGCCAACTCTCTTTTTCATTCTCTCATTATCGAGGCGAAGCTTCTGATTTGCGTCTATAACATTAAGACTCTCCAGGCGGTTTAACACCATATCAAAACTAACATTAAATGCGGACATGATTCTGGCAATATCCATAGCGGACAATCCATTTTCTTTAAAATTCTGTATTTCCAGGTCAATAAAGCGATCAACATCATCAGACGGCATTAACAGGCATGCGGCAAAATAATTCGCTTCTTGTTCCTTCTCATCTGTGCTTCTCCCAGTAATCGTTACATGATCATCA
>CAJTTU010000036.1:10485-13523 GCA_910579325.1 uncultured Lachnospiraceae bacterium | reverse complement strand
GATAATCGACTGCAGCTATTTGTAAAAATCACAATATCATTGTCCTTTTTTACGGTAAAACCCAGATCAGCATTCTCTCCAAGCGGATATCTTAAAAGTTTATATCCCAATCTCTCACATTCTACAAACAAGTCTATTATGCCGTATCTGCTTACCTTGCATTTTACTCTAAAAGAGTCTGCCTTTATTCGGATCTCTCTCTTTTTGCCTTCGTTCATTCAGACACCCCCTGAATAATATCCCGGTGCTGAAGCTTTGTAAACATATGTTTGTTCGCATAAAATAAATCAAGCATATCAAATATTTTTTTAGAAGATTCGCTTTTCTCACCGGCTCTATATGCAATTATTGGATCTTCATCAAGAACCTTTGTTATATCTCCCACAGTTACATCAAGAACTTCCGCTACTCTGGAAAGAATATCCAAGGTAATGCTATTCACTCCACTTTCAATTCTGGCATACTTCTGTCTGCTAACGCCGATTTGATCAGCCACCTGCTCCTGCGTGAAATTTTTTGCGCTCCTTAAGGCCTTAATTCGGCTGCCTAACATTTCGTTCATGATTTATCCCTCCATTTCCGCATACTACTATTTTATCAATAAGCTACGTAATGTCAAGGATAAATGTTATGATTTTATAACATATCAAACTATATATGTTTTGTTTTTACACACTCACTGATCTGCAGAGATATTCCCCATATACCATTTTATGACTGTACACACAGCACATATGGAAATTTCCTGGAAGGACTGCGCAGCCGCCTGGAAATGGAAGGGCATAAGCAGAAGAAATGGAAACGGTAAGAAAAACCGCAGAACAACCCAGACGCCTTACAAAAGAGGCAGTGACACACATCTGCCACTGCCTCTTCCTTTGCCGCCAAACCGCGGCAAATCTCTCATTTACGCCTTTTTCGTCCCGACTTTTTTCTGACGGTAAGCGCGGTTATACTTTCTGCCGCCTTTATCCAGCATACACAATGCCTCGCAGGCATAGATTGTGCTCATCATATCGATATTGCATGGATCCAGAATGGCACTGTCCAGGCCAGCCCGGATCGCGTAAGCCATACAATTGCTGTTGATATATTTTCTTGCCGGCATTTCAAAGGAAATATTCGAAATCGCTCCCGTCACTTTAACCTCCGGCGCATATTCATGGATGCCCATAATACACTTCTCAAAATCCTGCATAGAAGAAGGCATAGTTGAAAGCGCCATCACACAGGGATCAATATGCAGGTTCGAAAGCTTAACGCCATATTTTACCGCTTTATCAATCATTCTTTTCGCGATATCCAGCTTTTTCTCCGGCTGGGCGGGAATCCCGTCCTGGTCGCAGGTTAGTCCCACTACGTTCCAGTCCGTCCCTGCGATCAACGGAAAAATTGTTTAGCATTTATCCCCCTCTTCATTGACAGAATTGACCATACCCGGACTTTCAATATGGCCTTCCTCCAGGATTCTGGCCAGGAGCTTCGCGTCGGGGCTGTCAATACATATCGGCTTATCCGTAACCTCCCGGATCAGGCCAATCAACCATACCATGGCGTCATACTCCAGTTCCGGAGCCGTGGAAGGCGCGCAGTCAATATAATGCGCCCCGGCCTCTGCCTGTACGGCCGCCCTTTCCTTGATCAGCTCCGCGTTGCGCTCAGCGATTGCCTGCTTTACGGACGGAATCGCGCCGTTAATTTTTTCTCCGATAATAATCATATATCCGCACACTCCTCCTCAAATCCGGCAAAAAGCGCCACTGTCGCATTTCACCGGATACTTCTCGATAAAACAGGGAATCAATCAGGCCCACCCGGAACATACGCGTACGGTTTTCTGCGGATCATGGGCAAATTCATCCGCGCCGGTGATATGTACCGTATCTTCGCTGACCGGAGCGCCGCCGATAATAATTTTCACATCATCCCGCATATTGGCCGCCTTGAAAGCTTCCACAGTAGCCTTCATCGAATCAATGGCCAGTGTCAGCACGCCGGAAAGGGCAATAATATGTATATCATTCTCCTTAGCAGCCTCCACAATCTTCTCTGGCGCCACGTCAATGCCCAGATCCAGCACATCAAACCCATTCGCTTCCATCATGGAGCGGACGATATTTTTCCCAATATCATGCAGGTCATTCTGTACCGTACAGAGAATCACCTTCGCTTTTTTGCTTTCCCCGTCCCCGCTGACCAGAGCATCTTTCAGGATATCGACAGCGGTCGTCATCAACTCTCCCGCGTAAATCAGATCTCCTACAAAATAATCTCCGGACTGGAACAGATCTCCAACCACATCCATACCCTTCTGGCAGGCAGACATGGCTTCATTCGCCTGTGATCCGCCGTCAGCCATCACGCCGTTTAAAATCTCAACAACTGCTTCTTCATCCAAATCACCCATGGCCTGAACCAATGCATCAAAATCTAACATTCTTTTTCCTCCAATTATAGTTCCGCAACTCCCCTTCCAAGCCCCCTGAACCTGGGAGAATTTCCAGCCACTAAAGTGTCTGTAAATCCTCCCTCGCTATGAACACTTAGGGCCTGTTTTTTAGGCCCTTACGTGTGATGCATGGAAAATAGTTAGCGGGTGTGTTTTAGCCGCTTACTATTTTCCAGGGGCTTGTCCGGTCCGTTGCTGTTTATCATTTCCCATTTGGCTCTACACAAGTATTTTTTTATTTTGCCGGTTTCGACTGACGGGATGCCCTGAGGCCAATCCAGATCAGTGTAATCACCGCAACTGCTCCGATTGCCACCAGCGTCGGGAATCTGGGAGACATATTTCCGGTCACCTTCTGCAAAAGTCCTACGTAAGGAGAAGCCGTGAAACAGCCCAGATTCAGCAATGCTACAAAGGTTCCCGATGCCGCTGCGGTCGCCTGCGGCGGAATCATGTCATTGAACTCTACCATAATTGCCGGCCAGATAATAAACAAAGTAATTCCACAGCCCGCGATGGCGATCATCAGCAGAACCGCAGTATGTCCGAAATATCCAATCGCCAGAAAAGCAACCACCAGGATCAGGCA
>CAJTTU010000036.1:0-10475 GCA_910579325.1 uncultured Lachnospiraceae bacterium | reverse complement strand
GAATCGTCTTTTTCTCCAGAACCTGATATACCTTTCCAAAGATGACCCCGGCGATACAGCCGCCGATATTATACATGGACAGAATCGTTCCTGCCAGCGCGGCGGAGCCAAGTCCCTCTCCTACCACTATGGCGGATACATTCAGGAAGAGCGGATAGAAAAACATAACGCAAAGTGCGTATCCGGCAGAAATCAGATATACCCGCATCGGAAGCCTTGTCTTCTCCGCCTGCTGTATCACTTCTTCCTTTTCCGGCTCCGGAAGCATTGTTATAATACAGAACATCGGTACCAGCACAAGCAGATGCAAAAGCCAGATATATTTGATATTCATCACGCATAAAATGCCTGCCACCTGCTGGAAAACGATACCGGAAGCATTCATCACAGCAGTTCCGACCCCTTGAATAGACGCTCCTTTCTGCCCGCTGAACAGCTTCATAACAATCGCGTTTCCTAACGGCATCGAGAATCCTACGCCGACGCCTATAATCACTCTGGATATCAAAATTACATAATAATCCATCACAAAAAATGGAATCATCCCACCTACGATAAAACATATACTGGCAAATACCGTAAGTGTCTTAAAACCAAACCTGCTGCCGGCCAGCGATCCGGCAAGAACAGAAATCGGTATCACAACAATGGATGAAACCGTTGACAACATTAAAATATTTGAATATGCCACATCGGGAAACGCTTCCGCCAATGCCGCAATCGCCGGATTGATGATAAAGGACGCGTTTGGCAGGAAGAAAATTGCCATAACGCCTATCACTGCTCCAATCCCCAGTTTTTTCTTATCTTGCATTTTTCTGTCTCCTCTGTCTGCTAAAAAATAGTTATTGTAGATATAAAGTTTGCGATAAACGCCTCCCGTGCCTCCTGGTCAGGAAGCTGCGGGAATATTTCCAGCCAGGAAGCCGCCTCTTTATATCCTTCCGGATAGGTAAAGCTTACACGTGTTTCCATTTCCTTTTTTTCATCGTTCGCCATATCAAATCCTCCTGAATTGAGTTCCGCAACTACCCTCTATAATTCATAACTCCGTACAAAGTCGTTTACAGCCTTCACGTTTTCCGGTCTTGCGTCTGCCCGGAACGTGCCCATTTTATCCTGGCTGAAAATATATCCGTCTCCCATTTCGCTTACCAGCTTCCGGGCATAATCCACACATTCCTCCTCCGATTTGTAACCCAGGTAGGAGGCCGGCATACCGCCCGCAATACAAATGTGGGGAATCTTTTTCCGCAGTTCAAAAATATCATCCTGTTCCGGATGGAGGATCATCATGCCTTCCGGAATATCCTGCAGAAAATCGCTGAAGCGGTCAATATATGCTTCGCTGAACGTATATATCTTTTGTCCTTTATCAAACATGATCTTGGTCATTTTCAGAAAATGCGGCCAATAAAAACGCGCAAACTGTTTCGTGTTCATGATACTGTGAGCCAGGAAAATCGTTTCCATAGCGGTAATAAAATTGCTGTAATCTCCTTCCGCGGCCGCAGTCACAGCTGGCAACACCTCTGTCTCAAAAATCGCGTCCAGGATATCCATCAGTTCTTCCGGATGTCTCCTCATATCCAGAGACAGGCCTTTAATTCCCCGCGCCTGATTAAACAGCAGTTCCATCGGCACCGTATAAGGTATCGGAAAAGCCGCAAGCGCTCCATATTTCTCAAGAAGCTCTGCTTTCACACGATCACCAAATTCAACAAACTTGAAAAACTCGGAAACCCCCTCTAAAAACTGTTCCTTTGTCATATCCGGATTCATTCTGCCCAGCCAGCATTTCCACCAGAACTCCTGCGGGTTCTTCCTGTAAAGCGGATAATCCTCTGCCGTTACAGGAAGATTATCCTGTACAGTAATTGATTCCATCTCGTCATTGATCACATGACGCTCATATCCCATAGCGTTGGTCAGCTTATTATTGTTCCTTCCGCCGCAATCTACGAGACCATCAAAGCAATATTTCTCCTGATGCTCCAACACCACTCGGGTCATAACATCCCAGTCGTAAATCGCCTCACTGAGCGTACAGCCTGCGTCCAGAATCTTCCAGGTCCAGTAATTTGATACAATCGGAACCCTCTTGTTGTGTTTCAGGGCAATCGCGTTGTCAAACAGCTCCTTCCGCTCCTGAAACAATGCCTTTGCATCTTTCATCTCATTCCTCCTCATTTTGAATGTAAATGCTACACATTTCTAACAATTGCTTATTATACTATTGTCTTTTCTGATAATCTAACATATAATAATACCCATAATAACAACTCACAGTTGTGGAGGATGCCATGGAACTGATTCAGCTTTTATATTTTATGGAAGTAGCAAAGTACGAAAACATGACCCTTGCCGCAAAAAAAAATCACATTTCCCAGCAGGCTCTGAGCAAATCCATCCGTAAATTAGAACAGGAGCTTGGCGCCGAACTGTTTGACCGACACAATCGCCATCTGTCCCTGAATGCCTCCGGCAGGCTGGCTCTGGAACAGATTCAGGATATTTTCAACAGTATTGAAACTTTAAAAAAAATGATCGGGCGTGTTTCTTCACCGCAGGAACTGGTGATCGGCTCCTCCTCTTTAATCAGTATCCGCTCCCTGATCCTGAATTTTAATATTGCCTACCCCAATTTCCTGATATCCACAAACTCCATTCCAGAAGATCATTTGTTTGAAAAGCTGCGGCGGCGTCAAATAGATGTTGCCATATCCGCCCAGGAGTACCCCCCCCCCTTAAATTTAAACATATGTTCCCACCCAATTTGTCAGGAAACCCTTTTGCTTGCTGTTCCCGGTGATGATCCACTCATCAAAAAAGGCGCCGTACGCCTGCAGGAACTGGATGGGCGAAATATCCTTCGTCTGAAAACCTGTGAGCTATACCTGGATCACATTTTCGATGCACTCTGCGAGAAAAACCATATAAAAACCAATTTTATCTGGCAAAACGACTATGTAATTTTCAATGGCCTGTGGAATAACCCACAATATTCCTTCCTGACCTCTACATTGCATAACAACCTTGAATATCATAACCATATCCTGCTGCCTTTTGACGAACCGCAGCTGACAGTAACTTTTTATGCCCATTTCCTAAACGGTAATGTCAATGCGGAAATTTTTTCTTCCTGGGCCAGACAGATATCCACATAAATATTGTTATCTCGAAAAAGAACCGCCGCCGGACAACAATCTCAGTCATCCGACGGCGGTTCTTTTATCTGTTATTCTTATTATTTTAACGATCGGCCAGTACGGCAGCCTCAACCGTCCAAAGGGAAGCCGCCGTTTCCGCGGCAGTCTTCACGATGGCTTCCGCCGTGTCGCGGGGCATCAGAATCCCTTTCTCTCTCAGGTCAACAATCTGATGTGTCCGTATATCGTACCCACGATACGGATCACCTTCCTGGCGGACAAGCTCCAGCACATTCCCGGCAGATATTCCGGCATTTTCCGACAGCTGCCGGATCAGAGCCTCAAGGGCGTCACACAGACAGAAAGCGCCGGTCTTTTCCGCATCCGGAAGATCATTGGCCTTGTTCCTGAGCTTTTGTCCCAACCAGAAAAAGGCGTTTCCCGCCCCTGGCACCAGATTGGAATTCGCTGCGTTCCGAACTGTCCGAAGCGTGTTTTCGTAAAGATATTTTTTCTCAAACATCTCATATTCAACGGCTGCGCCCACCTGGATTTCCGCGGTTTTTCCATTGAGAATCGAAAGCGTCGTCTGCAGCTTCTCCCGCTCGTCCGCATCCGTTGTTTCAGCCAGGCAGGCGCAGGTATGCTTTCGCAGCTTATCCACCAGCTCCGGGGCACTCATGGAAAATCCCTGCAGTACGGTATTTTCTTTTTCTATCTTTGCGTATCTGACCGGCGCGCAGATATCCAGTCCACAATCCTCCAGCTTAAGCCCCGTATTTTCATCGATCAACACGGAGCCGGTCTTTGCGGCCAAAGCCAGCATATTCCGCCTTCTGCTATCCCCAAACCCCGGCGCTTTCGCCACTACAACCTGTAATGTCTTCCTGTTGGCATTGGCGGCCAGCAGAGCCTGTACGTCTTCGCTCATATCATAAGTGATGATCAAAAGCGGCGTCTTCGTCCGCCCGGCATCCTCAAGAATTTTTCTGATCTCCGAAAACGACTGAATTTTAATATTGCTGAGCAGCACACGGGGATTTTGCAGAACAGAATGCTTTTTCTCCTTATCCTGGGCAAAAGCGAGAGAAAAAAGTCCACAGTCATAACGCGCGCCATTCCAAAATCGGAGGGCAGTATCTTTCCGCTGGCTGTCCTGTACCGTAACCACGCCGTCCGTTCCCACCTGACGGCAGGCTTCCAGCACATATTTCCCAACTTCTTCCTCTTTCCCGGACACCATTACAAAGCGCTCCAACAGCTCATCATCAAAGGGAATCACCATTTCATCCAGCACTGAACCTGCCAGGGAAAGCATCCGGTGAATTCCTTTGCGCATCCGCATGGGATCATATCCGGCTGTGATAAGCTTGATCCCGGAACGGACCAGAGCGTCAGCCAGGATGACTGTCGTCATATTTCCGTCCCCATATTGATCCGCGATTTTCTTTCCGGCATCCCGTATTGACGCCGCAGCGATATTATCCCCCCTGTCATACAGACAGAAATCCTCTAAAACCTTACGCCCGGAATTCGCGATCACCGGCAGGTCATATTCCTGTTCACAAATCGACCTCCTGCCCTCAGGGCCAAAATTCGGCGCAGTCAGCCGGTCTATTTGATCTGCGCTGTCCTGAAGCTTCTTCCGCAGCTCCTGACCATAAATTATATTTGCCATTTGGTTTTCTCTCCTATGTCATACAAATCACATTCGTTTTACTTTGTATTCAGAAAGAAATGCGTAGCTGCTAACAAGAATAGCGCATTTGTTTTTAAAAGTCTATATGAAATGGGAAAATAACAGAAAATCTTGCAGAGCAGCCTTTCCCATAATATTGGTCATGTCCAGATAAATCACATCATAGCGATTCAGATGCTGACACAGGTCAGCTTCTGCTTCGTCCCGATTGTACGGTTGACCAGGCTGATCAGGCCGGATTTGTCCACATACCGGCTGTTTCTGATCTCCTCAAACCCACTGTTCCCCGGATTCAGGTATATTCCCATGGCTTTAAACCTCCGTTTTTATGTCTCTATATAACACTGACTATCTCCGCCGTTTCCTCCGCGCTGATCTTGGAAACGTCAACCTTGATCGTATTCAGCTTATCATACAGCTTTATCCTGCCAACGCTCCGTTCTATCGCATCGAGCTGACGAATACCATGGCGCACGTCTTTTTCCAGACGCTTTGTAAGCGCTTCCTCTCCGCATACAAGGGAAATCACCTTTACATCACAATTACGCAGATCAAGGGCTGATAAAATCCGGTCAATGATCTCCTGCTCATGCATCACCCAGCAGAAAATGATATTTTCGTATGCGGAGCATCGGATAAAATTGTTAAGCAGATGGGTAATGTTGTCCATCACCATTTCTTTGGTTTCCTCATTCACCAAAAACGGATCTGCGTCCCAGCACCAGTCGCCGTCGAGAAAAACTGCCTTGTCCAGCTTTTTCTTTAAGATCTGGCAGACAGTCGTTTTTCCAACACCCATTGTGCCGCCGATCAGATATAGTTTTTTCATAGGATTCGCATCACCTTTTCTTTTCATTTTCCAACAGGATTTTTTATAAATTATTCTAAAAAAGCTTCATCCGGCTTCCTCTTCTGTGAATCTGACAAAGCACGTCACTGGCACGTTTTTCCGGATGCTTTGCGATAAAAATCCTGCTTCACAGGATTCCTGCGCCTCAAGCTCACAGGCTTTTAAATATATACGGATATCCCAAGCATCGGAGAGATCACCACCGATAACAGCGGAATCAGCACACACAAAATTACAGCGGTAATAATACCAGGCAATATTCCGTCTTTGGTTTCCCACCAGCCATAATCTTTATTAACCAGCATAAAAGTGTTTAGTCTCAATACAAAAACAAAACTGGCTGACATGATAACCGGCAGAAGCATAACGGAAGGATTATACCCTGAGCTGATACACAGCGGCACGCTCAAAGACATCACCAGAATATAGGGAGAGTTTACAGTCACGCAGACATTTTCCAAAAAAACCAGCGCCAGACATATGGAAACCGAAAACAGATAGGGATTCAGCCCGCCAAATACCGGAGCCAGCAGCGCTGTGAAAAAAGCGGACAGACCTGTCTGTGTAAACAACTGCCCAAGAGAAACCATAAAAAATATCATAAACAAAATCTTCATCGGTATCAGCCGAAACATCTGATCCACCGGCACAACGCCCACCAGCGGCATCAAAGATAAAATGGCAGCCAATAACGGCACCACCGTCGCATGTCCCCCTGCTATCATCCAGGCTACCATTCCCAATGTAATCATCAGCCATCGGATTTCCGAAGCCTGCACAGGCCCCAGCTCATCATACAGCTTCTGATAGTATTGATCGGAAAGCGTCGTATTTTTCACGTCTGAAGTCTTTAGTCCCATCATCCTGATATAAATCAGGCAGACCGGCACAATCGTGATGAGCACCGCGGGAATCCCCACTGCCGCCCATTGCGCGTAAGTTATGGTATACATGCCGTCCGTAGCAGATTCCAGCAGATTAATTCCAAGCAGATTCGTTGCCGCCGAACCGCTGACCAGCATCACGCCGCCAATGTAAGGAACCGTCGCGATCAAAACCATCAAAACACATCCCAGTTTCGATTTCCCCGGTTCCTCTCCCATAGCCAGCAGCATCTGATTCACGATACTGCTTACCAGCAGGCAGGTGGCGATATTCGACACAAATCCGGAAATCAGGCAGGCCGCCACGCCGATCACAAGGACCAGCCTGACAGGGTTTCCATGAAATTTTTTCAGCAGCAGCAACGTCACTCTTTTTCCAATCGGAGTCGTATCCGCTCCTGCCGACACCAGTGTAAGGGCAAACATCGATACAAATGTGGAAGCGCCTGTGGCCGTCTGAATCACCTTCCAATCCCAAAATCCCAGAAGGAAACCGCCTGCCGGTACCATCATGCATGTGATCAGCATATCCCAGGGCTGTACCACAAAGCATAAAATAACGGAAAGAAAAAATCCCAGCGCCAGCCCTGTATTTTCCCCATAACCGGTCAGCGGCAGCTTCGCTCCAATTAACATCAGCATCGCTACTATTGCCGGCACTATAACCATTTTTTTCTGAAACCCAACCCCTGTCACCTCGCCCGTAATGTCAAAAAAATTCCCCCTCTTTCTGTTGTTATTCCCCAATATGATCTACCCCCTGTAGTGATTGCGGCTGTCAGACCACAGTTTCTGAAAAGACAGCCGCCTGACTCATAAATTAATATTTCCCACACTGTTCTACGGTCTCAAAAAGCATTTCCATGTTTGCCCGGGGCGCATGGTCTACACTGCAGCTGATTCCAAATAAATATCCCCCTGAGGGCATCATGATATCCAGTATTTCTTTTGCCTTATCCCTGACTTTTTCCGGTGTGCCCATCTCCAGAAGCGTGGCGGGAAATCCTCCCATGACACAGGCCTTTCCGCCCAGACAGCGGGCTGCTTCTTTCATATCCACTTCCTCAAAATGATAAACAACCTTTCCCTTCGGAACGTCGGACAGGTATTTTAATCGGGTGGTATAGGAACCTTCCGTGAATACCACAGGGGTAATATCATGTTCGATCATGGCATAAATCCACTGTCTCAGATAAGGCCAGTAAAACTCCGCATATACCTGGTCGCTGATAAAGTTATCAAAGCCTTTATGAAGCATTACCCATGCGAATTTTCCATTAGTCGCTTTACACTGCGCCAGGGACTGGGAAATATGCATTGTCACAAATTTATCAAGGGTCCGCTTTACATTCTCAGGCTGCAAAATCAGATCCGGCATGATACCAAAGGTTCCGCGCATGGAATCGCCCAGCATATCAAAAGCCGTTGAACTTCCGCCTCCGGAGATAAAAGGATATCCCATATCCATAATTGTTTTCTTTTCTTCCGCCGCATAACCCTTATATTCTTTAATCAGTTCCGCGCATGCTTTTAATTTGTCATACATCTCCAGCATGGCGGGACTGGTAAACGCATCCAGATGAGTTCTGATACCGGTGGCGATCATAGCGTAATCCAACTGACGCAGAGGCTCATAAATATCCGCCACCCGGGGCAGAAATTTGTCTAATACAAACTGCATCGGCGTACTCAGATATTCGTCATATTCATCCTCGCCCAGGGTCTCATACTCTATGTACTGATACGGCGCGTTAACATCCAGACCTTTTGGATCGCCGGGCCAGCGTACATTTTTCATACCGGCTATCTCAAACACTTTGCTGGGAAAACTGCAGGCGCACATGCTGCCCACATCAGGCGAAAATTCCCGGTGATAACGGTAAAAGCATTCATTCGCTTTTTCAAAATCTCTCATGGAATCCGCAATACTTAATCCATATTCATAGTAGGGCCAGTAGTTCACCCGTGTACAGTTTGCAACCCTGCTCACAGGCTTTAACGCAATGGTATCCTCCACCAGTTTCAGTCTCTCCTGGTATTGATTCATATTTGCCATAACATTTTCTCCTTTTCAATATATCGAATCGATATTTTCACTTTTCCAAAATCCTGTTTTTATTGTTTACAATATGTCTCCTTTGTAAATACAATTGCCGCCAGAGCTGCCGCCACCACGGCAAACGCTGTCCACATCGCTGAAATATAGCTGTTTGTAGAAGATAACACCGCGCCGTAAACAATCGGCAGAATACTCATTCCCAGATTAGAAAACGCGTTATATACGCCGGAAACCGTAGAAACATATTTGGAATCCGCGGATTCCGCCACCAGCACGTTCAGCGGACGGGTAGCCAGGAGGAAAGAAGTATCTTTCAAATAAATACAGATCGTTAACAGTAACACATTTTTAAATGAGATAAGGCCCACAATCGATAATGCATATAAGGCTGCGCCAGGTATTACTACCTTTTTTCTTGACTGAAGCTTGTCCGACAAAATTCCCGCAAGGGAATTTACAAACAGCCCGATAAAGGAGGAGGACGCGATAATACCGCCTGCCGCCACCGGATCCATTCCCTGCTCATTTGTAAAATACATAATCAGATAAGTACTTATGCCGGTAGAAGCTCCCAAAAACATAAAATTCGCGAAAGAACCGATTAAGATATTTTTATGGGCAAAAGCTTTTATGATTTCCTGTAAAGACATTTTTTCCTTATTTCCCGCGCTGCCGGAAGCCGACGCCACAAATTCCACCTCCGGATTCTGCTTTGACCACATGGTGAACGTAACCAAAAACAGAACGCCTATCAGAAAAATCATACCGGCTGAGATATAAAAAACATATTCCCATCCTGTCGCCAGAATAACCGTCGGAAAGACCGCATTTGAAATAATCAGTCCCAGATTCGGGCCGGTCATGACAAAACCGTGAATAAACGCACGGTTTGAAGCAGGAAATGCTTTCACCTGCACTTTCATATTGGCCGCGAAAAACACGCCCGTCGCAAAACCGCTTAAAAACCTGACTAACAGCAGTGTCGTATAGTTCGGGCAAAAAGGAATGGCGAACGATAATAAAGCCACACAGATCGACACACCGCCCAGTATTTTTTTCGGCCCGAACAAATCGGTTAACAATCCGCTGAAAAATCCTGAAATTGTACTTCCCAACGTATATGCGCTGGTTATAACCGCAATCTGGGTAATCCCGATTCCAATACTCTCATATCCCAGCTGAGACGCCGTACTCCATGCCCCTCTCATAATAAAACTGATACAGGAAATCATCAGACAACACACTGCTAATATCCATGACAACAAAGGCAGCCCCTGTTTTTTTTCTGTCATTATTATACCTCCCTCGCTGAATTTAGTTTCGTAGTTCTCCGGCCAGACCGGTTAATTATCATCATGAAACAGAGTCAAAATATCTATGGACAAGATGAGGTATTTCCGCAGATACGCGTCGTCAAGATCACAGCCCAAAATATCCGTGATCTTTTTCATACGATACAGCAGCGTATTTTTATGCACGAATAAATTGGCGGCGGTCGTCGTTACGGATCTCTCATTGTTCAGATAATATTTTAACGTAGAAATATAGTCTGTCCCAGTCTGCTCATCAATCCGGAATAATCTGTGAATTCCAAAGTTAATCGCGTAATACTTTTCTATCATGGAACCGCTTGTAAGAATATAGGATACCGCAAACTGTTCAAACAGAAAAATATCTTCATCCTTAACGCAATTACTATGCTCGATCACATATTTCGTCTGCTTCAGATAATACTGCAGTTTATCAAGCTGATAAAAAGGAGCGCTGATCGCTATGATCACTTTCTCTTCATTGATATTACTGCGAAGCATTCTCAGCTTATCATAGGCCTTTT
>CAJTTU010000035.1 GCA_910579325.1 uncultured Lachnospiraceae bacterium | reverse complement strand
TGTAACAATACTGATATTAACTATACTGAGTATAATCATACTGAATCAATCATATCAATCCTATCCTAAATCCTTCCCTTGCATCATGGAAATGTGCATAACTGGCTATGGAGTCATGGATAACTTAAGTTCACAGCACATGGAAAAGCAAAGTGCGGCTTTCCCACATCCTGCAAACAGAGTTATCCACAACTCCATATACAGCCAGTTATACGACATTTCCACAATGCCTGCTACGGCGGAATCCCTCTCATTCCTATCTATCTTACATAAAAGATATTTCCTACACCTGTGAACCGCTCACAAAATTTTTGACATAAATAATATTCGGTTTTCCCAATCCCTGCCTTACGCTTTCGATTAAGCCTATCCCTTTGTCACTATCAAGTTCCTTCATCAGCTTCACAGCCTTGTCATTGGCACAATGAAATCTGTCCTTTACCTCATCAACTGTGAAATATATGTATGCCCTTCCATGCTTATCAATCCACCCGTTTTTCTGTGACAGCTCCATGCGGTCAATCATCATTCCATAAAGCAGCTTTGCCCCGATTGACAGCGCATCAAACTGGCTTTCCGTAAATAACTGTTTCGGTATGCGGTAAAAAGCATACTGGCTGCTCTGTTTCCCATAAAAATATTCAAAATCCATTATTTGGCATGGAATTCCCCCTCTCTCCTTTTTCTTTTGCTTTTTACACGATAATAAACGAGGATTTTTGGGATAAAACACCCTGCATAAGACGCTCTCTGTCCATACCATGCAAACTAAATATTGCCGATAAAATAATTTATATTTTCGCACCTCAATTACCGGCAGAATTTAATTTTGTCATCCTCTGCCTTGCCTGTTCCCTCTGTTCGTTGCTTACTGCTCTCGGCTTACGGTAAGTAACAAATGATTTCGGCATAGAATAGGTCTTGTCAATGTCCGTCTGCCTTAGCAGTCTGTAGCTGTCAGGATAATCCGCCACAAGCCGATCCAATCTGCGCATCACTGATTTATCCCTTGTATAGACGGTTGCCGTCTGTTCTCCGGCATTATAATTAACCACGGTTTCCATTTCATACTTTGTTAAGTTCGTCATAATCTGATATTCTCCTTTTCCCATATCAAAAAAGGACTGCATCTCGCAATCCCTTTTCCAGTGTGTTCCTGCCCTGTATTTTGTTTGGTGTGCCTATAACTGGCACGCTATATCCCATGCCTTCCAGTGGTTCGCCCCCACCCTGTACAGCTATGGCTTCAGCGCCACGGCCGCGGTAGTGGCCACCTGTATCTTTTTTGGAATCTACATTATCTTCTTTAATTTCGCCTGGTGCGCCAATATTTCCCTGATCGGCGTCTGCCTGCTGTGCGTCATCCGGGTGGATGACAAACCCATCGCCAGCTTTCCGGAACTGGCAAAGGCGGCTCCCATGACACTGCTCATTTTCATCGGCGCCGTGGTGGTCTTCGGCAGCGCGGCCAGCTCCGCCGATACCGGCATCTCCGCCGCACTGGGCAATCTGCTGGCTCCGCTGACCAGTACGCTGCCCATCGGGGCAATCGTGGGGCTGGGCGTATTATTCTGCCTGATTTTAACGAATTTTGTTTCCAACGTGGTTTCCATGCTGCTGTTCTTCGGCCTGGTAATCCCCGTCGCCGCAGGCGCTTCCGTCAGTACTGCCGCCATTGCCGTGATCATCTGCCTTGTGGCCAATTTTGCCTCCCTGGTTCCTTCCGCGGCAGTGACCGCCCCGCTGTTTTTCGGTCCGGGGCATATTACCGTCCGTAACACATTGAAATGGAACTTTCTGATGATCGCAGCCTGCTTTGCAATTTGTATGCTGGTGTTGTATCCGCTGGGGAATATGGTGCTTTAAACGGGCATGAATTATGAAATTTCGTGAATTGCAAAAAAGCTATTGACATCTTCGCTTTATTGTGCTAAATTATCCCTAACCTAAAGAGCAGTGAACAAATCACTCTCTTGAAACAAAACCGTTGAAGAAGGGTAAGTACCCTGAGAGGATTGGTTCAGAGAGCCGCTGATGGTGGGAATGCGGCGCATGAGACTTAGGCGAATGGACTTCTAAGGGCAAGCCGAAAGATCGCAGACGATTCAGTAGGTGGGCCGGAGCAGACACTCCGTTATCAAAATCGGCATATGTTTGTATGCGCTGAGTGGATATGGGATTTTCCATATCAAGCCGGGTGGCACCGCAGGAGAATATTACTCCTGTCCCTGCAAGTAGTGATTGCAGGGACAGGAGTTTTTTGTATGCATCTTTTATATGGCATCCGGAAAATATATCCGCCTGCTTACAGCAGCATATAAACGCCATAACACGAGGCAGAAATGATCCCGCCCCGATTTCAAAAATAAGCGTCTGCCAAAAACAGATTCTACGCTTGTGCAGGGCTGTTCCGGCGACTTTTATTTTACCGCTATCAGTTCTGCCCGAAGGGCTTTATCACGAAAGGAGACAACTATGAGCGACAAAAAAATTCCTTACAAAATTTATCTGACAGAAGACGAACTGCCCAGGCAATGGTATAACGTACGGGCTGATATGAAAAATAAACCGGCTCCGCTGTTAAACCCCGCAACCCTGCAGCCGATGACCTATGAAGACCTGCGCCCTGTTTTCTGCGATGAGCTGATCAAACAGGAGCTGGATGACAATACCGCCTACATCGACATTCCCACGGAGATTCGGGACTTCTATAAAATGTACCGTCCCTCACCGCTGGTCAGGGCTTACTGTCTTGAGGCGCAGCTGGGCACACCGGCCAAGATTTACTACAAATTTGAGGGCAACAACACCAGCGGCAGCCACAAGCTGAATTCCGCCATCGCGCAGGCTTACTATGCCAAAAACCAGGGGCTGAAAGGCGTAACCACCGAAACCGGCGCCGGACAGTGGGGGACCGCCCTTTCCATGGCCTGTGCTTACCTGGGGCTTGACTGTCAGGTATATATGGTAAAGGTTTCCTACGAGCAGAAGCCCTTCCGCCGGGAGGTTATGCGGACTTACGGCGCTTCCGTCACACCGTCGCCCTCTGACAAAACCGCAGTTGGACGCAAGATTCTGGATGCCCATCCCGGAACCACCGGAAGCTTAGGCTGCGCCATCTCCGAAGCCGTGGAAGCGGCTACCAGCCAGGAGGGCTATCGCTATGTGCTGGGCAGTGTGCTAAACCAGGTACTGCTCCACCAGACCATTATCGGACTGGAAACCAAGGCGGCTTTGGATAAATATGACGTAAAACCGGATATCATTATCGGCTGCGCCGGTGGCGGCTCCAACCTGGGCGGCCTGATCTCGCCTTTCATGGGTGAGAAATTAAGAGGCGAAAAGGATTATCGGTTTATCGCCGTAGAGCCTGCTTCCTGCCCCAGCTTTACAAGAGGCAAATTCGCCTATGACTTCTGCGACACCGGCATGGTTTGCCCACTGGCGAAAATGTATACGCTGGGCAGCAGCTTCATCCCTTCCGCCAACCATGCGGGCGGGCTGCGCTACCACGGCATGAGCAGCATCTTATCCCAGCTGTATCATGATGGCCTGATGGAAGCGAGAGCCGTAGAGCAGACCTCTGTGTTCCAGGCAGCGGAGCAGTTCGCCAGAATCGAAGGCATCCTGCCCGCGCCGGAGAGCAGCCACGCCATCCGGGTAGCCATCGACGAAGCGCTGAAATGCAAGGAAACCGGCGAGGAGAAAACCATCGTCTTCGGCCTGACCGGCACCGGGTATTTCGATATGGTGGCCTATGAGAAGTTCCATGATGGCAAGATGAGTGATTACATCCCCACTGACGAAGATTTACAGGCAGGGTTTGAGGGGATTCCGAAATTCCAGGGGAATGAATTTTAAATCGGATTTCATAATGAATTCCAAACAGCCAAGCGGCGGGGGAAAAACGCTGGCTGCATCGCATATATCCTATGGAAACAGCCTGAAACCGGTGCAAAATATCAAACGCTTTCCCAATAATAAGCGGTAAAAAAGATTTAAATATTTATCGCTTCACCCATAAAAGGCTCCTGCAAGTCAAAACAATCCGACCTGCAGAAGCCTTTTCGGTACTTTTTATCTTACCATTCAGATTCCTATTGCTCATATTATTCATAGCCGGATCAAACTGGCTGCGGAATTATTCTTTCCAGGTGTGAATGCAAACCTACTTTTTCTGATATAAATGCAGCGTATTTATTACTTCCGGCAGAGCTCCAAACACTTTCTCAGCCACTCACAGCTCATCTCCTCCCGCATCACCGCCCCCATCAGCACCAGATAATCGCCGAACCCTTCCGAATCTGTCGTCGGAACTTCGGCGAATTTTTTCTGATTATTTTTCAGATGTGTCAGCCTGTCCTCATGCTGGCGCAGCTGGCTTTCCAGATTGGCAAGCAGTGTCCCGGCATCCAGGCAATTAGCAAAAAACAATTTCAGCCGGAACACCTCCTTGGGGGTGGGCTCCATCCGTACATCCTGTTCCAGCCAGGCCAGAAAATCCTTCCGCCCTGCCTCTGTGATGGAATAAACCTTTTTCTGCAGCACCGAACCGGAGATCTGCACCTGATAAGCCACGCTGCCCTCCTCCGCAAGCTTCGCCAGCTCCGGATAAATCTGGCTGTGCTTCGCCGACCAGAATTCATTCAGCCCCGATTCAAACTGCTTCATCAGTTCATAACCCGACATATCCCGCTGATTCAAAAGCCCTAATATGGCATATTTTAATGTCCTCATGATTCCTCTTTTCTACTGCAATCTATGGATTGCTCATATTCTTTACAGCCAATAAAAAATCACCCGTCTTGTCCCTATTCTTTAGTAATCCTTTAACTGTTTATATTTTAATCCATTTCCATGCACATATCAACATGTAAATATTGACATGTTGTATTTTATATTATATACTTTTATTAACAGCCCGATTCCGCTGCCCCAAGCGGCGGATCGGACACCGTTTCTGTTTCGTTATCCAAACCAACAGACATTTATGGATAACCGGCAGGCTCCAAATCATGTCAACATTTGAAAGAAAGCGAGGAACCCCATGAAACGAAAATACCCCCATCTGTCACAGCCCATCACCCTGGGCAATGTCACCTTCCGCAACCGCATGTTTGCCTCCCCCATCGGCGCGACGGACATCACTGCCGACTGTGTGCCCGGCGACCGGACACGGGCATTTTATGAGCTGCGGGCCAAAGGCGGCGCTGCAGCCGTAACCATCAGCGAGCTGGTAGTCCATCCGGAGACGGACGCCTCCCATATGCTCCATCTTGATTTACAAACCGTTGGCTCCCTGGCCAGCTTTACCTTCTGCGCCGATGCGATCCGCAGGCACGGCGCTATTCCCAGCGTGGAATTTTCTCATTCCGGCCAGTATGCGGGCACTTATATGGCAGACAAGAATAAAAAGCAGTCCCTGACCCAGTACGGCCCCAGCGACGGCGTGCGCCCTGACGGCAAAAAGGTGACTGCCCTGACCGTAGAGCAGATCGACGACATCGTAGCCCGTTATGGGGAAACCGCGGCGCTGGCCAAACGGGCCGGTTTTGAGATGATTATGGTTCACGGCGGCCATACCTGGCTTCTGAACCAGTTTATCTCCCCTTATTTCAACCACAGAACAGACGAATACGGCGGCTCCTTCGAGAACAGAATGCGATTTACCATCCGTGTCCTTAAAGCTGTCCGGGAAGCGGTAGGCCCCATGTTCCCCATCGAATTCCGCATGAGCGGCTCGGAGCTGTTTGACGGCGGCTATGATTTGGAGGAGGGCGTAAGGATTGCCCAGGCGGTAGAGGAATATGTAAATTTGATCCATGTGTCCGCCGGTTCCTACCAGTTCGGTTTCTTCAACACCCATCCTTCCATGTTTTCCCCTCACGGCGTCAATGTTTATCTGGCAGCCGAGATCAAAAAACACGTGAAGGTACCCGTAGCCACGATCGGCGCGTTAAACGCCCCGGCCATGATGGAAGATATCATCGCCTCCGGCAAGGCGGATGTGGTATATATGGGACGGGCTCTTTTAGCAGACCCCTTCCTGCCGGAAAAAATCGTTTCCGGAAATGACGATAAAATCGTGAAATGCCTGCGCTGCTTTACCTGCATGGCAGAGCGCCCTACCACCCAGACACGGCGCTGTACCGTAAATCCGCTGATCGGACGCGAGATCGAGGGTACGGAGGTTCCGCCTGCCGCCCGTAAGAAAAAGGTTCTGGTCGCAGGCGGCGGCGTGGCCGGATTGAAAGCGGCCGTCACGGCGGCGCAGCGGGGACACCAGGTGATTCTCTGCGAAAAGAGCGATCAGCCGGGCGGCATCCTGAAATGTGAACAGGCCATCGATTTCAAGCATGAGATGTATGAGCTGGGCGTAGTACTGGAAGCCCAGGCCAGGAACGAGGGCGTGGAAATCCGCTGCAATACGGAGGTTACTGCCGACTATGTGGAAAAAGAAGGGGCCGACGTGCTGATTCTTGCCCTGGGCTCCAACCCGATCCTCCCGCCGCTTCCGGGAATCGACGGAGACAATATGGTTGTGGTCAATAACTACTATCTGGAAAAGGAAAAGGTCGGCGATTCCGTCGTGGTTCTGGGCGGCGGACTGGCAGGCTGCGAATGCGCCATCCATCTGGCCCAGGAGGGCAAACAGGTTCATCTGGTGGAAATGCGGGATACGCTGGCGCCGGATGCCAATATCCGTCATCGTCCGATCCTGATGCAGATGATTGAAAAATATGTGACTGCCCATACCGGCTATCAGGGACTGCAGATCACGAAAGAAGGGGTTCTCTGTAAAACAGCCGCAGGCGAGGAGGTTCTGGTTCCCGGAGCATCCGTTGTCTGCGCCGTGGGACAGCGCTCCAACCGGGAAGGCATCGAAGCGCTGCAAGGCGCCGCTCCCATCGTCCGTGAAATCGGCGACTGCGTAAAACCCGGCAATATCACGGCCGCGATTTACCAGGGGTATCATGCGGGGTTGGATATATAATAAAACTCAGCGTAATCCGCAGCTCCTCCTCTATAACCTGAGCAGCTACCCTGCCCCCCATCCGCTCCATCAGCTCCCGCACAATGGCAAGACCCAGCCCTGCTCCGCCTTTGGCGCGGGCAGGCTGCTCTGGTAGAGACGGTCAAACAGGTGTTCCGTATCCGGCCTGGAGCCGGGAAGCAGTTTGTTGGAAAAGCAGATTTCCCCATCCCGGCCGGTAATTGTCAGACCCCCGCCGCCATGACGCAAAGCATTGGCAATCAGATTGCGGTACACCCGGCCCAGGGCCTCCGGACTGGCCCAGACCATCATATCCTCCCGGTCAAACCGCAGCTCCGGTTCCACTCCCGCCGCCTCAAGCTGGGGGTAGAACTCCGCCAGCGCATCCCACAAAGGCGTCAGAGCCGCCCTGCTCGCACATTCCAGCGGATGGGAACCGCCCTGCAGACGGGTATAGAGGAACAGCTCCTCCAAAAGCTCTTCCAGTTCCTCCAGCCGCTTTTCCACAATGCCCAGATACTCGTCCTGCCGCTCCGGTTTGTCAAGCCCCAGCAGGCCGGCATAAAGCCGCAGATTCTCCCGTCCGCTCAGGTCGGGATAAAGCCCCGGCTGTTCGATCAGCGCCCCCACCCGGCGGCGGGCCACCTGATCCCGAATCGGTTTATCGAAAATCAGCGCCTCCCCCTCGGTGGGCCGGGCCAGACCGCACAATAACTTCAGAGTGGTGGATTTGCCTGCACCGTTCTGCCCGATGAAGCCGTAAATATCCCCCTGCTCCACCTGCAAATCCAGGTGATCCACCGCCCAGTTATTTTTATAGCGTTTTGACAGCCCCATCGTCCGTATTACTGCCATGTAAAAGCCTCCTTCTTTCTGCTCCGCTCCGGGTTTTCGACGGCACTTTTGCTTCTTCTGGGCAGATACTAAACTGGGATCATGCGTGAAAGACGCTATATCCGACATTTTGCCCCTGCCGAACGGACACCTGAAAATCCGGATTTTTCGATTGCAGATTCAGTCTAACGGACAAATGCCCAAATATCGCAAAGGAAAGGTAAAGAAAGTGTTAAGTTTACTCGTCCAGCTTAAACCCGATGCCCCACACGGTTCGGATATAGCCGTCGGTGCCGCTTTGACGCAGCTTGGCTCGGATGTTGCTGATATGGACGGTGATGGTCTTATCCTCCATGGCATACGCCTCCTGCCAGACCGCCTCGTAGATCTGCTGCTTGGTGAACACCCGCTTGGGACGGCCTGCCAACAGCTCCACCTTGTCGGACAGCTCCATCCTGGCCGACAGCACGATCACCGGTATCCGGCTGGATTCGCGGATCTTAGCAATCAGCTCACTGCCGGACAGTCCCGGCAGCATCAGATCCACCAGCAGCAGATCGATGCCGCCTGCCTGCCACAGCAGACGCCCCTCCGTGCCGGAAAAAGCCTGGGTACAGATTCAGCCCTGACGCCGCAGATATGCGGCGGTGGAGTTGTTGATATCGGTATCGTCTTCGACAATTAGAATGTGGGGCATGGTACGGCCTCCTTTGTCCTTTGATAAAATAATGGGAAAGCTTAATAAACTCGTTTTAGCATACACCTGGGATATGGGAAAGTCAACCGAGCAGAAGACGGTATGCAGGCACTTTCCCTCTGCTTTGCGTTACGCCCAGCGAAAGACCGCATTGTATTCTTCTCAATGAATGTCATTCCATTTTTTAATCAATTACAATCCGAAAAGAACCATTTGACAAGCAGATATGCCATAATTAAAATAATAATAGCAACACCGGAAAAACATAAACATAGCGGACAGGCAACAAAGCAGAACCGACAAAGCACATCATCACGAAGCATGCTTTTTGTGCCGTCGCGTTTTGCCGGATACTCCATAATAAGAGTCACCGCATCTGCCTGGTAACATGTGTCCGCACCGTTTAAAATGAAATTTGGAGAGAGGAAATGAAAAAATCAAAAAAAACGCTGATTCTTTTCTGCGCAATATTGCTTCTGGCCGCCTGTTCGGACAAGACAACAAGTGAGAATGATAAACCGGCGAAAACAACAGGGCAAACGGCGGGAACCGAACAAACAAAAGAGGAAGGCCAGACGGAAGACGGAGAAACGACTGAGACAAGTGAAACAGATGAGGAAGGGAAGATAAAGGAATCGCACACAGAAAACGGTGAAATTCAGGAAACAGGAGAAACAGCCACAGCAGAAACTGAAATCGCAGAGGCAGAATCTGTTGAGACAGAATCCATTGAACCGGCATCATCTGAACCAAAGCCAGCGGACACGAAAAATCTGACCATCGTCATCGACCCGGGCCATTCCGGCGTGGTAGCCGAGGGAAGCGAACCGTTAGGCCCCGGCTCCGGGGAATATAAGGCTGCGGATGCCAGCGGAACCAGAGGCATCAGCAGCGGCGTAGCCGAGTATGAGCTTACGCTGATGGTTTCTAACCAGCTCAAGGCAGAACTGGAAAACCGGGGCTATACGGTGCTGATGACCAGAAAGTCCAACGACGTGCCCGTAAGCTGCGTCCAGCGTGCCAATGTGGCAAATGACGCAGGGGCGGCCGCTTTTATACGGATTCATGCGGACGGCTCGGAAAACCAGAGCGCCCAGGGCGCCATGACCATCTGCACGACTCCCCAAAGCCCCTTTGTCCCTGGACTCTACGCATCAAGCCGCAGCCTCTCAGACTGCGTCATCAGCAATCTTTGCGAGGCGGCCGGCTGTGTCAACAGAGGCGTATGGGAAACGGATTCCATGAGCGGCAATAACTGGAGCCAGGTTCCGGTAACGCTTGTGGAAATGGGCTTTATGACAAATCCTGACGAGGACATGCTGATGCAGACTGCGGAATATCAGGCGAAAATCGTGCAGGGAATCGCGGACGGTGTGGATGCGTTTTTCGGGTTTGAGTAAAATGCAAAAAGGCTATTGCATACCACCGCCCCACTGCCCGTACATCTGCCGCATCCAGTCATACACATCCATATCGTACACCTGATTCAGATTTTCCGGCGTCATCACCTGCTCCACGGAACCGATGGACACGATCCTTCCTTTTTTCATCAGCAGGGCATGGGTGCCGTAGGCCCTGGCCAGGCTTAAATCATGTACCACAGAGATCACCGCCCGGCCGGACTTTTTCAGCCACTCTCCCACCAGGGCGAATACCTGCTTCTGATAGATCAGATCTAGATGGTTGGTAGGCTCGTCCAGAATCAGAAGACGGGGGTCCTGGGCAAAGAGCTGGGCCAGAAAAGTTCTCTGAAGCTCACCGCCGGACAGGGTCAGCACCGACTGATTCAGGTAAGGCTCCATCCCTGTCTTTTGGATGGCTTCCCGCACCTTTTCCTCCCCTTCATCCTTTCCGCCGGACAGCAGGCCCGGCGCATGGGCATAGCGGCCCAGACGGATAACTTCCTCCACCGTAAAACCATAGCCAACGTAATGGTTCTGAGAGAGCACACCGATGTTCTGTGCCATTTCCCGGCTTTTACTCCGGCGAATATCCTTTCCCTCAAACAACACCGTCCCCGTGTATGGAACCGCGCGGGAAATTGCGTTGTTGATCGTAGATTTCCCCGCCCCGTTGGGTCCTATGATCATCAGCCACTCTCCCGGGAAGACGGAAAAACTGATCTCATTCACGATTGTCATCTGACCAAAGCGAACCGTCAGATTTTTTACCTCCAGCATCTCACTCATTTCCTTTGCGTTCCTTTCCAAGCGGACATGTATACGGCTGCTCTCTTTCCAATATTCCCCTAATATATTACAGCCTTTTAACGTTTTCTGGACATATAGAAAATATAGATAAACATCATAGATCCGATAAAAGACGTCACCACGCCCAGCGGCAGCTCCCTTGGATTCAGCAGCGTGCGGGCCAGCAGGTCGGACAGCATCAGAAAGCATGCGCCGCCAAACAGCGTGGCCGGAAGCAGCCGCCTGTGATTGGGGCCAGTCAGGCTGCGCAGCATATGGGGTGTCACCAGGCCCACAAAGCCTATGGTGCCGCTGACGGATACGCAGACGCCGATCAGCACGGAGATGCAGATCAGCACCGTCAGCTTGACCCGCCGCACATCCACGCCGATATTCCGGGCATTGTCCTCTCCCACGGCAAAGGCATTCAGCTCCTTACCGCATCCAATCACCAGCCCGCCGAACAACGCCAGCGCCGCCAGCAGGATCAGGGCATTCTCATAACTGCTGCCCTGCAGAGACCCCATCGTCCAGAAAGTGATGGTTTTGATCTTATCGCCCGCAAACGTAATAATCAGACTGGAAATACTGCTGGCAAACATGGAAAAAATCACGCCGATCAGAATAATCGTATTGGTGGACAGTGAAGAATCCAATTTATAAGCCAGCGAGAGAATCAGCGCCAGCGAACCAAAAGCAAAGATCACCGCCATCACCATGCTGCCCGCAAAGGGAAAGCCCGGCAGAGAAATACCAAAAGCAATGGCCGCCACCGCCCCCAGAGACGCCCCGGAGGAAACCCCCAGCGTCGTGCCGTCGGCCAGCGGATTTTTTAACAGTCCCTGCATGGCGCCGCCGCACAGAGAAAGAGAAGCGCCCACCAAAGCCACGCACAGCACCCTGGGCAGCCGGACAGGGAGAATAATATTTGCCGCCATCTCATTGACCGGCCCGCCCGCTCCGGTCAGCCCGTTCCACAGCACCGCCAATGTATCCTTTAAAGGGAGCATCACGCTTCCCACGCAGATACACAAAAGCATCACCGCCAGTGTGACCGCGATAAACAAAATATATACGGGAAGGCTGAAACCTTCACGGCCTTTTTTCTTCATTTGTCTCTCCTATTCCGGCATCCCTATTTCCGCGAAACAATCCGCCTGTCCACAGAAAAACACACGATATTTCCGGCTGTCCGGCTGTCCATATTACGCCTGCTGCCGGCTGTCTTCCGATCTGTTACTAATTGTCACTTTCACCGCCATACACAAAATCATACAGCATTTCCGCACCATCTTTCAAACGGGGACCCGGACGGGACAGCTCGTCGTTCTGCAGATTCAGAAGCTTTCCGTTTTTGATAGCCGGAATATTTTCCCAGCCGCTGCGGGAGGTGATTTCCTCCACCGGCGTCTGGCCTTCTCCGTAATACATGGCAATCGTCACAATATAATCGGGCGCCCGCTGAATCACCTGTTCCTCGGACACCTCGCCCCAGCCTTCCATATCAGCAAATACATTGGTCAGCCCCAGCATCTGGGCCACCTCATCCATAAAGGTATTGCTTCCGGCAGCCCACAGGCCGTATTCCAGTGGAGACACCTCAAAATAAATGGTCTCGCTGCCGTCCCCTGCCGAATCTTCCTGAATCTGCGCAAAGGTATCCTTCATTCCTTTGACCAGTGCTTCCGCCTCGTCATCCTTCCCCATGGCCGTGCCGATCATGGAAATGGCCTCATAGACGCCCTCGATATCCTGGGCATAGCTGACCACCACCTGAATCCCTGCGTTTTCCAGCGCCTCGATCTGCTCATCGGTCTGGGCCATGGCGCTCATCAGAAGCACCTGGGGCTGCAACGCGATGATCTGCTCCACATTCGTGTTTTCTCCGGACTGTACGGGGGGCACGTCAAGCACCTCCTCCGGCCAGTTGCAGTATTCTCCCCGCCCTACCAGCGTATCGCCTGCGCCCAGGGCATAGAGGATCTCGCAGTCTGAAGCCGTCAGCGCCACGATCCGGTCCGCCGGCTTCTCCAGCGTAATCTCCCGGCCGTTCATATCCGTAAAGGTGATCGGGCCCTCTGTCCCCGCCTGCGTTTCCTCCCCCGTCTCTGTCTCCGGGGCAGTTTCTGTTTTCTGCGCACCTGGAATTTCCGGCGCTTTTGAGGTTTCCCCGGATTGATTCCCATTTCCGGAACAGCCCGTCAGGAGTAACGCCGCCGTCGTCAACAGCGCTGCGAAAATTTTCATTTGTCTCATCAATGATTACCTTCCTTTTCTAAACTAACATGTCTGCCGGCGCAGACAGCGCCAAATATGAAAGCAGATTGCTTCTTGCTTTCACAGTAAAAATAAAAACGCTCCGCAAAGACGCGCTATCCTTCTATTTTATAATAGATTCCCATAAAGTCAAGAAAACCGGAACCAAAATGCCGCCGCGGGATATTGAAATACCCTTCCGAAAGAGCTTCCAAACCGTAGTTCGAAAAGCTATTGATTATCCTCCCCGGAAATAGTATAATATACACACTTAAACAAACTCCGGAGGTGCGGCATATGAACAGGAATACAATATTTCGTTTCACATTTGTATTGTTGACCCTTTTGTGCTGCGCTTTTTTTTCCGGCTGCAAAGAAAGCGGCGGTTCTAAAAATACCGGAACGCCAGCCTCCGGACCCGCTGCGCCCGGGCAGTCAGGAAAAACCGGTTCCAACAAAACAAAATCTGAAAAAAAGGATCTCCCCCTCCGGGATAATACCCCGAAGGTACTGATCCCTTCTGCCGACGGAACGGTCACTTACGGATCCGATCTGGTCTCCATCGACGCGTCCAATACCGGCGAAGGCTATGTGATGGTACGATACGCAGGGGACAATCCGAAAGTAAAACTGCAGATTGCCACACCCGACGGCAAAAAATACACTTACCTGCTGTCTCAGGAAAAGGAGTACGAAACCTTTCCCCTTCCTTCCGGCGACGGCCTTTACACGCTGACTGTTTACGAAAATGTGGTGGACGACAAATATATCGTCGCCTGCGCGCAGGAAATCGATGTGACGATCCGGGACGAATTTCTTCCTTTTTTATATCCCAACCAGTATGTCGATTTCACCGCCGCTTCCAAAACGGTAGTTCTGGGAGAGGAAGTTTCCGAAGGCGCCTGTTCCGATCTGGACGTGGTCGCCGGCATTTACCATTATGTGACAGAACATATCACTTATGATACGGATAAAGCGGAGAATGTGGCTTACGGCTATCTGCCTGACATCGATGAAACCATCGCTTCCGGCAAAGGCATCTGTTTTGACTACGCCTCCGTTATGTCAGCCATGTTGCGTTCCCAACGGATTCCCACCAAGCTTGAGGTGGGATATGCCGGCGAGGCTTATCACGCCTGGATCAGCGTCTATCTGGAAGATGCCGGCTGGGTGGACAATGTCATCGAATTTGACGGAAAAAACTGGAGCCTGATGGATCCCACCTTTGCCGCCAGCGGCAATAACAAGGCGCTGAAAGCATTTATCGGCGACGGAAGCAACTACGTCGTGAAATATTCCTATTGATAAACTGCTATCATGATATCCGACAAAAGGCTGCCGGGCGCTTCTTCATCCTCAGGATAAACGTACGGTCAGATACCGGTACGGCGCGTCGGTCGGCTGATTATAAACATTTTACCTGAATGGCAGGTAAGAAAGGAGCCCCTATGGCTGAACAAGCATTTACTCCTTTATCGAATACGGAGACAGCCGCCTTCTGCTCTCAGATGGCGATGATCCTGCATTCCGGCATCTCCACGCTGGAGGGTATCTCTCTGATGCTGGAGGACACAAAGGAGCAGGAGGAAATCAAATTTTTAACCTGTATCGAAGAAACCCTGCAGACCACCGGTAATTTTCAGGAAGCCCTTTCTTCCACCGGTGCGTTTCCGGCTTATATGCTGCATATGGTACAGATCGGAGAATACAGCGGCAAACTGGATGAGGTGATGGAGGCGCTGTCCGTTCATTATGAAAGAGAAGCGGGCATCGCCCAGGCGATCAAGAACGCCGTTACATATCCACTAATTATGGTTTTTATGATGCTTCTGGTCATTCTCGTGCTGGTCACAAAGGTTATGCCGATCTTCAATCAGGTGTTCCGTCAGCTGGGCAGTGAGATGACAGGTCTTTCGAAAGCCATCCTGGATTTCGGTACGGCTATCAACCGTTATTCCGTTGTACTGATTGTTCTCGTGGCTCTGCTGGCCGCCCTTGTTCTGTATTTCGGCAAAACCAAAAGCGGGCGGGAGAAATTTTCTTCCTTCGCCTCCCGTCTTGGCTGGACCAAAGCCTTCACGGAAAAACTGGCCGCATGCCGGTTTGCCAGCGGCATGTCCCTTACCTTAAGCAGCGGCATGAATCCGGAGGAATGCTTAAATCTTGCCTCGAACCTCACCAACAATGAGGAATTCAATAAAAAACTGGAAGTCTGCCGGGAGGCTGTGAACAACGGAGAGGATCTCTCCCACTCCCTGCTGGAAGCGGGAATTTTTTCCGGCATTTATGCCCGTATGGTTTCCATTGGCTCCAAAACCGGAAGCCTGGACGAAATCATGCATGAGATCGCGGATAAATATCAGGAAGAGATCGACCAGCGGTTTACCAACGTCATCTCAATACTGGAACCCACGCTGGTAATCGCGCTCTCCGTCATCGTCGGAATGATTCTGCTGTCTGTCATGCTACCTCTGATGGGTATTATGTCAAGCTTATAAACCGATTTTATACTGAGATTTTCCTGTGATACAAAAAGCGGATTTTCCATGTACAGATAGGAGCGGCACTATGAAACATCGCTTTGAAACGCAGAAAAGCAGTTCTGCTTCAAAAAATTTCATTATCTCCATCGTCTTCTTTTTCCTGGTTATCGCTGTCTTCACGCTGGGAACGACTCTGGTCGCGGACAGAACCGACGCGCAGGAGCAGGAAACCCTTGAACAGGCCATAAGCCGGGGTATCGTTCACTGTTACGCCATCGAAGGTTCCTACCCGGAAAGCCTTCGGTATCTGAAAGAGCATTACGGCTTATATTACGATGAAAACCGATTTTTCGTAGATTATCAGGTATATGGCAGCAATATTATGCCGGAAGTAACGATCATCGACAGAGGGAGGGGCCAATGAGATTTCAAACACGCGGCAGACATGTCATCGATCTGATTTTCCCTATAGCGCTTTTCTTTGTTTTCGCCGCATCCGCCTTAATCGTGCTGATTCTGGCTGCCGATCTTTACGGCTCCACCACCAGTCAGCTTAAGGTGAACGATGAAACCCGGTCTGCTCTGGCATATATCGAAGAAAAAATACGCCAGAACGACACGGAGGGCGCGCTGGAAATCGTCAATATCGAACAGACGGATTGCCTGGCTATCTCAGCTGATTACAACGGCATTCTCTGCACTACATATATTTATGAATATGAAGGCATGCTCAAGGAGCTGTTTATCCGGAACGGCGTTTCTTTCACCCTGAAAAACGGCAGAGATATCATGGAGATTTCTTCACTTTCCATGACCTGCCCTGAGAAACACCTGTACAGATTTGTGGTAACCGACAGCGACGGCAGCCAAAGTTCTCTGGTTGCCTCTGAAAGGAGCGTCCCATGAAAAAAACATCTTCTTCCAGCCGCTCCGGACTGCTTTTGATGGAGATTATTATTGCCATCCTGTTTTTTTCCCTGTCCAGCGCCGTCTGTCTCCAATTGTTTGTCAAAGCACATAATCTGGGACGGGACACCCGGGAACTGGATATGGCCGTAAGGCAGGCGTCCTCCGTCGCAGATATTATAAGCCAGTCGGAACATCCTTCGAAAACTCTGGCGGAGCTTTATCCGGATCTGGAAACCGACGACCGTCAGACACATATTTATTTCGACCAGACATTTGCTCTTTGCAGCTCTGAAAATGCCTGTTATTTCCTGGATATTTCTGCCGTTCCTGCCGACGGACAGACTTCGATTTACACGATTGCCGTATCCGGCGGCCATGCTTCGGAAGAGATATACAGTCTGGAGGTTATGTCCTATCGGCCTCTTATTTCCGGCGGACAGCCGGCCGAAGCACCATAAAAAAACAAAGAAGGAGGCTTTCCCATATGAAAAAGCGTTCCTATCCGATAACCAATATCGGCTCCGTGTCGCT
Source organism: uncultured Lachnospiraceae bacterium (assembly GCA_910579325.1). GTDB lineage: Bacteria > Bacillota > Clostridia > Lachnospirales > Lachnospiraceae > Paralachnospira_A. Next base: position 15,180 of record CAJTTU010000035.1, on the reverse strand, counting down.
GCTTATGACTTTTATCGTTTTATGTCTGGTTATATTCGCCACTCTGGCGCTGTCAGGTGCCCTCAGTGAATATCAGTACAGCCGAAAAATCGCGGAATACAATTCCGATTATTACGAAGCCTCCAACACAGCCATGCAGACCCTGAAAGAAATCGACGAACTCCTTTGCGATGCCTACGACGCGCCGTCAGAGCGTTATGATACGACAATGAAAGAAAAACTCAGCGCTCTGAAAGAGATCGACACCGATTTCACCCGAAATGAACCAACCATCACGTATCTGGTACCTGTCAATGATACCCAGACGCTGCGCGTCGTCCTGACTGTCAATATGTCGCCGCAGACAGAAGGCGGATTTCTCAGAATTACGGCCTGGCAGAAAATTCCCGCCTCTGAGTGGAACGGCGACGACAGCCTCGACTTAATTACTTTTTAATATTTCGAAAGGAAATCAAATGGAATTTACAAATACAACAGAACTGCTCCAGAAGGCCCTTGACCATAACGCCTCGGACTTATTTATCGTAGCCGGCCGGCCGGCATCCATGCGGGTAAACAATGCGATCAGCCAGCTGAACGATCAGCGGCTTCTTCCTGCGGACACCCAGGAAATCGTCACGGATATTTATGCGCTGGCCGGCAAGAGATCCATGGAGCGGCTGCTGGAAACCGGTGACGATGACTTTTCCTTCGCCATTCCCGGCCTGTCCCGATTTCGTATCAGCGCCTATAAACAAAGGGGCAGCCTCTCAGCGGTAATCAGGATTATCACCTTTTCCCTGCCTGACCCTGCCGCCCTGGGTATCCCGGACAATATTATGGCCCTAGCCAGGTTTAAGAAAGGACTGGTACTGGTAACCGGCTCCGCCGGAAGCGGAAAGTCCACGACGCTGGCCTGTATGATTGACGATATCAACCGAAATTTCGAGAAACATATTATCACGCTGGAAGACCCTCTGGAATATTTGCACCAGCATAAAAAGAGCATTATCAGCCAGCGGGAGATCAGCGCCGATACCGACAGCTATGTTGCGGCTCTGCGGGCTGCCCTGCGCCAAAGCCCTGATGTGATTTTGCTTGGAGAAATGAGAGATTATGAAACCATACAGGTAGCGATGACCGCTGCCGAAACCGGACACCTGATTTTCTCCACGCTGCACACCATCGGCAGTGCCAACACCATCGACCGGATTATCGACGTGTTCCCGCCGAACCAGCAGCGGCAGATCGCCGTACAGCTCTCCATGGTTTTGCAGGCGGTAATCACCCAGCATCTGGTTCCCACAGTACAGGAGACGCTGGTTCCTGTATTTGAGATTATGACGGTGACGCCTGCTATCCGCAATATGATCCGAGATAACAAGATTCCCCAGATCGACGGCATTATTTATTCCTCCTCAAGCCCCGAGATGTGCTCCATGGACTCCAGCCTGGCAAAGCTGTATAACGAAGGAACGATTACCCGGGAAACGGCGCTGACTTTTGCATCTAATCCGGATATGCTGTCCAAGAAAATCCGGTAATCATAATTCAAAAAACGGCCGCCGTATCCGGCGGCCGAAACTTATTTCTCCAGAAAATCTTTCAAATACACTTCCATAGACCGGCTCATCTCTTTTGAAAAATCCGATTCATACTTCCTTTTCCAGAATGCCTCCATCCACTGGTCGTAATCCTTTCCGTCTGTTTTTTGCGCAAACATGGCGCGGATCTCCTGACTGTTTTTGGCCTGATACGCATTTTTGCAGACCATATCGGAAACCGCGAACCGGGACGGCTTTGTCCGTTCCTTCTGATGTTCCGTCGGATAACCGAATACCAGCATACAGGCCGGATATACATAGGGAGGAAGGGCCAGAAGGGCTTTCATCTCTTCCGCCCGCTCCATCACGTCGCCAATATAGCAGGAACCAATGCCAAGGCTCTCCGCCGCCGTCACTGCGTTCTGGGCCGCAATCGCGGCGTCCTCCACTGCCAGCAGCAGATCTCCCGCACCCGGCTTTCTGGGCGTCAGGCCGGCTTCTCTGTAAAAAGAAAGCCACTTTTCGCAGTCCGCGCAAAACACCAGCACCAGCTTCGCTTTCGCGATAAAGGGCTGATGATCGCAGAGCTCGGCCAGCTTTTCTTTTTTCTGCTGATCCGTGATATCCAGAATCGTATACAGCAGCTGGCAGCCTGCGGACGGCGCCTGGATCGCCGCTTCCAGAATGGCCTCCTTTTCCTCTGCCGAAATTTCCTTTTCCGTGAATACACGTACCGATTTCCTCTTATGGAGGGCTTTGATGATTTCGTTCATATTATATCCTTTCTATGAACAACATATTTACAACCACAATATTTCATTCCATAATTTATCGAATCAAATTAACCACAAAATATTCTTTCCTGTAGATTTCAAACATTACAGGCAGATTCCCCATTATTTAGCATCCGCCGATTCCGCCCGCTCAAAGACATATTCCTGATCCGTCGTCAAATCCTCCCGGAACACATATCCCAGCCGGTCGAAATTACGGATTTCTTCCGGGACTTCAATCTGCTTCTCCGCCATAAAGCGTACCATCTCTCCCCGGGCCATTTTCGCGTAGGTTCCCTTTGTCACCAGCTTCCCGCCGGATTCCTCACAGAATGTAATTGTTATGTAACGATCTCTTTTTGTCAAATACTTTTCCACACATTTTGCGTATTCCTTGGAGGCCAGGTTAATCATGATTCCGTCCTCGTCCCGAACCGCCTCATAAAGCCTCCTGCCCCACAGCTCATAAAGGTTTTTACAGCTCCCCACCGCCGCCTTCGCCTGCATCTCCAGGCGGTAGGGCGTTACGCCGTCCGCAGGCTTCAACACACCGTAAAATGCGGACAAGATCCGCAGATGCTCCTGTACATATTCCAGCTGGCGATCCTCAAAAACAGAGGGCGCCATATACTGGTAGGCGATTCCCTCATAGGACAAAATCGCCGGCGTCAGATTCCGGTGCAGATCCATATGCCGGAGCCGGTCCATATTTTGCTCCGCGATTTTATCATTGCAGCCCCACAGTTTTTTCAATTCCCCATAAGACTTTGTTCTCAGCCAGGCCAGTATTTCCTCTGTCTGGTCAAGAAAGGCCGGCATACCCTGAGGGGCCAGCAGATCGGAAACCACATTCATCTTTTTCGCCGGCGATAAAATAATCTTCATCAGATCTCACCCAGCATCTTTTCCGGGTCATCCGCCGCTTTGACTTTATCGTTTGCTTTCACAATCGTCCCTTCCTCGTCGATTAGGTAAGTGGTGCGAACCACGCCCATGGCTACTTTGCCGTAATTCTTTTTTTCTTTCCACACATCGTACGCTTCGATTACCTTACGCTCGGGGTCAGCCAGCAGCGTAAAGGCAAGTCCATATTTCTCCACAAATTTTTTATGGGAAGCCACGGAATCCTTGCTGATGCCAAGAATCACCGCCCCCTTTTCCATAAACTGAGGCATCCGCTCCGAATAACCGCAGGCCTGCTTCGTACAGCCGGGCGTGTTATCCTTTGGGTAAAAATATAAAATCACCTTTTTGCCTCTGTATTCGCTTAACTTATGCATCTGCCCGTCCTGATCCGGCAATTCAAAATCCGGCGCTTTGGCTCCTGTTTCTAACATGGTATTTTCTTGCCTCCTTATACTCTCATTGCTTTTTCTTGTCCAATAATATATTGGTGTGTTTTTTATTGGCTACTGTCAATGCGGCACTATTTTTCAGCTTTCTGCCAAATGCCATCATGTTCATTTTAATATTAGTCATCGCTTTCTCGCATTCTTATGCTTTTAATTTTATCCAGCATAATTTTTGATTGATACATTCCATGATCAAAGGCTCTTTGATAATAAAGTGTTGCTTCGTCAATGTCCGGTTCACAGCCTCTTCCAAAAAACAATAAATTACCCAATATGAACTCACCCCAACAATCTCCGGCAAATGCAGCCATCTTTGCCCATTCAAAAGCTTTTCGAAAATTCCTACATTCTGGTTCCTGATAGAGAGAAGCTAATTGCGATCTTCACAGAACATGTCCTTGGGATGCAGACTTTTCAAAATACAATATTGCTTCTGAGATATTTTTTTCTCCACCTAATCCATATTTACACATCCAAGCATAATCATATTGAGCACCTCTGTGTCCTTTTTGAGCTGCTTCTCTATAATAGTCCCGAGCCTTTTTCAAATTTTGGCGGTATCCATACTGCCCGCGAAAATTCATTAATCCTAACGCATGCAATGCATCTAAATGGCCACTATATGCTGCATTGGAAAAATAATGCTCTGCTCTGTAAATATCCGGCTTCGGTGGAGTACTGTGTAATCCCTGCAAATATATTGTACCTAAGCGATAATCAATATCGGGATAATTATCTGCCACGCTTTCCATAATTTTCACCGCCTTGTCATACATACCATATCTCATACAAAATTTTGAAATTCATTCTCCCTTTGGTAAAATACGACAATAAATATTCCTGTGTAATCATAAGATTATCAATATTCTGCTTTTTATAATAACACATTATTATCATCAACTGCAAGCAGAGAATATACTGATCAACTTCGACGTTTAAATTTTTTTAACTTTTTGAACTGAGAGCTCTTACAATGACCTTCTGACCATCTCATCCACTCCGGATTAAAGCCAACAAAAACTATTGGGAAATTTTACAAAAATTCACTATGGCACCAACTCCCTTGTTCCCGATTAATTCAAATTATGTTATAATCAACTATATTGCCGTACACCTCCTCCTCTTGTTCTTCACTGAACCCGGCGGCAGGAACGGCAGCAAGGAGAACAAATGCAATGGACAGTGGAAAAAAATATGACGCTTTCATCTCTTATAAGCATGACCCGCATATTTCCAAAATCGCCCACTCCATACTGCGCAAGCTGGAGCATTACCGCCCTCCAAAGGACTGTGGGATCGGGAAGCGAAAATTAAGTTTATGTATCGACGACCAGAACTTTGCAGCTGCAGGCGTACTGAATAAACAAATTTATGAGGCATTAGCCAACTCGGAGTATCTCATTTACCTGGCTTGCCCGGAAACGCTGGGTTCCCCATACTGCCTTGACGAGATCCGGTATTTTAAAAAACTGCACGGCGGCAAGCTGGATAATATTATCGTGCTACTGGCCAAAGGCGAGCCGGAGGATGTCCTGCCGCCGGAGCTGTGTTATGAAGGGTGCTGGGAACCGGGTGGAACCCCCGACCCCGACAGGAAAACCGAGATTCACTGGCTGGATATCAGCGCGGGGAATGGCAGGGACACCATCAGGAAACTGGATGAATCCTTACTGATGATTGCGGCGCCTTTGCTACACTGCGAGCCGGACGATCTGATCCAAAGGGACAGGCAGTGGAAAAAACTAAAGAGAAAGATGTGGGGGCTGACTGGAACCGCCCTGGCTGCCGTTGCCCTGTGCATCATTTATACATTCTGGCTGACATGGTCCATGGATTATAAACGGCAGGCTGAAATCGCATTAGCAGACGGGGATCATAATAAAGCGCTTTTTTATTATGCCAAAGTCCTCTCCATGAATCCTTTTGACGAACAGGCCCAAATCAACGCCCAAACCCTGCTCCAAACAAAAACCTGGCCGATGGTGGTGGAAGAAGAAGCTGATTCCGCTATCCTGGGAAACCGTATTTATCCGACCGGCCAAACGGATGGTGAGCATGATTTTTCGACGCCTGTCTGCATCACGACAAAAGGTGATTATATTCTTTGGACAGAACGCGATAAACGTTATTATTTTACCGACGCAAACAAAACATTTGTAAAGGAGCTGCCTGTCACAGGCACATTTTCTTATTCCGGTGTCAGCGAATCAAGAGTTGCGGACGCCTGGTGCTTTTCCGGAAATGCGAAAAACCCATATTATACTCTTTATTGGCCGGAAGATAACCGTATGGAAACATTGCTATGGGAACAAAACTTTCCCGGCACATGGGATGAAAGCATTTTATGTGCCTTACGGCCCGGTATCATCGCAATCGTCAACCTGGAAACCCTGGCCTTTTACCAATTGGAAGACGGCGCTTGCCATGAACTGAGCCGTATCCCGCTGAAAGAGTTGTTCGGCGATGACCAGTCTATATTGGAAAAATACGGCGTTTCTTTGGTAGAAAACTATTATTATGGCCTCATGGCATCCCCCGACGGTTCCCGCCTGGTTCTGTCTGCAAACGTCTGGTCAAATTTCGGCTCCGAATCCTTTTGCCATTCCGCTGCCATCCTGTTCGATACGCAAACTTGCCTTCCCGTTGCATTGGCAGAAAGCAGCGAATGCCTGATTTCCGGCATTTCCTTTCAGGATGACAGCCAAAAGCTGGCGCTGGTTTACAATAACGAAAACGCCGTTTTGGCCAACCGCGGCTATGCTGCCGTTTACGACTGTTTCGGCCATCTGATATTCCAAACGGAATGCAGCGACCGTTTCATACCAAGAACCTGTTATTTTTGCGGAGAATATTTTTTATTGAGCGTACCCGGAGCAATACACTTCTTAGATGCCGCAACCGGCGAACAGCTTTGTGAGCCGTTGATGCTCCATGTGAACCAGGCAGCCATGGCAGAAGACGGCAGGATTGCCCTGAAATACAGGTCTAGCGTCCGGTATTGCTGTTTGATACGGTATTCGGAAAAATCAAACCGGCCCCGGATAGGGGATGAGGATATTGCCACAGCTTTCCGAAATGAGGCAGAGATGCACTATCCGCTTGCAGATAACCTTATCCTATGTGCCTCCGGAGACCAAAAAGAAGTTTTGCTTACAGACACAAGCAACAATGTGTTAGACCGTTTCCCGGTACGGAATGCGGAAAATGGAAATCCCGTAATTGCCTTAGCCTACGGACTCAGTACGCAGACAGCTTTTGCATTAGACGGAGAACGGAACCTATATTGCATTCCCGTTGATACGGAAAAGAAAAAATTTGATACCGGCAGGGAAGTCCCTGTCCACGAGGGCGTGCTTGCATTTGCCCCGGCCAAACACGGCGTCATCATTCTGGACAGTTATTTTCCCGGCTATTATTTTTCAAATATATCCAATTTAAACTACATTACTGACAACACATTCCACAACGGTTCCATCAATTACCTGGGCTGGATTACCGAACCTCGTATCGATGGTTCATTTTCAAAGCTGATTTCAGGGGAATCCGATTATGCCGTAATCGTAACACAAGAAAACGGCTTGATAAATTTTTTATTCTATAGCGTCAGGACGGGGGATTTCCTGACAAATATCCCGCTTGAGGCAACAGACGACCTTATTGTATTCCTGATGGAAAATAATATTTTTTATATCCGTTCTGACGGGGCTTGGAATGATATCTGGCTGGGCCGCCGCCGGGCAAACCATAAGGCTGTTCGGCAGCTTATGGACTTATCGGGCTATACATTATTCGGCAACCGCCTGAAAAACAACCGGGCACTGGAATGTTCCGCAGCCGTTATGTCCCCGGATTCTATGGGAAGCTGGTCGGAATATCTGGAATGGACATATTCTGCCCCGCCCGGGCTAAAATAAAATACCCCGCGGGAATAAAGGATACCTTCGGTTTCCAAACAATATAAGGAGAGAATGAATATGAAAAAAAAGAATTGGGATACCAAAGACCGAATCGGATTAAAACTGATCCTGCTTCTTCTGCCGTTCACTTTAGGCATCATTGGCTTTAAGCTGGAACGGAGCGAATACAGCTACCTGGATGCCGCCTACGCCTCCATGCAAATGTATTTCGCAAATATACCAATCGACTGGCAGTATAATATTTACATCAATATCGGAAGGTGGCTGGCTCCTTTCTGCGCCATCTTTTTTGGGATTGGCCTTGTGGCGGATTTGGTAAGAGGAATGCTCTGGCCGAAATTCTGGTCAAAGCTCCCGTCCCATTATGTGGTTTACGGAGATGCCCCATGGATCCATATACTGTGCGGGGAGAAAATGCCGCCTTTTTCAAAATACTGTATTATGGACCAAAACAGATTCGTGAATTGCAGCAAATATGTACTGCTTTTTGATTCCGAAAGAAAAAACCTGGACTTTTATACCAGCTTCCTCCTGCCAAAAATCAAAAATAAAAATGTTAAAGTTTACATGAACCTTTTGGAGCTTGAACCCCAGGATATCCAGGCAGAAAACCTTGTTACCTTTCAGGTTAACAGCTTTATGGCCATTTCATTTTTTAAAGACCCCAAATGGGTCAATTTTGAAAGAAGCCTGATTGAACGGAAAAAAGGCCGCGCGGTGAAGATAGGGATCATCGGTTTCGGCGATTTGGGAAAACGGATGCTCCAAAGCGCCCTTGTAATGAATATTGTCAGCAAAGAACAGAAAATAGAATACCATGTATGGGGCGATGTTGTGCCGTACCGCAGGAAGCACAGAGGCTTAAGCGACCGGAACCTGGAGCCTGACCGGGTTATCTTCCACGAAGATGATGTAAACGGCAGCCTGCAGTTTATGGAAGACTTCGACGTTATCTTCCTGTGCGGGCAGCAGGAGGAAAACCTGCTGGTCTTAAGCGACCTGTTAAGGCTGACCGCCTTCGTGGGCAGGGGCGGGGCAATCTATGCTCATGTGGAAAATGAGGAGATATTAAAAATGTTCCAAATAGCCCATATCAGTGTCAAAGAACATGTTAAAAATCCGGGAAAAACCTTCCTCGCGGGCGAACGGCTGTTTCCGCTCTCCGTGCCTGACCGGGAACATTTTCTTGACAAGGTGATTACAAATCATTTGTTTTTATACGGCAGGGCCGAAAAAAAACACAAAGCATATGTCACAGACGCCAGGGAAAAAGAAGGGCAGAAGCCATCGCCAGAATACAGATATTTTGAGTGGAACGAATTAAACTCTTATTTGCGGTGGGAGAATGTTTCCTCTGCCAATTATGATGAGGTCAAACTCATATTAAAAGAAAAAGGCGTGCCGGAAGAGCTTATCGCTGAATTTGAGCACAGGCGGTGGCTCAGATGCCACTATCTGGATAACTGGGCGTATTCCGCCCAGCGCGACGACAGCGCCCATCTCCACCCCGATCTGCAGGATTTCCATGCTTTGCCGAAAGCCGAACAGGAGAAGGACAAAAATTTCGTATGAAACAGAAATAAGATCTGGAGAGACCGTCCGAGAATTATTTTGGGGAAAACAGAACCACAATATGCGGTATCAAATATAGAAATTAACAACCGGACGCCCATTCCATTCTTTATACAGTAAGGATAGTCTTCCATATAAAGTTACCTGTCCTTAAACCCATCTTGGGTTACATTCATTTACTCACATCTCCTAAAGCCCAGCCCTTCCCACTGTCGAGCGGATTGGGGCTTTTCGCCTGTTAGAACGTGTGCCCACCGGGTACACCAAAAAGCTGCGGAAAGCCTCAAAACTTCCCGCAGCCTGTGCCGGTCTAACCGAACTCCCGGCGCTGTGGTTTCCCACAGAAGTTTTTTACAGAGCCATTATTTATCATAGGAATTTGCTCTCCTCTGTTAAAACACTGAACATTATCAAATAAATGAATAACAGATAACCAAATAACCACTCACAATGAACAACAACATCCAACTTTTAAAGTTATAGAATCTTGTGCTCTGTACGGATATTACGTAGCTGCTTTCACTTTATACCATAAAAGCTTTCGTTTCATCTCCCGAAAATTTCTATTTCGTATCGCAGATACAACCATCCTATACTGCGAAAGTTCCCGTTCCATATTACTGAATGGCAGTTGCGCTCTCTCAGATATCTACTTCAAACAGTACTGTCTGATTATACTGGTCAAGTGCCATCTGCATTTCCATAATGGACTCGGACACCCGCCCATATTCCTTTTTGATCAGGTCAAGGTCATAATTGATGTACCGGTATTCCGGAACGGCATTTCTCGACAGATACCGCACCTCTTCCCTGGACTTCGGCAGCTGCTTACGCATATAGTCAAGAACCGCTTTCCTCTTGTTCAGCTGAGCCATCCGGATCAGGATCGTGTCCACACTCATTTCTTTTTCCCCGACCTTCACCCTAGCCATGGCATTATTCAGATTAACGGCATGCTTAATGACACAGATTTTTTCATCGATCTCCCCGATTTTTGCAGCCACCTCCGCATAATCATATTCCGGGATCACCGGCTCCTCATTGACCGCCGCCACATATGTATTCGACTCATTTTCCTTATTTACCCAATAGCTTTTATCTTCTTCCAGGCTCCTCAGCATTTTATTCGCGTAAGCCGACGTCATTTTCCGCATCCCAGGCTCCTCCTTCATATGTCATTTTCTGTTCATGGTAACAGTATACCACACTGTGGAGAAGATTTCATTATACTGACAGTTTAAAACGCCTCCTGACAAAACGATATCCCCGTCAATGACGAGGATATCTTCAATACTTGTATGTAACAGTCTGCTGAGAATAATAAAATTGTCCAGGCTCGGAAGCGATTTTCCTGATGTCCATTTGTAAACCGCCTGGGGATTCTCAAATCCCATTGCGACCTGGACATCCTTCACCGTATAGCCGTTTTCCGAAAGCAGCTTTCTAATCCGGCTGCCGGTTTCCTTCTGTCGAATTGATAAATACATCGGTTTCATCCCGCACCTCCTGATCTATCCATCCCGAAACATCAACTATTGTAACACCGGCCGCCGGAAAAGTCCAGAAGAATCACGCGCTGATCTGCACATCTCTGTTTCCATCGCATATAATAATCTCATCCATCGGAACCTCCAGCACGGCTGCCAGCACTACCAGATTATCGATGGTAGGCATTGCGGTTCCGTGCTGCCACTTGTAGATGGCCTGGGGCGTGGCGAATCCAAAAATATCCTGCAGCTCTTTCACCGTCAGGCCCGCCGCCTTCCTCAGCCTCATAATATTTCGCCCGGTAGCTTCCATATCGATTGTAGGCATCGCAAACATTTCCTCCTCCATTTCCGCCCTTGCGTGCAGACGGAGGAGAGATGCTCCTCCGCCTTAGTCAGAAGCTTTAAAATTATATATGGGTTTCATCACGTCGATCACATCCACGGACTCTTCGATCACTTCGATAATGTCCGCAAGACTCTTGTACGCCATCGGCGCTTCATCCAGTGTCTTTTCATTCACGGAAGTGGTATAAATCCCTTTCATCGTTTCCCTGTATTCATCCATGCTGAGATTTGCTTTCGCTTTCGTCCTGGACATCAGCCTTCCGGCCCCATGGGGTGCGGAATAATTCCATTCCGGATTTCCTTTACCGACCGCCAGCACGCTTCCGTCCCTCATATTAATCGGAATCAGTACCTTTTCTCCGCTATGGGCCGCTATGGCGCCCTTCCTTAAAATCATTTCCTCCGTATCGATATAATTATGAATCGTGTGGAAGGCTTCGCCGCCTGCCAGCCCGGTTCTTTCCAGGATAACCTCAGCCATTTTCTCCCGGCTGCGCCTTGCGAATGCCTGGCAGATCTCCACGTCATGAAGATAATCCTCCAGATACTTTCCGGATAAATAGCAAAGATCCTCCGGCATACTCGTCTCAGACTCATAGACCTGCCAATGGAGCTGCTTTAACGCTGCCTGTATTTCGCTTTTTCGTCCCTGCTCCTTACAGGTTCTGATAATCTCGTCGCGTTTTTCCAAATAATCGCCGTATCCTCTTTGAAGATTGACTGCCAGTTTCTGATAAAGCTCCGCCACCTGCTTCCCCAGATTCCTTGAACCGGAATGGATAACCAGGTATCTGGTGCCGTCTTTCGCCTCGTCGATTTCAATAAAATGATTGCCGCCGCCCAGAGTGCCAAGGGATCTTTCCAATCTCTTCGTATCCTTAAGTTCTCTGTAGCAGGCAAGCTCTGTCAGATCAAAACGCTCCTGCCGCCCCTCCCATACGTTCATTCCGGAAGGAATAAAATGAGCGGCTTCGTCCACCTTTGCAAAATCGATATCCGCTTTGCCAAGCTCCACCGTATACATGCCGCATCCGATATCGACCCCGACGATATTGGGGACAGCCTTATCTGTGATCGTCATTGTAGTCCCAATCGTGCAGCCCTTACCGGCATGTACATCCGGCATAATACGGATTCGGGAGCCTTCGGTCATCGGGTAATCACACATCCGCCTGATCTGCTCGACCGCCTCATCCTCCACTACTCTTGCGTAGCAGAGAGCCGTGTTTACTTTTCCTTTGATTTCAATCATATCCATATTTTTTCCTCATCCTCATTTCCTGAAAATAATCCGCCTCCGGAAGATTCTCTACCCGCGGTGTGCCGCCCTGGCAATATTTTACCATTTTGCCGTAATAGGATACAAAAATACCGCCTACCCTGCGCATCCACACAAGATAAGCGGTTCAACAATCCATGTATCCGGCTGCCTGCTTCTATCCCCTATTCCGATAGACCTGCTGCCTTCTCCACAGTATCTCTTCCAAGCTTATGCTTATCTGAACACACAAAGCCAACGCCCCGCATACTTTTCTGTTCGAGCGGCACGTTTTTTATATTTTTCAGACAGAAACAACTTGAATGAATCACTGTGAACATCGTTTTTCCTTTCCCGGAACCGGTATCAGATCCGTTTTTTTCTTTATCATACTATAGCATATATTTGGGCGGCTGTCATTATACTCCTGGTATAAAAAGGGATTTTTAATCCACTTTACATTTATATATATTCTATACTATAATGTGTATTATGAGCAGAAGATTTATGAAATGGCTGTGAAATATAAATCCAATATCCTCAAATTACCGAACAACAAAGGTTACACAACATATACGCTACGCAAGAAAATATTTCAGGCAAATCAACCCCGCTGAAAACGAGAACAAAAACTCTTTTATCATAAACCGCCCCCATAACCCACGCCAAAAAGGAGAAGCATTATGTCACAGACATTAGCACGATCAGACTTTTATACCGAAGATGATTACTACAATCTGCCGGAGAATGTCCGGGCAGAATTAATTGACGGACAGTTTTATGATATGGCGGCTCCCAGCAGAATACATCAAAGAATCCTGAATTTCCTGAACACGGAAATAAACATTTATATTCGCTCTAAGGATGGCTCCTGCGAAGTTTATCCGGCTCCCTTCGCTGTAAAACTGTTCAATGACAGAAAAACTGTTGTTGAACCTGATATCAGCGTAATCTGCGACCCAAATAAATTGACAGATCAGGGGTGTACCGGAGCGCCGGATTGGATTATTGAAATTGTCTCCCCCAGCACTTCCAGCCATGATTATGTACGAAAACTGAATCTTTACATGGATGCCGGAGTAAAAGAATACTGGATCGTTGATCCTGCAAAAAAATCCGTTTATGTTTATCATTTGGAGGAAACAAAATTTGAAACCACAGCTTACACCTTCCATGACAAAATAAAGGTTAATCTCTATGACGATTTGTGGATTAGCCTGCAGGAATTAGAACTATCGAGAACCTGACCGGAAATAACCCGGTTTTATTCGGGTCTTCCACTGCTGAAAGTCAACATTTTCCGACCCAAAAAGCCGGTCGGAGACAATCACATAGCCGAAAAACATTGGCATGGCAAAACAAGATCGGTAGCAAATCCGTCTCCGGACTCTCTGCCGATTCTTCGTCTCTCCTGCTTATCCTTATTTCTGTTGTAAGCTTTGCCGTTTGGCGCCGTCCTGGTAACGGGATTCAGTCCGTTCCAGGTACGGCGCTGGCCGGAGTAATATTCCTTCTGCGCCTTCTTGCTCCTCTTATCGATGGATACGTATTGATTCATAACGCCGCTTTCCCTTTCGTTGGATTGTTATCGTCTCTGCGATCTCCATTTGTCTGTGATACTATTATAAACCCAATCAATATCATTGTCATGATACCCGCAGTTTAAAAATCCCGTCACTTCTCCACATCCCCCGTCCAGTCCAGAATACCGCCGCATTCGACAATATTCGTATATCCCAGTTCCACAAGCTTAGCGGCAGCCTCCTTACTTCTTCTTCCGCTTCTGCAATATACATAGATTACCTGATCCTTATCCGGAAGTTCTTCCGGCTCTGTGGAACGGATATCCTCATTCGCCACATTGACCGCCCCCGGAATATGCCCCTCCGCGAATTCATCTGCTCTTCTGACATCAAGGATCAGATAATCTCCCTCCGCCGCAAAAATATCCGCTGCTTCCCCCATGGTAATCGATTGATAATCCGCCACCTGTTTCTCTCCTTCCTGCGTCTTACCCGCTAAAAATACCGATGTCGGCCCATCGGCTCCTCCTATAACGAATACGGAGGAACTCTCCCGGTTTACGGATACAAAATGCCCGGCCATAAAAGCGCCTGCGGCAACAACCGCTATCATCGCCCCTGCAATCATCATTTTAGTTGTTTTTTTCATAATTCCTTCTTCAATCCTCTCCCTGAAAAATTTTTTACTCACGGGTATATAAATTCATCCTCACCGCTCCTACGAAATTCTAATGATCTGCTCATAAAGCAGGATCTCTTTCGCATTCACATTAAGATTGTCATGATAATGGCCGAAAAACCATTTCCTGAACTTGGTCTTTTGCCGGATTTCTTCCAGATAATCTGTCTCAATATCAGACGTATACATCCTGTCGCCCAGCAAAGGCTGGGTGCCGGACGCACAGCAGTGGGTCACAATAAAATCCACCATATTATCGCGGGCCGCAAGGTTCCTGCGCCCTTCCTCCATCTCTTCCTTGGTCGGAAGTTCCTGCTGCCACCAGCTCACATGATTAATACGGTATGAACAGCGCTCCCGATCCAGTCTCTTCTTCTTCCTTTTAAGGTTCGGGTCTTCCGGCTCCAGAATCCCTCCGTCAATATCATGGCTGCTGGCTCCGCCAAATGTGAATATATGTTTGCCTTCAATCTCAAATACCTGGCCACGCATCATATGAATGACGGACGGCCTGACCTTATGAACCCTGCCGCCATGCCATTCCTCTGCCGGATAAGCATAAAGCCTGTCAAAATTCTCATGGTTCCCGTCTACGAACAGCGTGGTAAAGGGCTTGTTCTCCAGCCAGTCCAAAAGATATTTTTCTTCCTTATCTTCCTTTCCCTTACTCCATACCCCGCCAAAATCTCCGCAGATGATCACATAATCTTCCTTTATCATTTCCTTCTGCTCAGGAAATATTCTGGTA
>CAJTTU010000034.1:30807-33583 GCA_910579325.1 uncultured Lachnospiraceae bacterium | reverse complement strand
CCCATCGGGTGCTGGGTGCGCATAGGGTGGAGGATCAGCTGCTGATCCAGGCTTTTATTCCCCATGCGGAGGCTGTCAGCGTGAAGGTGGTTTCCACGCAGAAAAGCTGGCCGATGACAAAGGTGGACGAGGCAGGCTTTTTTGCGCTGCTTTTGAATAGAAAGTCAAAGGTGCACTATGTCTATGAGGTGACTTATGATAACGGGACGAAGTGTGAGATGGAGGACCCTTATGCTTTTGACCTGCAGATTACGGAATCGGATATGAAGCGGTTTGAGGCGGGCATCCACTACGAGATTTACGATGTGCTGGGCGCCCATCCCAAAACCATAGACGGCGTGGCGGGAACCATGTTCGCCGTGTGGGCGCCAAACGCGTGGAGCGTCAGCGTGGTAGGCGATTTCAATATGTGGGACGGCCGGATACACCAGATGTCAAGGCGGGGAAGCTCCGGCATATTCGAGTTGTTTATCCCTGGCATCGGGCCGGGCGAGATTTATAAATATGAGATTGAATTTAAGGGCGGTTCTCCGGCGTTGAAATCTGATCCCTATGGGAATTGCTCCCAGCTGCGCCCCGACACGGCGTCGGTGGTGGCCGATCTGGACCGGTATCAGTGGCAGGATGACGGCTGGATGAAGGCGAGGAAGAAAGCGAAGCCGCTGGAACAGCCTTTGTCCATCTATGAAGTGCATCTGGGCTCCTGGCGGACGCCGGAGGACGAGGAGCAGGAATTTTATAATTACCGGGAGATCGCCCCGATGCTGGCGGAATATGTGAAAGGGATGGGCTATACCCATGTGGAGCTGATGCCGGTGATGGAGCATCTGCTGGACGAGTCCTGGGGATATCTGGTGACGGGCTATTATGCGCCCACCAGCCGTTACGGGACGCCGGAAGATTTTATGTATTTTATGGATTATATGCATCAGCAGGGCATCGGCGTGATTCTGGACTGGGTTCCCGCCCATTTCCCCAAGGATACGGTGGCGCTGGCTGATTTTGACGGCACCGGGCTGTATGAGCATAAAGATCCCAGGCAGGGGATGCATCCTCACTGGGGGACGCTGATCTTTAATTACGGGCGCCCGCAGGTATCCAACTTTTTGATTGCCAATGCTTTGTTCTGGGTGAACCGGTTCCATGCTGACGGCATCCGTATGGATGCGGTGGCTTCTATGTTATATCTGGATTACGGCAAGAACGACGGAGAATGGGTGCCGAATATTTACGGCGGCCATGAGAATCTGGAGGCGCTGGAGCTTTTGAAACATCTGAATTCTATTTTCAAGAAGCAGGAGAACGGCGCCCTTCTGATTGCGGAGGAATCCACGGCGTGGCCCAGGATTACCGGCGATGTGGACGACGGGGCGGTGGGCTTTGACCTGAAATGGAATATGGGCTGGATGAATGATTTCCTTGGGTATATGCAGTGCGATCCTTATTTCAGGAAGCATCATTATAATGAGCTGACTTTCAGCATGGTTTACGCTTACAGTGAGAACTTTATCCTGGTATTTTCCCATGACGAGGTGGTCCATGGGAAGGGCTCCATGGTGGGCAAGATGCCGGGAGAGAATTTTGAGACGAAATTCGCGAATCTGCGGGCGGCTTACGGCTTCTGGATGACCCATCCCGGGAAGAAGCTTTTGTTTATGGGGCAGGATTTTGCCCAGATGGACGAGTGGAATGAGAAGTCGGGTATTCAGTGGCATCTGCTGCAGTATGATCTGCACAGTCAGATGCAGGCCTGTGTCAAGGCGCTGCACAAGCTGTATAAGGAGAGTCCCGCTCTGTACCGGATGGACCATGCCCCGGAAGGATTTGAGTGGATCAGCTGCAGTGGCTGGGAGGAAAGCATCTGTTCTTTCCTGAGAAAGACGGATAAGCCGGAGGAGACGATGCTGGTGGTATGTAATTTTGATACCATCGACCACGAGGAGTTCCAGGTGGGCGTTCCGATGCCGGGCAAATATAAAGAAGTGTTTAACAGTGACACGGCGGCCTTCGGCGGAAGCGGCAAAGTAAACGGCAGGGTGAAGATTGCCAAAAAGCAGGAGTGGGACGAGCGCCCCTATTCCATTGTGATTAAGCTGGCGCCGCTGTCTGTGGCTGTCTTTAAGTATATTCCCGTGGAGGAGAAGAAGGTCAGCAATAAGGCGGCGAAGGTTGCGAAAAAGAAGAAAGATTCCGCAAAGACGGCGGGGAAGGCTGCCGGAACAAGGAAGAAAACGGCTAAGGTAGACCAGCAGGTGGAGAAGCTGAAGAAGGCGGCGATGGAACCGGCGGAAGAGACTGTGGAGAAGCCAGTGGAAACAGTTGTGGAGAAGCCGGCGGAAAAGAGTGTAAAGAAATCTGCAAAGCAGGCTGAGGCCGTGATAAAAGAGACTGCGAAAACGCTGGAACAGACTGCGAAAATAGCTGCGGAAAAAGTAACTGAAAAGGAAACGAAAAAGCCGGTGAAAGAAGAGGCAGTGAAACCGGCAGAAAAAGAAGCGGCCGAATTGGTGGAAGAGAAAAAGGAAGAAGCAGCAAAGCAGGCTGCGGAAAAACCGGCGGAGAAGAAAGCTGTGGATTCGGTGAGAGAAACTGAAAAGCCGAAGGAAGAAAAGAAGGAAACTAAAGAAAAGGAAGCATAAAAAGAAAAGGATTGATTATTACCGATGGATGACGCACCGCATATAGAAATAGAACAGGCTGTCCAGGAGCTGGAGGCCCACAGCCGGATTTTTCAGGCATGGCTGGATCAGGTGCTGGACGGCGCTTTGAATAAGGG
>CAJTTU010000034.1:0-30788 GCA_910579325.1 uncultured Lachnospiraceae bacterium | reverse complement strand
AAGAAGCTTTTAAATCTGCTCTTGAAGATCGCGGACCGTTCGATGGAAAAGATCGGGACGGAAATCACGGTGCGGAAGTTTACCAGGCATCTGCTGCGGGCGGCGGGATACGGCATGATCGTCGTTACCATGCTGCAGGTGGTGGGCTTTGAGACCACTTCCCTGATCACGGTGATTGGTTCTGCCGGCGTGGCCGCCGGCCTGGCCATGCAGGGCAGTTTGTCAAATTTCGCCGGGGGTCTTTTGATCCTGATTATGAAACCTTTTAAAGTCGGGGATTATATTATTGAGGACGGCCATAAAAACGAGGGGACTGTCAAAACCATTGGCTTGGTATATACCTCCCTCTTGACCCCCGACAATAAACTGATCATGATCCCCAACGGCAACCTGGCGAACAACAGTATGACCAATGTGACGGCTCAGGAGAAACGCAGGCTGGATCTTACGGTGGGAATCTCCTACAATGCGGATTTGAAACAGGCCAAGGAACTGATGATGGAAATCATGAAAGTCCATCCTGCTGTGTTAAAGGAGGAGGAGATGGTCTCCTTCGTCTCAAGCCTAGACGACAGCGCCGTGACCATGGGCTGTCGCTGTTGGGTGCCCACCAGTGACTATTGGCCAACCCGGTGGGGCATAACAGAAAAAATCAAGCTGGCCTTTGACGAGCATGGAATCGAGATTCCGTTCCCTCAGGTTGTGGTACACCGGGGGGAGCAGGCGGAGCCGGGAGGACAGTAGCAGCATTGTATTAGGAGGTGATCCTGATGGTGGTGGCGCGGCGGAAGCTGAAATTGAAGCCAAGGCATTATACGGAAGAGGACTATTACAATCTGCCGGAAAATGTCCGCGCGGAGCTGATCAGGGGTCATCTGATCTATAATCAGGCGGCGCCTTCCAGGTTTCATCAGACGATACTGGGAGAATTATACACAGCTATAAACATGTATCTGAAAGAAAAAGGCGGACGCTGCCGCGTCTTTCCAGCTCCTTTTGCCGTCAAGCTGTGGGAGGACGAAAAAACCATTGTGGAGCCGGATATCAGCGTGATCTGTGACAGGGACAAGCTGACAGATCGGGGGTGTACCGGTGCACCGGACTGGATTATAGAAATTATTTCTCCCAGTACATCCAGCCATGACTATGTGGTGAAATTAAATTTATATGCGGAAGCAGGAGTCCGGGAGTATTGGATTGTTGATCCGGATAAGGAAAGTATTTTTGTTTACTATCTGGAAGAGGCGTATTTTAAGGTTGAGTCATACACCTTCCGAGATAAAGTTCATGCAAATATTTATGATGATCTGTGTATTGACTTTACGGAGTTAGATTTGTAGGAGTTTAAACAGTAAAATGACAAAGAATCCGGCAAAATGTGTCCGTGGCACATTCTGCCGGATTTCCTTACGTTATATCAAAGTTTTCATTTCCATTTCATTTGCGGCAGTTTTCGATTACTCAATCCGCTCAAAATCAGCTACGCCGTGCTTGCACAGCGGGCAGATATAATCCTCGGGCAGCTCGTCGCCCTCATAGATAAATCCGCAGATCTTGCATACCCAGCCGGTTTTGCCCTCGGTTTCCGGACGGGGCTTTACATTGTTCTGATAGTAGGTATAGGTCATCGTCTCGTCGGAGTTGATGACGCGGGCCTCGGTAACGCTGCAGACAAACAGTCCGTGGGTATCGAAATCCAGATACTGCTCTACCTTCAGAGAGAGGAAGGAGTTGATGTATTTGGGCATAAATACCAGGCCGTTATCAGAGCGCAGCGGCGTGCAGGCGCAGCCCTCAAATTTATCCACGGAACGTCCGCTCTGGAAGCCAAACTTCTGGAATACCTTGAAGGGAGCCTTTACGGACAGGCAGTTCACATTCATGATACCGGTCTGTTTGATGACATGGTGGGAGTAGTTTTCCTTGTTGATGGCAACCGCAACCCTGTTGGGGGTATTGGTCAGCTGGGTCACGGTATTTACGATTAGACCGTTGTCCTTTTTACCGTCGTTGGAGGTAACCACATACAGGCCATAGCCGATATTAAACAGTGCGGACATATTGTTTTTATCCGCAGTCTCGGACCGCTGTGCCACATATTCTACGCAGAGCTCGTCGGCCAGGCTGTCAAGCTGGGCGCGGCTGTCTTCGTTCAGCGCGGATTTGATGCGTACGGTGGTGTTGGTGAACTGAAGGTTTTTGCTGTCCTTAAACATCTCCTTCATCACCTTGGCAGCCAGAGGCGCCCAGGAGCCGTTCTCTACCAGGGCAACGGTGCGGTTCTGGAAGTTACGCTCGGTCAGATGATTGATAAAGGTATGCATGAAGGGGAAGATTCCCGCATTGTAGGTAGTGGTAGCCAGTACCAGTTTTCCATAGCGGAAAGCATCCTCCACAGCCTCGGCCATATCACAGCGGGCCAGGTCATGTACAACCACCTTCGGGCAGCCCTTGGCCTGCAGCTTCTCAGCCAGCAGATCCACAGCTTTTTTCGTATGTCCGTAGATGGAGGTGTAGGCGATCACGATGCCCTCGCTCTCAACAGAGTAAGAAGACCAGGTATCATAAAGGTTCAGGTAATGTCCCAGATTCTCCTTCAGCACAGGGCCGTGGGTGGGGCAGATCACCTGGATATCCAGGCCGGCGGCCTTTTTCAGCAGCGCCTGTACCTGCGCGCCGTATTTGCCTACGATGCCGATGAAGTAACGGCGTGCCTCGCAGTCCCACTCTTCCTCCACGTCCAGGGCGCCGAATTTGCCGAAGCCGTCGGCGGAGAACAGCACCTTGTCGCAGGTATCATAAGTAACGATTACCTCGGGCCAGTGTACCATGGGCGCAGCCACGAAAGCCAGGGTATGCTTGCCCAGCTCCAATGTGCTGCCTTCCCCTACCACGATCTGGCGGTCAGCATAATCGGTTCCGAAGAACTGCTGCATCATCGTAAATGCTTTTGCGGAGGAGACAATGGTCGTATCCTTGTAAGCCTTCATAAAGCTGTCGATGCTGCCCGCATGGTCGGGCTCCATATGCTGGATAATCAGATAGTCAGGGCGGCGGGAACCGCATACATTTTCAATATTGTCCATCCACTCATGGGTGAAATGGGCGTCCACGGTATCCATAACCGCGATCTTGTCATCGAGAATCACATAAGAATTGTAAGCCATGCCGTTTTCAACGATATACTGGCCCTCAAACAGATCCACCTGGTGGTCGTTTACGCCTACGTACTTGATATCGTTCGTAACTGTAACACTCATTTTCGTATCCGCTCCTTTATAATTATGATAATCCGACAAAAGGCGTCATTGCGGAGCATGCGCTTGCGCACTGGCGCGTTTGGCCGGATACTTCGTAATGTGAGGCTGCCCCATAATGGGACAGCCGTCAGATTCGTGAATATTATAACACTCTTTCGGTGGAAATGATAGCCTTTTTTATGAAAATAAATGTATGAAAATTGGTTCATTTTCGCCATGTCCCCTCCTTTGCAGATGCGTGTCGAAAACGAAAATCCTGTTTGCTGCATATACTTTATTTAGAAGAAATGCTTAATCACGCAAAATTCGATATAAATGAGGTGGTTTCAATTGACTGGCTATTATACAAATCGGATGTTCACCCCGCCGAATTTGTTCGGCGGCATGGGCAGAAATTCCGGGAGAAGCCGTAACCAGAACAGAAGTGAGTACCGTAATCAAGACTGTAACCAGAGCAGCGGTCCAAACGGTAATCAGGGCAATAACCAGAGCAGCAGCCCGAACGGTGATCAGGGCAATGACCAGAGCAGCAGCCCAAACGGTGATCAGGGCGATAACCAGAGCAGCAGCCCGAACGGTAATCAGGGCAATGACCAGAATCAGGCACAGCCTTCTTATGGTTTTGTATCTGGGTCGGAGGCGGAGGGAGCGGATGAGCCGGGGCCGCCGGTTTATCCTGGTGAGCGGGGAGAGCCGGGGCCTCAGGGGCCGAGAGGGGAGCGGGGAGAGTCCGGTCCTCAGGGGGAGCGGGGAGAACCCGGTCCTCAGGGCGTGACGGGCCCCCAGGGTCCCCAGGGCGCCACCGGGCCGATGGGTCCCAGAGGAGAGCCTGGCCCGAGGGGGCCGGCCGGTCCTCCCGGCTACCCGCAGAACAGTATATTTGCGACGTTTTCAGGCCGGAATCTTACCGTGCCGGAAAGCGCCAGCCTTCCGCTGAAAGTCGATATACCGGATATCACCCGGAATATCACGCCGTGGGAGCATTATTCCGTCATGCTGACGCCCGGCTTCTATGCCATCAGCTATTATCTCTCCGCCCTGATGAAAAAACATGGTTTTATCAGGCTGACACCGGTTTTTAACGATCATAAACAGACCATATATACCACATATGCGGAAGGAAGCAAACGGAAAGAGATACTCGTGCTGTCAAGATATTTTATTATCGAAGTACCCGATGCGTCCCCGCTGTTTTTTGCCTGGAGTTCTTCGGCAGGAACCGCCAGGATAAATATGAATCTGAGTATAGAGAAGCTTTACAGGCAATAAGGAGGAGAGCTGCAAAACTATATTTAAAGGGAGGGAAAGCCATATGGCGACAATAAGCCTTTGTATGATTGTGAAAAATGAGGAAATGCATCTTGCCCGCTGCCTTGACAGTGTGGCAAAGCTGGTGGAGGAGATCATAATCGTGGACACCGGGTCGACAGACAGGACAATGGGAATAGCCTCCGCCTATACGCCGAAGGTTTATTCCTATCCGTGGAAGGATGACTTTTCCGATGCCAGGAACTATTCCTTTTCCAAAGCGACGATGGATTACTGTATGTGGATGGATGCCGACGACATTTTGGAAGAGACGCAAAGGGAGCAGTTTCTGCAATTAAAACAGTCGCTGCCGCCGGATGTGGATATGGTTATGATGCGGTATCATACGGCCTTTGACGAGGCGGGTATGCCATCCTTTTCTTATTTCAGAGAGAGATGGATCAGAAACTGTCCCCGATACCGCTGGGTCGGCGCGGTTCATGAGGTGATTCCTCCGGGCGGCAGCATGATCTATTCCGATATCGCGGTCTGCCACAGGAAGATGAAGGCCGGCGATCCGGACCGGAATCTGAATATTTATCGGAAAATGATTGAAGAGGGCAGGCATCTGGAACCGAGGCAGCAGTATTATTATGGGCGGGAGCTGTATGATCACGGACAATATGAAGAAGCCGTTTCCGTGCTTGAACAATTTCTTCTGTCGCCGGAAGGATGGGTTGAAAATAAAATCGAGGCATGTTCCGTCTGCGCCGGCTGTTACGGCCGTCTGGGACAGGAGCAGACGGCGCTGCTTACCCTTCTGCGCAGTATGAGCTATGATTTGCCCAGAGCCGAGCTGTGCTGTGAAATCGGGAAATTCTTTCTGGAGCATGGGAATTATCCTTATGCGGTTTACTGGTATGAGACGGCGCTGAACAGGCCGAAAAGAGCTTATTCAGACGGATTTGTTCTGCCGGACTGTTATGATTATGTTCCCTTTTTGCAGTTATGCGTATGTTATGACAGAATGGGAGACCGGCAGAAGGCAGAGGAATACAATGAAAAGGCCGGGGTTTGTAAGCCGTATTCCAAAGCATATCTTTATAATAAACAATATTTTGACGGCCTGCGGAGTTGTTAATATAGCGACAGGCGGGCGGCGTATAAGAGCATGTTTCAGGCATGCTCTTATTTTTCCGGAATATAGTAACAAATAGTCCGAATTCACATAAAATATTTGTAGAAAAAGGTACTTTTAAAGTAGCTTTTCTATCAAAAAGAAAGGATGGATTTTGGATGAATCAATCAAATATATGTGGCTGTTGTCAAAATCAGTGTTATAATCATTGTCAGAATCAATGCCAGAACCAGTGTCAGAATCAATGCTGTCCGCCCTGCTGTGAGCGTGGTCCGGCCGGCCCGAAGGGGGATCAGGGTCCCATGGGTCCGCAGGGAATAGAAGGGGATACCGGCTGTCCCGGGCCGAAGGGCGACCGAGGCGAGCAGGGGCCTGTGGGTCCCCAGGGTGTTCCGGGCGTTCCGGGCGCAAGAGGTCCCAGAGGAAATACGGGTCCGGTGGGCCCTACGGGAAATACCGGTCCAAGAGGCTGCGCAGGTCCGAGAGGCTATGCGGGTCCGCAGGGGATACAGGGTGTCCAGGGCGTTCGCGGCGACGTGGGACCGAAAGGAGATCCGGGCTGCGAAGGACCGAAAGGAGATATTGGCCCTCAGGGTGTGACCGGCCCCCAGGGTGTCCAGGGAGTAACCGGCCCGGTCGGCCCTCAGGGTCCGAAAGGATGCCCGGGAGATGAAGGCCCGATGGGAGCAACCGGGGCAACAGGAGCTGACGGAGCAACAGGGGCGACAGGAGCAACCGGGGCGACAGGAGCCGACGGAGCAACAGGGGCGACCGGAGCAACAGGAGCGACAGGAGCCGATGGAGCAACAGGAGCGACAGGGGCAACAGGAGCGACAGGAGCCGACGGAGCAACAGGAGCAACAGGAGCCGACGGAGCAACAGGAGCAACAGGAGCGACAGGAGCCGATGGAGCAACAGGGGCAACCGGAGCAACTGGCGCCACCGGTGTGGCAGGTTCAGGAGCAATTATTCCGTTTGCGTCGGGTCTCCCGGTTTCTGTGACGACGATTGCCGGTGGACTTGCGGGACTTCCTGCGTTTGTCGGTTTTGGAAGCAGTGCGCAGGGGCTTACGGTGCTGGGCTCCACAATTGACATTACAAATGCCAGCGGAACCCTGTCTAACTTTGCGTTCCAGGTTCCGCGGGACGGAATGATTACTTCCTTCAGCGCATTTTTCAGTACAACGGTGCTGCTTTCTCTAATAGGTTCCACGGTTACGGTAAGGGCGCAGATCTATCAGTCTGCAACGCCGAATAATGTATTCTCCCCGATTGCCGGAACACTGATTAACCTGGCGCCGTCATTTTCCGGCGTTGTGTCAGTGGGAACACTGTTAAATGGCGCTCTGACAGGACTGAATATCCCCGTAACGGCCCAGACCCGGCTGATGCTGGTATTTTCCGCGTCGGCAAGCGGCGTGTCGCTGCTGAATACGGTGGTGGGATACGCGAGCGCCGGTCTGAGTATTAATTAAAGACGTAAGGCAGGGGCGAAATTGCGTTGGATGAAACGGAATGACACATGACAAGGAAAATAGACAAGAGGAACAAAACATACGTAAGATTCATATAAAATCATGTAAGAAAAATAAAAGACATAAGATGAAATGAATTTATAGATGAAACGAATTTATACCGGATAAAACAAAATCCCGGAGGGCCTGCTGTGCGGAACCTCCGGGAAAATTTTTTCTTTTATTTCTTTTCTACCTCAGCTTTTTTCATAGCCCTTACCTTCAACGACAGTCCGAACAGGTTAATAAATCCTTCCGCGTCATGATGGTCATACAGGTCGCCGGTGGTGAAAGAGGCGATGGATTCATTGTATAAGGAATAAGGAGCGCTGGTGCCCTGCTTGATAATATTGCCCTTATACAGCATCAGCTTCACGTCGCCGGTCACATATTCCTGGGTCTTTTCAATAAAAGCCTGATACGCTTCCCTGAGAGGCGTAAACCATTTGCCGCTGTATACCAGGTCGGCGAACTGGATGGCGATGGTTTTCTTGGCGGCCATCGTATCCTTGTCAAGAATCAGTTCTTCCAGCTGCTGATGGGCCTCCATCAGGATCGTGCCGCCGGGGGTCTCATACACGCCTCTGGACTTCATGCCCACCACTCGGTTTTCCACGATATCCACGATGCCGACGCCGTGTTTGCCGCCCAGTGCGTTCAGCTTGCGGATAATGTCGGAAACTTTCATTTCCTCGCCGTCGATGGCGGTGGGAACGCCTTTTTCAAAATGGATGCTGATGGTTTCTCCTTCATCGGGCGCTTCCTGGGGCGTTACGCCCAGCACCAGCAGGTGGCTGTAGTTCGGCGCCTGGCCGGGGTCTTCCAGCTCCAGTCCCTCATGGCTGATATGCCACAGGTTTCTGTCCCGGCTGTAGCTGTTGTCGGCGGAGAAGGGCAGGTAAATATCGTGGGATTCACAGTAACGGATCTCTTCCTCCCGAGAGGAAATATCCCAGGTTCTCCAGGGAGCGATAATCTTTAAGTCGGGAGCCAGCGCTTTGATGCCCAGCTCGAAACGCACCTGATCATTCCCTTTTCCGGTAGCGCCGTGGCAGATGGCGGTAGCCCCTTCTTTTCTGGCGATCTCCACCAGACGCTTGGCGATCACGGGACGGGCCATGGAGGTGCCCAGCAGATTTCATAAACGGTGCCGGCCTGTACGCAGGGCATCACATAGTCGTCGCAGAACTCGTCCACCACATCCTCGATATACAGCTTGATGGCGCCGCCTACCTTGGCCCGTTCCTCCAGGCCGTCCAGCTCATTGCCCTGTCCCACGTCGATGCAGCAGCATACCACGTCGTAGTCATAATTTTCCTTTAACCACGGAATGATAGCCGTAGTGTCCAATCCGCCTGAGTAGGCGAGAATTACTTTTTCTTTCATAATGATACTTCCTCCTGAAATTAATAGTTTATCATTTAAGTATATTCCCTGTATAGGGGTATGTACCACGGGGAATCCGATACAATGGGCCATTCGTAAAGTATACTTTGACGACCGAAGTCCGCCCGCCCGAATGGGCATGTATTGGCACATTTTGTCGGATACTTCGTAATGAGAAACACACCCAACAGAAATTGGATGTGTGTTTCATGCTAATTAAATATACAATAAAAGTGCATATTTTGCAATAGATTCTTTTCAGGAAAGGGCGGGAAAAGTAATTCTGTATGGAAAAAAGCCGGTGGATGTGATATTGTATATGAAAGAGTACAAAACAAACCGGTGGATGTGATATTGTATATGAAAGAGTACAAAACAAACCGTGCGCAACAAACCGCACAGAACAAACAGACATGTCTGCTGACACAGGCATTATCAGATATGAGAGTCAGTGAAAGAACGGCCTCTGATGATACAAAGATAAACAGAGGCGGCGAAAAAGGGTTTGTTCAGGAGGGGTATCAATGGGCAGTTATCTGAATCCGGGAAATAAGGGCTTTCGGGAAAGTCTGAATTCTGATATTTATGTAGATAAATCGGGACTGATTGAAAAGACCAATGCCAAGGTCGATACACGGCAAAAATTCTTGTGTATCAGCCGTCCCAGGCGTTTCGGAAAGTCGATGGCGGCGGATATGCTGGCGGCCTATTATGGCTGCGGGGAGGATACGGCGGAGTTGTTTGACCGGTTAAAGGTCAGTCAGGCATCGTCTTATCGAGAGCATTTGAACCGGTATGATGTGATTAAGATTAATATGCAGGAGTTTTTAAGTCTTACGTACAGTGTGGATGAAATGCTTGAGATGCTGCAAAAATATGTACGCTTTGATCTTTTGGAGCAATTTGAACAGGCAGTACGTTTGCGGGATGAGAATAATCTGATTCAGGTGATGAAAGATATTTATTTCAGGACACAGCGTCCTTTCGTAATCCTGATCGACGAATGGGACTGTCTGCTCCGTGAATACCAGCAGGATCAGGACGCGCAGAAAAAATATCTGGATTTTCTGCGCATGTGGCTGAAAGACAAGGACTATGTGGGACTGGCTTATATGACAGGTATCCTGCCGATCAAAAAATACGGCTCCCATTCCGCGTTAAATATGTTCACGGAATATTCCATGACCAATCCACGGGAAATGGCGAAGTTTTTCGGTTTTACGGAGGAGGTGCGGGCGCTCTGCGGGGAATACGGCAGGAGCTTTGAGGAAACCCGGGCCTGGTATGACGGCTATGACCTTATGATAATGGAAGGGACTGTGCCCAAAACATATTCCATGTACAGCCCCAAATCTGTTGTGGATGCCATGCTCAGCGGTATTTTTGATAATTACTGGAACCAGACAGAAACCTATGAGGCGCTGAGAGTTTATATCAGAATGAATTTTGACGGCCTGAAAGATGCTGTTGTCAGGATGCTGGCAGGAGAGAGCGTACTGATTAACACAGGAACCTTTTCCAACGATATGACACCTTCACAGGCCGGGACGATGTGCTGACCTTACTTGTGCATCTGGGCTATTTAAGCTACCACTGGCTGGATAAAACGGTGTCCATTCCGAATAAAGAAGTCTCCCAGGAATATGTGAATGCCATTAGCACGATGGACTGGTATGAGGTGATCCGTTCCGTGGAGCATTCCGGAAAGCTTCTGGAATCGTTGTGGGCTATGGATGAAAAAGCTGTGGCGGCAGGCATCGACCGGGCCTATGAGGAAATATCCATTCTGCAGTATAATGATGAAAACGCCCTCAGCTGTACAATCAATCTGGCCTTTTATTTCGCGAGAGAATACTATACCATTATCAGAGAGTTGCCCGCGGGAAAAGGCTTCGCGGATATCTGCCTGGTTCCGAGAAAGCTGTACGCAGACAAACCGGCGGCGGTGATCGAGCTGAAATGGGATAAGAGCGCGGAAGGGGCCATCGCTCAGATTAAGGAGAGGCGTTATGTTGCGGCGCTGAAAGACTATCAGGGTGAGCTGCTGCTGGCGGGGATTAACTATGATAAGAGAAGTAAAAAGCATACCTGCGTTATTGAGCGGATCACAAAAAGTAAAGGGAAATAAAGTTTTGGAGATATAATCACGAAAAAGAAGAAAGAATCCGGCAAAATGCGTTGGTATTAGATGCATTTTGCCGGATTCTTTAAATATATATAGTCATGTGATCGATTCCTGACTCACAACATCAGTCAATAATCGTCTTCTCCGTCTCAAAATCAAAAATATGAATCTTTTCCGTATCCATAGCCAGACGAACCTTGTCGCCGGTTCTTGCAGGCGTTCTTGCGTCTACGGAGGCTACCCAGCCGGCTTCCGCGATATCGAAGTAGAGCAGGGTGTTGGAGCCCAGCATCTCGTATACTTTGATCTCGGCGTCGAAAGCGGATTTCGCGAAGGTTTCCAGAGCGGCCTGACCCTCGTGGATATCTTCGGGACGGATGCCTAGAACTACTTTCTTTCCGATGTATCCGCCGTCTTTGAGCGCATTGGCTCTTGTGGGGTTCAGCACGATCTGCTGTCCGGCGAATTTCAGGATTACTTCGCCGTTTTCTTCCACGGCGTCGGCCTCGATCATATTCATCTGAGGAGAGCCGATGAAGCCTGCCACGAACTTGTTGCAGGGATGATCGTACAGGTTCTGAGGGGTGTCGATCTGCTGTACGATGCCGTCCTTCATGACAACGATTCTGGTACCCAGCGTCATGGCCTCTGTCTGGTCATGGGTTACGTAGATAATGGTGCTGCCCAGACGCTGATGCAGCTTGGAGATCTCCACACGCATCTGGCCTCTTAACTTGGCGTCCAGGTTTGACAGAGGCTCATCCATCAGGAATACCTTGGGGCTTCTCACGATGGCACGGCCCATGGCCACACGCTGTCTCTGGCCGCCAGAGAGGGCTCTGGGCTTTCTGTCTAACAGATGCTCCAGGTCAAGAATTCGGGCTGCTTCTCTTACCTTTTTGTCGATTTCATCCTTGGGCGTTTTTTTCAGCTTTAAGGAGAAGGCCATGTTGTCATAAACGCTCATATGGGGATAAAGAGCGTAGCTCTGGAATACCATGGCGATATCTCTGTCCTTGGGCTCCACGTCGTTCATTACCTTGCCGTCGATGATCAGCTCGCCGGAAGAGATATCCTCAAGACCTGCCACCATACGCAGGGTAGTGGATTTACCGCAGCCGGAGGGGCCTACGAAAATGATAAATTCCTTATCTTCAATATCCAGGTTAAAATCCTGAACAGCTTCAAAACCGTTGGGATATTTTTTGCATACATGTTTTAATTGAACACTTGACATAAATTAATCCTCCTAATTGAGTTCCGCATTATTTGTTTTTATTTTACAAGCAGCATCCACCGGATTGCGTAGGGCGGCATATGTACGTCCTTTGCGCACAGGGTCTCATGGGAGAGGAGATCCTGGTACATGCCGTCTTCGCTGATCCAGGCCGTCCGCTCTGTCGGGGCGAAATTGAACAGGGCGATCAGTTTTTCGCCGTTCCATTCTCTGACCAGGCAGAGAACGCAGGGGTCACAGGTTTCCCTGGTGGACACTGAAGCAGTGTTTAGAAATACATTCTGGTTCTTTCGGATTTCCAGCATGGTTGTGATGCCGGTAAACAGCCTGCCCTGAACCGTGTCGGGACTTTTACGCAGGCCGGCGTTTTCCCAGAGGAATGGGCCTCTGTGGAGATAGCGGGAGTCGGCGGCTTTTTTGGGGTCGCTCTTGTAGCCGTAATCGTTGAGCTGGCCGATCTCGTCGCCGCTGTACAGCATGGGAATACCGGACTGGGTCAGCATATAGCCGTGAAGCATCAGGTCGCAGGCGACAGCCAGGTCAAGCTGTCCGTCGTCCTTCTGTTCGACGGCTGTCTCTACGCCGCACAGAGAAGCGGTGGTGCCGCAGAGTCTGGCGTCTCCCGATGCGGGATCGTCGTTGTACAGCTCGCCTCTTGCCGGGGAGCCATAGTAGCTGCCGGTAAAATAGCTGCTTAAAAACTGCTTGTGGGGAACCTCGCCGACCGACTGGTTTTTCAGCCAGTCATATTCCAGTCCCCAGCCGATGTCGTCGTGGCATCGGAGATAGTTTAAAAACACATATTCTCTTGGCAGTCCGCTGATGATCTCCATCTGCCGTTTCAGCAGGGAGGCGTTTTTTGTGGCGACGGTGTGCCAGGTGGTGGCCATCGTGGTCACATTGTACAGCATATGGCATTCCGGCTTTTCCACCGTTCCGAAGTAGGGAACAACCTTGACCGGCTCCATCACCACCTCTCCCAGCAGCAGGACGCCGGGGCAGACGATCTCGGTGATCATCCGCAGCATACGGACGATATTGTGAACCTGAGGGAGATTCCGGCAGTTGGTTCCCAGCTGCTTCCAGATATAGGGAACGGCGTCGATCCGGATAATGTCAATTCCCTGGTTGGTCAGGTTCAGCAGATTTTCCGTCATGGCGTAAAGCACTGCCGGATTCCGGTAATTCAAATCCCACTGATAGGGATAGAAGGTGGTCATCACAAATTTGCCCACATCCTCCAGCCAGGTGAAGTTTCCCGGGGCGGTGGTGGGGAATACCTGGGGGCAGGTCCGCTCGAACTGGGAAGGAATATCATAGTTGTCATAGAAGAAATACCGATCCTGATATTCCTTTTCCCCGGCTCTTGCCCGTCTCGCCCATTCATGCTCCTGGGACGTATGGTTCATAACGAAATCCAGGCAGAGACAGATTCCTCTGTTATGGCATTCGCCGGCCAGCTCGTAAAGATCCTCCATGGTGCCCAGATCTTTTCTCACCTTTGTGAAATCAGATACCGCATAGCCGCCGTCGTTGTCCCTGTCGGGAGCGTCTAAAAGGGGCATCAGATGAAGACAGTTTACGCCGCAATCCTCTATATAATCTAACTTTTCCCGGATTCCCTTCAGGGTTTTCGCGAAAGCGTCCGTGTACATCATCATGCCGGCGATATCGTTTTTCCGGTACCAGTCAGGCTGGGCGAGACGTTTTTCGTCAAGCTTTTTCAGCGCCCTGGGACGTTTTGCGAACTGGTTTTCCAGCATGTCGCAGAACGTTTCAAAATGTGCCTCGCCGCTCTCATACAGTTCGCAGTAAAGCCATTTCAGCTCGTCATAATGGCGGGCCAGGCGGCTTTTGAATTGTTCCTGTTTTGTCATGTTATACCTCGGTAATATTTCCTCATTTCGTCCAGAAAATCCTCGCTGGGCTCGATATAAACTAGATGCTCGGCTGTTTTTATGGTGTAGACCGGAGCGTTAACCCGGTTGGAGGTGAAATCCTTCACCGTTTTTCCCGGAGCCTGCGCGCGGCCTTTCACAAAGTCGTCAAAGCGCAGCCGGTCTGCCTGATAGACGTCCTTCCGCTTGGATTTGCGGATGATTTTGGAGATGGTGAAATCTCCGTTTACATAGACATATTCATATTCGAACTTCCAGCTGCGGAACAGAAAGAAGCCGAAAACGGCCAGCGCCAGGGCCAGATAGATCATGCCCGGAGCGAAGATAAAGGCGTCAAACAGAAACACCAGAACAGCTGAGGTGACTACTGCCTTTAACAGCAGTTGTTTCTTTCCGGGAATATAGGGGATATACCATTCAAAAACCACGTCCTTCATTATATACAGTCATTCCTTTCTTTTCCCTTCGCTCCGGGCTGGCGCGCTGGCTTTCGTCCGGACTTCAGATTTCTCAGATCATCTCCAGGCAGAACTGAATGCCCTCATACTCGCCCAGTTCGCCGGGAATCGGAAGGCCCGCGTACATCAGCAGGGCGCCGGAGTACTGTCCTTCCATGCCCTCTACGGCGTACAGGGCATTTTTGTCAAGTCCTTTTAACCGCAGATACATCTGGGCGTCGTTACTCTCTTTGTCCGTAAGAACCAGGCTGACCAGAGATTTTTTCCTGTCTTTCGACACATGCTGCCATGCGGTGTAGTAGGGATTCTCATAAGGGCTTGACAGCCGGTAGTAATCTCCGTCCGCAATAATATGATAATGCTTTTTGTAAAAGCGGATCTGTTCCTTGCAGACGTCCTTTTCTTCTTTCGTCAGCTTAAAGGAGTCCAGCTCATATCCCAGGATACCGTCCATGGCCACGATTCCTCTCGTCTCGATGGGGACGGTTCTTCTGGTCTGATGGTTGGGACAGATGGATACGTGAGCTTCCAGGCTGTTCACCGGGTAGGCGAAGGAGGTGCCGTACTGGATTTTCAGCCGGGCCTTGGCATCCGTGTTGTCGCTGCACCAGATCTGAGGCTGATAGTACAGCATGGCCGCGTCAAACCGGCCGCCGCCGCCGCTGCATCCGCAGAAGATTACCTCGGGGTGGGTCAGAATCACATGATCCATAATATAGTACAGTCCTAGAATGTAGCGGTGGAAGGTTTCTCCCTGCCGGTGAGAGGGGAGCTGGGCCGACCATATGTCGGAGATGCTCCGGTTCATATCCCATTTGACATACTCGATTTTCGCATCCTGCAGGATGGCGTTGATGGAGTCGATCAGGTAATCGCACACGTCCTTTCGGGAGAGATCCAGCACCAGCTGATTCCGTCCTCTGGTCATGGGCCGGCCGGGCGCTTTTAAGCACCAGTCGGGGTGCGCCCTGTAAAGGTCGCTGTCCTCGGATACCATCTCCGGTTCAACCCAGATGCCAAACTGCAGGCCCATCTCGTGGATCCGGTTGGACAGGCCGCTGATTCCGTTGGGCAGCTTGGTTAGGTTTACCTTCCAGTCGCCAAGGCCCGAATTGTCGTCGTCCCGTTTTCCGAACCAGCCGTCGTCCAGGACAAACAGCTCCATGCCCATTTCCAGGGCATCTTTCGCGATCTGTAAAAGCTTTTCCTCATTGAAATCAAAGTAAGCGGCCTCCCAGCTGTTGATCAGAATGGGACGGGGCTCCTTGCTATAAGGGGAGCGGCACAGATTCTCCCGGAAGATATTGTGGTACAGGTGGGAGAGGGTGGTAAACCCGTTTCCCGAGTAAGCGAGAACCACTTCCGGCGCCTGAAATTCCTCGCCGGGCTCCACCACGAAGGAGAAGCTTTTGGGGTTGATGCCCGCGTTGAAGCGAATCTGTTTGTACTGGTCCTTTTCCGCTTCGATCAGAAAGTTTCCGCTGTAAATCAGAGCGTATCCGTAGCAGCGGCCGTAATCCTCATTTGCGTTTTTCTCACACAGGATGGCAAAAGGATTGTGCTGGTGGGAGGAAGCCCCCCGGCAGCTCTGTACGGACTGAACGCCGCTTCTCACGGGCGTTCTGGTGAATTCCCGTTCCATGGTATGGCGGCCGTCAAAGGTAATCAGGTCATAATCGGAGTTCCTGAAATCCATGGTGACGGACATCAGCCTGTGAAGCCGGACGGATTCACTGCCCTCATTGATAAAGCGGGCCGCCCTGGTGATAATGTTTTTTTCCTCAAAGACGCTGTAATAAAGAATAACGGCGGCCTTGCTCTCATTATCTTTTAAGCGGATTTCCAGCGTCTGAACGGAATCCTTCGAGATAGCCCGCAGGGAAGGCATCCCTGTGGTACAGTATTTTCCCTTGTAAATTTTATACCCGTCCACTTTTCCGGAGAAGATCCGGCTGCCGTCCCCGTTGATCACTTCGATGCTGGGGATTCGGTAGTCGCCTTTTCCGTCGGTGGAAAACTCCTGAGCCAGATAATCCAGGGAGAATGTCCGGTCATTGCCTGCCTCATTGGGGTTGGGAGAAAATCCTCTGTCCCGGATTTTGATCAGATAGTCCAGATTTTCGTCAGGAATCCGGTCTCCGTAATATAAGTGCAGCAGGTTGCCGTATCTGCTGATTTCCATCAGATAGGAGCTGTCTCGGGTTTCCAGTATAAAAGTTTTGCTGTCTGCATTATATTTGATTGCCATAAACGATCATCCCATGTATTGAATAATAAATTGTATATATGTTGCTGATAATTCGATTTATTTTCCGCCTGTCATGGCAACGCCCTCGATGAACTGCTTCTGGAAGAACAGATACAGAACCACCATGGGGATCATGGCAAGCAGGGAGCCGGCCATCATAACCGGGAAGTTAGTGTTAAACTGTCCTCTCAAGGTAGCCAGACCGGAGGACAGGGTCATCATCTTCAGATCGGTGTTTACGATCAGGGGCCACATCAGGTCTCCGTAAGCGAACACTGCCGTGAATACGGCCAGGGCCGCCATGGAAGCGGTGGTTAAAGGCGCCATAACCTTGATAAAGGTCTGCCACTGGTTGCAGCCGTCCAGGTAAGCGGCTTCCGCGATCTCGTCCGGAATGCCCATGTAAGCCTGCCGCAGGAAGAAGGTTCCGAAGGCGCTGACCAGGCCGGGGAATACCAGGGCGAAAATCGTGTTGGTCAGGCCAACCTTCGCCAGCATCTGATACTGAGGCGTGATGAAAATCTGTGAGGGCAGCATCATCTGGATCAGTACCAGGGAAAACAGAATGTTTTTGCCCTTGAAGTTCAGCTTCGCAAAAGCGTAACCGGCCATGGAGGAAAATGCCACGGCGCAGACCACTCTCCAGACAATCATAAGGATCGTGTTTTTATACAGTGATAAAAACGGCAGGGACGCCATGGCGTCGGTGAAGTTTTTCGTCTGCCAGCTCTGAGGGAAGATGGTGGGAGGAATAATCATACTTTCTTCCACGGTCTTGAAGCTGGTCAGAAACATCCACACGAAGGGGAATATCATAATGATCGAACCGATGATAAAAAACGCGTATACGCCGCCGGTCCGTATCTTTCTTGCTCTTTCTAATGATGAATTCATATACAAGACCTCCTAATTAGAGTTCCGCTGCAGTCCTTTTTGAACCCTTTGGATCTGGAAGTATTTCCGGGTTCATCCGGACTTCCGCTGTTATACTTCGTAGTTGACCCACTTCTTCTGTCCGATGAACTGTACCACCGTTACCAGTCCGATCAGGGCTACGGTCCAGATTACTACGGAGGAGCCTAAGCCTCTGTTGCCGGTTACATAAGATTCACGGTAGAATAAGTACATCAGGGACTGGGCGCTGGTCAGGGCCGGGTTTGCTTCCTCGATCATCATGTAGATCAGGTCGTACACTTTGATGGAAGCCATCAGTCTCATGATCAGTACCACGAACAGGGTGGGAGATACCATGGGCAGCGTGATATGGAAAAACTGCTGCAGCTTGGTGGCGCCGTCTAAGCTGGCCGCTTCATAGTAGGACTTGGAAATATTCTGCAGTCCGGACAGAAGAAGCACCGCGTCATAGCCGATGGCAGACCAGATCGCCACAATGGCACAGGTAATCATAACGATGTTGGGATCGGTAATCCAGTTTACCTTGTGCGCCAGAAGGGTGTTGATAATGCCGTATTCCGTATTGAACATCCACTTCCATACCATGGCCACCGCGGCGGGAGCCACAACCATGGGCAGGAAGAAGATGGCCCGGAAAGCAGTCTGTCCCTTGATCTTGGTGTTCAGCATAACTGCCACCACCAGGGAGAGAAGGATGCCGATGGGCACTGTCAGCACGCAGAAATAAATGGTGTTTAAGTTTGCCCGCCAGAATTCGGGGCTGGCAAACATCTGAACATAGTTCTGGACACCTTTCAGCTCATAGAGGCCGAAAGGCAGGGTTTTGGAAAAACTCAGCTTAATCGTATCGATCAGCGGGTATATGTTTAATACGAGAAGTCCGATGATGGTAGGCGCAACCATGATGTAGGCCCACATGCTCTCAGACTTGGCATGCTTACTTGCCTTTGTCATATAAAACCTCCTAATTTTAATTCCGCATCCGGCCTCCCGGTGCCATAATCGGCAGAGAGTTTCCGGCCGCAGGGCGTCCGTAAATCCTCCGGGCACGGTTCGGCCTGATGCTGATTCGCTTCATATCCGGGATAGATTTAGTCTTCAAGGGCCGCGTTGTTGATTGCGTTCTGCATGGCTTTCATGCCGTCCTCGAAGGACTGCTGTCCGGAATAAATTTTCAGCAGGTTGTCGGATACCTGTGTTTTCCAGGTGGGACGATATTTATTGTTGACTGACTGAACGCTGTATTCGAACATGTCGGTGAAACAGCTTACATTCAGTTTGTAATCAAATTGATCGAATACGCCGACCCATGTGTCTTCCAGTCCTATGTAAGCAGGAATGGCTGCGCCGGACTCGCCCTGAACCCGCTGGCCTTCTTCGGAGCCCATAAAGCGGAGCAGGTCTTTTACGATTTCATAATTCTTTCCGGTGGGGGAGGTGGCGTAGCAGAGGCCGTTGGAGATGGTGGCACGTCCGTCGCCGTTAGCGGGATTGGGGCATTTGGGCAGTACTGCCACGTCCCATTTTCCCATCATATTGGGATAATTGTTCATCTCTGACAGGATATTCCAGTTTCCTTCAAAGAACATGGCGCCCTGCTCGGAGAAGAAAGCGGTTCCCGGCGAGGTTTCCGCGAAGTAGTTCTGATCGGGACACCAGTCGTTTTTCTGCAGATCCATGTAGAACCGCATGGCGTCGATGGTGGCCTGCTGATCGAAGCCGCCGGTGATGTTGTCCTCGGCCAGGATGCAGCCGCCGTTCTGGTATACAAAGTTCCAGTAGCCCAGCTGATCGTCACCGTAGGCCATATAGCCGTACTTTCCGGTGGCGTCATAAATTTTCTGTGAAGCGTCGCACAGATCATCCCAGGTCCAGGTTTCGTCGGGATAAGGTACTTTGGCCGCGTCAAACATTTCTTTGTTGTACACAAGACCTACCGTATCCTTGTCCTTGGGGATGCCGTAGTATCTTCCGTCGCTGCCCTGGATATTGGACAGGGACACTTCGGAAAAATGCTCCTGGAAATATCCGGGCTGTCCCGCTTCGTCATACAGGTCGGTGAGATCGGCGATCTTTCCGTAGTCCGCATATTTCAGGATTTCGTTGGTGTGCATCCAGAAAACGTCGGGCATCTGGTTGGAGATAGCCGCGGCTTCCAGCTTGGTCCAGTATTCATTCCAGCTGGTTACTTGAACCTCCACTACCACGTCCGGATGCTGCGCGGTGTAGGCATCGCATACGGCCTGCATACCATCTCTCTGGTTCACATCCCAGATCTGGAACGTAAGATGGGTTTTTCCGTCTGCGGAGCCTTTACCGCAGCCGGCAGCCAGGGCCACAAGGATACATACCAATGACAGTATCGTTGCTTTTTTTAGCTTCTTCACAAGCTTCCCTCCTTTTGGTTGATTGGTTAATTAGCCTAAAAACATCAGGCTTTTATACAAAAATTGTACCAATTTACCTATTTTACGTATATGAATCATAAAAATACTTATATACCAAAATGAAAAATATATACATTTTTTGGTTTATGTGTTATCATTTTGGTATATAGAGGGATTCTGTGACAAATCAATACAAGAAGGAGAGACTCCGTTCATGGACAAAAGAGTTAAGTTTGATGTTTTTCAGGGTGGTAAAAATATTGACATAACCATGTTTCAGTACGGGTGGGAACAGTGTCTGCCCATGCACTCCTACGGCCCGGCCAAGCGGAATCATTATCTGTTCCATTACGTTCTGTCAGGGAAAGGATTTTTAAGCTCCAACAATATGGCCGGGGAGACGAAATTGTATAAGCTGGAGGCCTGCCAGGGATTTCTGATCTGCCCGGGGCAGGTGAATACCTATTACGCCGACGACAAAAAGCCCTGGGAGTATGCCTGGGTGGAATTTGACGGACTGAAAGCCGTGGAGTTTATGCGGCAGTCCGGCGTGGATTTTGATCACCCGGTATACCGGTTAAAAAAGCGGGAGCTGCATGATTACATCAAAAGCGAGATTATGCAGCTGGTGGACAATCCTTACAGTTCCGACGTCAATCAGATCGGTCATTTGTATCTTTTTTTTGACGGGCTGATCAGGGGAGGGGGGGCGATTGCGAAAGGCACCCAGTCCTCCGGAAAACTGAGAGACGCCTATGTGCGGGAGGCGATCTCGTTTATCGAACAGAATTACGGCGACGATATTACGGTGGAGGATATCGCCGATTACTGCAGCCTGAACCGGAACTATCTGGGAAAGCTGTTTAAGGAGAACACCAATCAGACGCTTCAGCATTTTCTGATTTATTATCGGATGACAAAGGCTTCGGAATATCT
This sequence comes from uncultured Lachnospiraceae bacterium, assembly GCA_910579325.1. GTDB lineage: Bacteria > Bacillota > Clostridia > Lachnospirales > Lachnospiraceae > Paralachnospira_A. The sequence goes on along the minus strand of CAJTTU010000034.1, from coordinate 10,038 downwards.
GAAATATTCCGATATGACAGTGGGGGAGATCGGAAAAATGTGCGGCTATCAGAATCAGCTGCATTTTTCCAGGGCCTTTAAGAATATCTATGGAGTATCCCCCAATCACTGGCGGGAGAAAAATAAACCTGTTTAAACAGGCTGCCAGACAGAAGGGCGCCCAAAGATGAAGTGAATCTGGGAGCTGTGGCAAAACGCAAATTGAATTTAGGAGTTGAAATATGTCTGCTGTTGAATACGCGAAAGCCTGTAAGATGGCTCAGAAAATTTACCGTCAGGATATGGCGGAGAGACGGTATCCCTATCTGAAGGTGCTGGATGAGATTCTGCCCTTTGTCAAGACGGCGGGAGAGCGGGATCTGGGTCTGATCGAGATTCCCATCGAGCGGATTGTGGGAACGAAAACGGCGGGGAGAACCAAAGCCTTTGCCAGCAATTTTATGCCGCTGCTTTCGGAATCCTCCGAATTTGCGGCAAAATGGATTGCTCTGTACAATTCCCATATCGAAGAGGGGATCAGAGAGCCGGTGATCGCCTGCGAGTTTATGAATGAGTATTATATTATAGAAGGAAATAAACGGGTCAGCGTGCTGAAATACTCGGGGGCGGTGTCCGTGTCCGGATATGTTACCAGAATTATCCCGGTGTTGGATGACACAAAAGAGGTAAGAATATATTATGAATATATGGATTTTAACCGGGATTCGAAGATTAATACCGTTTATTTTACCAGGCCGGGCAGTTTCAGGAAGCTGTGCGAGCTGACTGGGAAGGAGCCGGGGGAACCCTGGTCCGAGGATGACAGAAGGCTTTTTTCCTCCTGCCTTCTGCATTTTACCAAAGCATTCAGGGAAAAGGGCGGCGGCAAAATCCGTATTACCCCGGGAGACGCTCTGCTGGTTTATCTGAATGTGTACGGCTATGAGGGTATGGTGGATAAGCCGGGGGAAATGCTGAAAAAGGAGCTTGCGCCGCTCTGGGACGATATCGAGGCGCTGCCGGAAGCGGAAAATGTGAACGTGGTCATGCAGCCGGAAGCGGAACGTTCGAAAAACCTGATTCAGAAGCTGATTGAGCCGGTTTTTCTTCCCCATCGGCTTAAGGTGGGGTTTCTCTATTATAAAACGGCCAAATCCTCCAGCTGGACCTACAACCATGATCTGGGCCGGCTGTATCTGGAAAACAATATGGCCGGGCAGCTGGACATTCATGTATATGACGGGATCGAGACGGATGAACAGTGTCTCGAACAGATCGAGCGGGCTGTCAGAGACGGGTGTACGGTGCTGTTTACCACTTCTCCCCGTTTTCTGGGACCCAGCGTGAAGGCGGGGATGAAGCATCCCCAGGTGAAGATCCTGAACTGCTCGCTGAATTCCTACAGTGGCCATATGCGTACTTATTACGGGCGGCTCTATGAGGCGAAGTTTCTGGTGGGCATGCTGGCGGGTATTCTGACCCGGACCGAGGGGATCGGCTATATTGCGGATTTCCCGATTTTCGGAACGCCGGCGGCTGTCAATGCCTTTTCTCTGGGGGTGAAGATGGTAAATCCCACGGCGAAGGTGCATCTGGCCTGGTCTACCTGGAAGGACTGCGACGTCTATCAGCTGCTGACGGATGCATGCGTCAGCCATATTTCGGGAAGGGAGCTTTTAGCCCCGCTGCATTCTTCCAGAAAATACGGGCTGTATGACCTGGCGGATGAGAAGGGCAAGGCGCTGGCCGTGGCCATCTGGCACTGGGGGAAATTTTACCAGCGCATTCTCCAGACGATTTTAAACGGGAACTGGAAGCGGGCTTCCCAGGTTCACGAGGGGGAGTCGGTGAATTACTGGTGGGGGATTTCCTCCGGCATGATCGACTTGGCCTGCTCCCAGACCATTCCGGAGCGAACCCGGGCGCTGGTGGAGCTGGTGCGAAAGCAGATCGTAAACGGCAGTTTCCAGATCTTTTCCGGCGAGATTCCCGACCAGCAGGGCATGATGCGCTGCGCCGGAAACCAGACGCTGACGCCGGAGGAGATTATCCGGATGGACTGGCTGGCGGACAATGTGGTGGGAGAGATCCCTACGGAGGATCAGCTGGTGGAGGAAGCGGTGTCGATGGTGAAGATACAGGGGATATACTCGGCGAATCTGATGTGAAGCAGGCGACAGGATGAAGATTTTGGCAATTTCCGACAAGGAATCAAAAATACTATGGGATTATTTTGACAAGAGCCAGCTGGAGGGGATCGACGTGATCCTCTCCTGCGGCGATCTGGCTCCGGAATATCTGTCTTTTCTGGCCACTTTTTTTAAGGGGCCTGTTCTCTATGTCCATGGAAATCATGACGCTTCCTATGAGGAAAAGCCGCCGGAGGGCTGTATCTGCATCGAGGACCGGCTGTATGAATATCAGGGGGTTCGATTTCTGGGGCTGGGCGGTTCCATGCGGTACAAGCCGGGTCCTCATCAGTATACCCAGGCCCAGATGACAAGGCGTGCCGCCAGGCTGTGGTTTTCCATCAGGCGCGCAAAGGGCTTCGACGTGCTGGTAACTCATGCCCCGGCCAAAGGGCTTGGGGACGGGACAAGCCTGACCCATACGGGATTTACGGCCTTTCGCGGGCTTTTGGAGCGGTGGAAGCCTGCCTATATGGTGCATGGACATGTGCATCTGAATTATAATCCGCTGGCTAAGCGGGTGAGGCGGTTTGGTGAGACGGTGATTGTGAATGCGTATGAGAAGACGGTGATTGAGGTGGGGGAGGGAAAGTGAAAAATAAAGCCGATGAATTGCAGTGTTTTCTGGCACATGTGGACCCGGATACGGGCAGAAAGCAAAGCGTAAAGGAACATTTGGAACATGTATGTTATCTGTCGGAAAAAAATTGTCCGCTGGATATTCTGAAAAATTTGGTTTATGTCGCTGCGGTTCTGCATGACGCGGGGAAATTAAGGGAAACTTTTCAGGAATATATGCAGCAGATACTAAAATATGGCAATAATGCAAAACGTCAAAATATCGACCATGCATCTGCAGGCGGTCGGCTGATGGAAGAGATCACAGGGGAACGGTTTGTGTCAAAAATGGTGGGAACCGTAATCTGTTCTCACCACGGTCAGCAGGATTGTATTGATCTGGAGACAGGAGAAGGGCTGGCGGAAAAGCGGAGAGAAAAGGAAGTCGATTATGAGACCGTAAAAAACAGATATTATCAAATGTATGATGCGAAGTTATTAACGAGACATATGCTGGACGCGCATCACGATATACAGAGTCTTTATAAACATATTAATGACATGTTATTCCAATTTGAAACGAATAAATATGGAACGATCGATTTTTTTCTGGGAATGTATGAACGTCTTCTGCTGTCCATACTCATAGACAGCGACTGGACGGATTCCGCCAGCTTTTCCGAGGGTCAGCCGTTACCGGAAAGGATTTCTGAGGAGGAGATACTTAAAATCTGGGACAAGGCGATTTGGAATTTTGACGTTTACCGGAAAAATCTTTCATCGGCGCAAAAGGGCAGCCGGTTAAATCAATACCGGAACGAGATATCGGAAGTCTGTTATAAGACATCACAGGAAGAACAAAAACTATATCGGCTGACCGTGCCGACGGGAGCGGGGAAGACGCTTGCCAGCTTAAGGTTTGCTTTGTATCATGCAAAAAAATATAGGAAAAGACATATTTTCTATGTGGCGCCCTACAATTCGATTCTGGAACAAAACGCGGACAGCATCCGAAAGGCCGTTGGAGAGGAGCGGTATGTGCTGGAACATCACTGCAATGTCCTGCATGATGATATGGAAAAAGAGGAACTATATAAAAAGCTTACGGAAAACTGGGACAGCCCGATGATTGTAACCACAGCGGTCCAGATGCTGAATACTCTATTCTCCGGGCAAAAAAGCAGTATTCGGAGAATGTACAATCTGTGTGGTAGCGTTATTATTTTTGACGAGGTACAGGCGTTTCCGGTCCGCTGTACGGAACTGTTTCATCTGGCGGTGAATTTTCTGACACGGTTTTGTGATACCACTGTCCTACTCTGCTCCGCGACACAGCCGTCTATGGCACACCTGGAAGAAAATAATGTGTGGGAATGCAGAGAGATGACGGAGGATGCAGGCAAATATATGGAGGCGTTTCGGAGAACGGAGATTGTGGACCGGACAGATCTTGTACCGGGTGGAATGGATATTGAATATTTCAGGGATTTTATACTGGAGACAGCCCGGAAATCAGGAACCGTACTGGCAGTCGTGAATACAAAAAAAGCTGCCAGAGAAGCCTATCAGTCCTTAAAAAGCTTTGGCTGTGAGGAATATGAGCCGTATCATTTAAGTACGAATATGTGTCCGAAAAATCGGAAGGATGAGTTGGAAAAGATCAAAAGAGCATTAGAAGAAAAGAAGAAAGTGATCTGTGTCAGCACCCAGCTGGTAGAGGCAGGCGTTGATTTTTCTTTTGGCTGTGTAATCCGTTCTCTGGCGGGGCTGGATAATATCATCCAGGCGGCGGGGCGCTGCAACCGGCACAAAGAGCGGGAGGATTTCGGAAAGGTATATATCGTGAGGCTGTCGCCGGAAGTGGAAAGGATTGGGCAGTTTTATGAGATGAAGGCGGCACAGAGAACCTGCGAAAGGCTTCTGTATGAATTCAGACAGGAGCCGGAGGCTTTTGCGTTTGCGTTGGACTCCCAGGCTGCCATAAAAAGATATTATGATTTGTATTATGATGAGCTGGGAAATGAGATGATGAAATATCCGGTGGTTTTGGAGGGAGGTTTGGCAGAGACCAATCTGGTTGAATTGCTGGGGAAGAATGATGTGGGGAAAAATCAGTACGTCCGGCTGCATAACGGAGAATATCCGAAGCTTCCGTTAAACCAGGCATTTAAAACCGCAGGGAAGGTTTTTGAAGTGATACCGGATGATGAAAAGCTCTCTGTGATCGTCCCCTACGATGAAACAGCGAATCGATTGATTGCCCGGCTGGAATGTCCGAAGCTGGTAATATCTGAGCAAAAGATGGTTTTGAGAAAATTACAGCCTTATACGGTCGGAATTTCAAAATACATAAGAGAACGATTAAACAATGCGGTTTACAGTGCCGGTAACACGCAGGTTCTGATATTAAATCCGGATTATTATGACAGAAAAACAGGGGTTTTGGAAACGCCGGTAAATCGGTTTCTTGATTTTTAACGGGCTACAGCAGCGAACCGGATGACAAAAAAGTAAAGGCGTAAAAAATAACTCCTAAGTGTCTGTAATGATGGGCGGAAGGCTGTAAAGCTGTAACATGGAGGTGCACAGGTGAAAAGATATCGAAATACCATTGAGTTTGAAGTGTACGGAAAGTATGCTTTATTCGCGGATCCGGTAACAAGAGTAGGGGGAGAAAAAACAAGTTATCATATTCCGACTTATGAAGCGTTAAAAGGGATTGTGGAGAGCGTCTACTGGAAGCCAACGATTATCTGGTATGTGGATGCTGTCCGTATTATGAAGCCGATACAGACAGAGACAAAAGGTGTGCGGCCAATCAAATATAACGGCGGGAATGAACTGGCATATTATACGTATCTGAAAGATGTATCTTATCAGATACGAGCGCATTTTGAATTTAATCCCAACCATCCGGAACTGGAAGAGGACCGGAATGAGCATAAACATCATAATATCGCTAACCGTATGGTACGGCGGGGCGGGCGGAGGGATGTGTTCCTTGGCGCCAGGGAATGTCAGGCCTTTGTGGAACCCTGCGTGTTTGACGAGGGGGAAGGTTATTATGACGATATGCAGGGAGAGATTTCCTATGGGTTCATGTATCATGGAATTACCTATGCGGATGAGGCGATTCTGCCGGAAGAGAAAAATAAAATGACCGTTCATTTCTGGCGTCCCGTGATGAAGAAGAGGGGCGTGATTGAACTGATCCGTCCGGAGGAATGTCCGGACAAACGTTTTATCAGGGAAATGGGTGTGAAAATTTTTGGAGAGGGCAGATTTTCAGGATTGCGGGAATTTACGGATGAGGAGGCGGCAGATTGAACTGGGAAGAAGAACTGTTTGACCTGTATGAGAAAAACAGTAAAGAAGTGGGAGTGATACGGTATAAAGAATACCGGAAGAAGGATAAAACGGAGCGTATTCCATATGTGCTGCTGCCCCCGTTTCATACGACTGTGACTGCTCAGATCGAGGTTGTGATCGACGGAGACGGAAATTTTCTGGGAGCGTCGAAAATAGAAAATGAAGATAAGATGACGATTATACCGGTTACGGAGAAATCCGGAAGCCGTACGGCAGGAAAAGACCCTCATCCGTTATGCGATAATTTGAAATATCTTGCCGGTGATTATGAAAATTATGTAGAAGATGAAAAGGACAATGCGGTGGAATATTATAATACGTATATTCAGGCGTTGGGGCAATGGCATCATTCCGCGCATACCCATAAAAAAGTTGACGCGGTCTATCATTATCTGCGAAAAAAGAGATTAATTCAGGACCTCATTGGGGGCAAAGTTCTGCAGGCCGATGGCGATGGGGATTTAGATGAAAGTGTTAAAATTCAGGGCATTCCGCAAAGCAAAGTTTTTGTGCGATTTGTGGTAAGGCAGAAACTGTCAGATCAGATCGCGGAAGAGAAATGCTGGAAAGACAAATCCCTTTATCGTGCTTTTATTGAATATTATCGTTCTTTACGGCAGGAAACAGAGTTGGATTATCTGACAGGAAACCGGGAAACCCCGTCTTATTTACATTCCAAAAAGATCAGAAATGAAGGAGACGGAGCAAAACTGATTTCATCCAATGACGGCGATAATTTTACATTTCGCGGTCGTTTTGCCAGAAAGGAACAGGCCTTCCAGATTGGAAATGAAACCTCTCAGAAAATACATAACGCTTTGAAATGGATTATACGAAAACAGGGACGTCATTATGATACGCTGGCCATGGTGACATGGGAATCAAATATGAACCGGATGCCGGTATGGGATGCGGATACGGAAACGGTTGTCATGGATGCGGCGGAGAAGGAGGATCCCTTTGCAGATGAATTTGTAGAAGAATATGCGGAAAAAGAAAAAACAGAAAAAGTGTCTGACGGAAATCCGATTACGGCCGGACAGTTTTATCAGGCCTTGTCCGGGTATCGAAAACGTATTGATCATACTTCAAGGATGGTGCTGATGGCCTTTGACGCGGCGACGCCGGGGCGTCTGGCTCTGGCGGAATATAAATCGCTGGAAACCGGAAGGTATCTGGGCAATATAGAAAAATGGCACAGCCAGTGCGGCTGGGCGCAGGAAAAGTATAGAGACGGAAAAAAAGTCCGCTTTTTTGGCGTTCCGGGAGTAAAGGATATCGCGGATATTCTGTATGGCTCAGACTCTGATGGGAAATTAATGATTCATGATAAAAACGGGAAGCGGCTTTATGCGGAGACAGGAAAGCGGCTGATGCCATGTATATGGGACGGGCGGGGGATTCCCTACGACCTGGTGCGGACTGCCGTAAACAAAGCGTCCGCTCCACAGTCTTACAAAGAGCGTTTCAATTGGGAACGGGTTCTGGCTTTGGCATGCTCTTTTGTGAAAAAGCATAGATTTGAAATCAATAAGGAGGAATGGGACGTGGCGCTTGATGTAAATTGCAGGGATAAAAATTATCTTTACGGAAGGCTTCTGGCAGTGGCGGACAGGGTTGAATATCGAACCTTTGACGCGGAAAAGGATTCGGGACGTGTGACAAACGCGAAGAGGTATATGAATGTTTTTTCCCAGAGGCCATTTGACACGTGGAAGGTGATCGAAGAAAATTTGCAGCCGTATTTTAGTAAACTGAAAGTGGCGGAGAGAAAATATTATGAAAATCTGATGGATGAGATTTGTCAGCTTTTCGAGGAGGAAACGTTTAAAGAGAACACAAAACTGGACGGCTTGTATCTGCTGGGATTTCACAGTCAGTCCTATCAGTTAAAGAACTATAAAAATGAAGAAGGCTTAAAGAGCAACCCCTAAATGCGCATAGTAATGAGAGGAAAGTTGCGGAACTATAACTAGGAGGAAAAAAGATGAGTGAATTGAAAGGAAAAATTGATTTTACATTGTTTGTAAGCGTACATAACGCGAATCCAAACGGGGATCCGCTGAATGGGAACCGTCCCAGGATCGATCTGGACGGGTATGGCGAGATTTCCGATGTGTGTATCAAAAGAAAGATCAGGAATCGTTTTCAGGATTTGGGGCAGAAAATATTCGTGCAGTCGGATGACCGCTCAGTTGACGGCTTTAAAAGTTTGAAGGACAGGGCGGACGGATGTGTAAAATTAAGAGAAGAAATAAAGCGGGGGAAAAAAGCTGATAGGGATCTGTGCGCGCGAATCGCCTGTGAGGAATGGATTGATGTGAGAAGCTTTGGACAGGTATTTGCCTTTAAAGGGGAAGAAGTATCCTTTGGGGTGAGAGGGCCGGTTTCCATCCATCAGGCGGTCAGTTTGTCGCCTGTGGATGTAATCAGCATGCAGATTACGAAAAGTGTCAACAGTGAATCCGGAAAAGAAAGCAAAGCGTCTGACACGATGGGGACGAAGCACCGCATTGGATATGCAGTATATAAAATAATGGGAAGCGTCAATGTGCAGCTGGCGGAAAAAACGGGATTTTCTCAGGAAGACGCAGAGCTTTTGAAAGAGGCCTTAAAAACGCTGTTTGAGAATGATACGTCATCCGCAAGGCCGGAAGGAAGTATGGAAATGTGCAGGATGTACTGGTGGCAGCATGAAGAAAAGACCCCATCGGTGTCCAGCGGCAGGCTGCAGAGAGGATTCCATATCAATCAGGTGGATCGGCCGAAGCATTTTGCCGAGTATGGAATCGACTGGAGCCTGGATGGCTGCGTAGTTCCGGAGGTGTTTGATTGTGTATGATGAGGAGGATTTTCTTCAGCTGTCGGGGATTCAACATTTTGCCTTTTGCAGGAGGCAGTGGGCGCTGGCTTATATTGAGCTGCAATGGCAGGAAAACGTAAGGACGGTGGAAGGAAAATTGCTTCATGAAAAGGCGCATGATGCTTCCATAAAGGAAAAACGGGGGGATCTGCTTATCGTTCGGGCGCTGCCGGTGCATTCTCGGGAAATTGGCATCAGCGGAGAGTGTGACGTTGTGGAATTTCACAGATCGGAGGATGGGGTTTCACTTTCCGGCAGGGAAGGAAAATACAGGGTGGCACCTATCGAATACAAAAGAGGGAGCCCTAAGGCGTCGGATGCGGATGCACTGCAGATTGCCGCCCAGGCACTGTGCCTTGAGGAAATGCTTTGCTGTGAAATTCCATACGGATATATTTATTACGGTGAGACAAGACGTCGGGAGGAAATAGAATTTCATGGGGCTCTGCGGGCAAATGTAAAGGATATGTTTGCAGAGATGCACCGGTACTATGCCCAGAGATATACGCCGAAAGTAAAACGAAGTAAAAGCTGCAACGCCTGTTCCCTGAAAGATATATGTATGCCTGTGCTGAACAAAGATATTTCTGTCTCAGATTATATTGACACGAGACTCCGCGAGGGAAAGGATTTCTGATGAAAAGATTGTTGAATACATTATATGTGACGGGAAAGAACAGATATCTTTCTCTGGACGGTGAAAATGTGGTTGTGTCTGAGAAACAGGAAGAAATCGGACGGGTACCGTTGCATAACTTACAGGGAATCGTGACTTTCGGCTACGCAGGGGCAAGCCCTGCTTTGATGGGAGCCTGCGCGGAGAAAAATATTGATCTTACATTTATGTCTGGGAACGGCCGATTTCTGGCCAGGGTGACAGGAGAAGTAAAAGGAAATGTTACTTTAAGAAAAGAACAATACAGGGTCAGCGAAAGTCCGGAAGAAAGCATGAAGCTGGCACGGAATTTTATTTTGGGGAAAGTTTACAACTCCAGATGGATTCTGGAAAGGGCTGCGCGGGATTATCCTTTGAGATTGGATGCGGAGAAAATAAAGGCAAAGTCAGAAATTTTGTATCAG
>CAJTTU010000033.1:443-35457 GCA_910579325.1 uncultured Lachnospiraceae bacterium | reverse complement strand
TCTGATTTTTTTCAACAAAATTTTTTATGAAATATGCTACAATCTTTCGCCCGGATTTTTAAACAAAATTTCACCAGAAAACGGTTGACATCTCATGCATCCTATGCTATCCTTTGTACAGAAATAAATACAAGAAATCAAGCTCTCGAAAGAGATTAAAAGGGAATTCGGTGAGATTCCGGAACGATCCCGTCACTGTGATAGGGAGTCTGCGCAGATGCCACTGAGATTATTGGGAAGGCGCGTCAGGCGATGAGCTTAAGTCAGGAGACCTGCTTGGTTAACGGATATGACCTACGGTGTATAGGGTACAGTCTGATTGGTGGTATATCAATCTGGTACTGAGCAGCCGTGCAGCTGCTTTTTTTGTACCGGTATGGGAAGATGATTGGCAAGCTTCTTCTTCATACGATTGATATCATATAAACGGGCATCCTGCCGAGGTCAGTGAAATACCGGTTGTATTACACAAAACAGCCATTCAATTTCTTTACATATATGAAAGAAAAGGATGGGACCTCTTTGCAGGATTTAGCCTTATTCCTTTTAACCCTCTTTTTCAAAAAAATGACAGGCCACATGGCCTGTCATTTTTTCCGAATCGACCTTTACAGATTGCAGACCGCGGCCACGGTATGGCCTTCCGGAAGAGAGAGCTCCCCCGCCTGGCCTAATTCCCATTTCATCTTGCCGGACCACTTGGAAGCGGCGCCGGAAAAATGCAGCATGACGATGCCGAGCCCAAGCTTCGCGCTTACCTCATCCGTATAATCATCGGGCTTCCGTACGAGGAAAATCCTGTGGTCGCGGATGACAAACCCATAGGGCTGTCTGTTCAGGTAGCTGGGAGTAAGGGTTGCCGCGTAAAATGCTTCCCAGAGCATGTCATCGTAAAAACCGATCTGATCATCCACTCCGTCGCTGTTGCCCCATTCATTCATAAACACCATATCGTCAATGCCAACTTTGGGATCATAATAATGACGCTTTGCCTGTATATCCACATTTGACATGCTGAGAATATTCAGGCGCAGGCGCTTTGCCTGCTTTTTGGCATAACCAAATGCCGCGATCGCCGCGACTTTCATGGAAGAATCAATCTTAAGGGCTTCCTTCACCTTATCCGCATCGGCAAATGTAACCCAGCAGCTTCCGAGATCCATTTCCGTCAGTTTTAAAATCATATCCTCCATCATAAATCCGGCATTCTCTTCCGCATATTCGCCTTCGGCAGAAAGAAGAACCAGATACTGCGGAGCGCCGATCAGAAAATTCTCATAACCGGCCGAACCCTCCAGGGCCTCTCTGGCCTCACTTCCGAAAATACGCAGCTCCGTTTCCAGTGAAAGCACCAGGCGCTGGCATTCCTTCTGATAATATGCCTCAACCTCCGCCAGCGTGGCCGCAGAGACTTTTTTATCCAAAAAGCCTCTGACTGACTTTCTGTTCTGAATCATTGCACTGTAATCCATATAATAAACCTCCTAAACAATCCTGTACATGAAACAAGACACTTGCCTTTCCATTTCCGGCAAATAACGCGCCAGGAAACGCAGAAGCCATGCCCCTGCGTTTCCTTCAGGCTTACCTTACACAATCACATGAGACGGGCACTTCGCCGCACACTTGCCGCAGCCGGTACATTTCTCATAATCGATTACAGGCAGGTTATTCTCCAGCTTGATGGCCTCGGCCTCGCACTGCTTCACGCAGACGCCGCAGGCGATACATCCGGCAGAACATACGGTTTTCACCGCTTTGCCCTTGTCATGGTTACTGCAGGCCACCTTGTTCCGGGCGTCATAGGGCAGAAGCTCGATAATATTTTTCGGGCACACTTCGACGCATTTGCCGCAGGCGGCGCATTTGTCCCTGTCAACCACGGATACGCCGTCTATAATGTGGATCGCGTCAAAAGCACAGGCCTTCACACAGGTTCCCAGGCCCAGGCAGCCGGAAGCGCACATTTTATTTCCGGCGCCCGGCACCGTCATGGCCTTCTTGCAGTCTTCGATGCCATAATAGTTAAACTTGATCTCCGCCTTGTCACAGGTGCCGGAACACTTGACGAAAGCAGCCGTCCGGGCACTCTCCACCGCTTCCACGCCCATCACGTCGCTGATCTTGCCGATGGTCTCCGTGTTGGCTTTACAGACAGGGCAGCCGTTTACAGGCGCTTCTCCGGCCACAATCGCCTTTGCCAGGGCGGAACAGCCGGCATAGCCACAGCCGCCGCAGTTATTTCCCGGCAAAAGGCCGCAGATTTCCACTTCCCTGGGATCTTCCTCTACCTTGAACACCTCACCGGCCACGCCGAGAAGCAGGCCGATGACAATACCTACCACGCCTACCAGCGCAGCAGCAATTCCAACAATGTACATCCCTTTACCTCCTCCTCTTTAAATCAGTCCGGCGAAACCGCAGAACGCGATCGCCATCAGGCCGGACGTAATCAGTACCATCGGAGATCCCTTCCAGGAGGGATTAAAATCATTAAATTCAATCCGCTCACGGACGCCGGCCAGCAGCACGATGGCGATGGTAAAGCCTACCGCGGTACCGAATCCGTTTACGATACTGTTCAGCAGCCCATAATTTTTCTGCGCGTTGATCACGGCGATACCGAGCACGGCACAGTTGGTGGTGATCAAAGGCAGATATACGCCCAGCGCATTATACAAAGCGGGCATCACCTTTTTCAGCACCATCTCCACAAACTGCACCAGAGCTGCGATAACCAGAATAAACACGATAGTCTGCAAAAATTCCAGATGCAGCGGAATCAAAACAAAATTCTGGATCAGACTGGCCACTGCGGATGCGATGGTGATAACGAAGATAACCGCGGCGCCCATGCCGGCTGCAGTCTCGATCTTTTTTGACACGCCCAGGAACGGACACAGACCCAGGAACTGGCTTAATACAACGTTGTTAACCAGGGCTGATGCCACAATAAGCAATAACAATTCTTTCATTTATAAGCCAACCTCCTATTCATTTCCTTCCGGTTTCTTTTCCTTGGCGGCAGCTGCAGCAGCCTCCGCAGCCTTTTTCGCCTTTGCGGCCTCCGCCTTGGCTGCCTTCTCGGCAGCGGCTTTCTTTTCTTCCTCAGCTTTCACCGCCGCGATCTTTTTATGGTTTTCGGCACAGACCGTCTCGGAACAGCTTGCGCAGTTGCCGCCGCACACGAGAGAGCTTCCGCCGGCCACATTGGTAGCGGAAGGCATCTTAAACTTGTTCTGCAGAGCTGTCAGACAGGCCAGAACAAAGAAAGCGCCGGGAGCCATAACCAGAATAGAGATATGGAAATCCTCCGGAATAATCACATGGCCAAATACCGCGCCGCCGCCCAGGAGCTCACGGACAAAGCCGATGCAGGTCAGGGCGATGGTGAAACCAAGACCCATGCCGATACCGTCACAGGCAGATTCCACAATACCGTTCTTTGACGCATAGGACTCCGCACGGCCTAAGATAATACAGTTTACCACGATCAGGGGGATATAGATACCCAGCGCGTCGTAAATCGCGGGCACATAAGCCTGAAGCAAAAGCTGCACCACCGTTACCACGGATGCGACAATTACGATAAAGGCAGGAATACGCACTTTATCAGGGATGATCTTACGAAGCAGTGAGATCAGGGCATTGGATACCACCAGCACCGCCGTGGTGGACAAGCCCATGCCAAGGCCGTTCATAGCGGACACAGTTACCGCCAGCGTCGGACACATACCCAGCATCAAAACAAAAGTCGGATTCTCTTTGATGATGCCGTTATATAAACGTTCTATGTATTTATTCATCTTATCCTCCTCTTTGTTTTACCGAACTTCACTGACAAATTTCACGGAAGCGTTCAGCGCCTTGGTGATCGCCTTTGAGGTAATGGTGGCGCCGCTGATCTGGTCGAAATCCTGGTTCATAACCATCTCCGCCGGAGCCTGGATTCCCGCAAACTGTCCCTTGAAATCGTCATTGGTACACTTTGCGCCGAGGCCTGCGGTCTCACTCATGGAAAGCACCTCAAAGCCGGTGATGGTCCCTGTCAGGTCGATTCCCATCGTGATGGAGATATCACCGCCGTAACCTTCCTTGGCCGTTACCGCAACCACATGGCCGATCACGGCTCCGGAGCCGTCCACAGCCTCCAGCACCTCGGTCACTTCCGCACCGTCCGCCGTATAAGACGCAAGGGCCGTTTTGATCTCCTCATTCTCCTGGAAGGATGCTGCGTCGGCAAACACCTTCTGATACGCTTCCTGTTTTGCTTTTTCCTGTGCCGCCTCGATGGGCGCCTTTGTCATATTATATACAAAGCCCAGGCAGAGGCCGGAAATCAGTGTAATGGCAAAAAGGATAATGGCATCTTTAACAATCGTATTCTTTCCCATTTATTTCTTTGCCTCCCTTCCGAATGGCGTAGGCATCGTTACTTTCTCAATCAGCGGAACTAACAGATTACAGAAAATAATCGCATAGGACACGCCCTCAGCCGACGGGCCGAAGATACGGAAGATGCCGGTCAGAAGGCCTAAGCACACGCCGTAAATAATCTGTCCGTTAGGCGTAATCGGGCTGGTCACGTAATCCGTAGCCATGAAAAACGCGCCGAAGATCAGGCCGCCGCCGCAGATCTGGGCCGCCACGTAAGTCAGGTCAAAGCCATGGCCGCCGAAAATCAGTGCAAACACCGCAACGGTTGCGATATAGGTAAAAGGAATTTTCCAGTTAATAACCTTCTTCGCCAGCATATAAGCCGCGCCGATTAACAGGGCGATCACAGAAGTCTCGCCGATGGTTCCCGGAATCGTACCGATAAACATATTCAGCAGGTTCACGCTCTCCCCTGCCTTTAACGCCGCCAGCGGGGTAGCTCCCGTAACGCCGTCGGGGAAAAACTGAGTCATCTTGCCCGCAAAGGAAATCAGCAGGAAACATCTGCCCGCCAGAGCAGGGTTCATAAAGTTCTGTCCCAGGCCGCCGTACAGCTGTTTTACGATCAGAATCGCGAAAATGCTGCCCAGGGCGGGAATCCACAGATCGATATAAGCCGGCATATTCAGCGCCAGGATCAGGCCCGTCACCGCCGCGCTGTAATCCATGATTGTTATGGGCTTTTTCATCGCCTTCTCATATATGTACTCGGTCAGCACGGCCGAGGCCACGCAAACCACAATAATCAGAAATGCCCTGAACCCAAACTGATAGATGCCAAACAGGGCCGCCGGGGCCATGGCAATCAACACATCACACATGATGGAAGAAGTAGTCGCGCTGCTTCTGACATGGGGCGATGTGGAAACATTTAAGAGTTTGTTCACTCTCACTCACCTCTTTCTTATGCTTTTGCATAACCGTCCGTTTTCATGAACGGAAATACGGTTATCTATTTCTTTGCACTCCTTCTCTTGTCCATCACGCTCTTTCTGGCCTGCTTGAAAGCCTGGGTCAGACGTCTCTTAGCAGGACATACAAAGGTACAGCTGCCGCACTCGTAGCATTCCATGCCGCCGACCCGCTCAAAGCCCTCGTCGTCGAAGCGCTCGGCATATTCCACCATGATCTGGGGAACCAGGTTGCTGGGACAGGCCTCCACACAGCGCCCGCAGCGGATACAGGCGGTAGGCGCCATGGCCGCTACTTCATCCTTGGACATGCATAAAAGAGCAGAGGAGGTTTTAGTCACCGGCACATCAAGGGAATGCAAAGCCATGCCCATCATCGGGCCGCCGGATACAATCTTCTCCGGCTCACAGGTAAAGCCGCCGGCCTCGTCGATCAGCTCCGCATAGTTGGTTCCGGTTTTCACCTCAAAGTTTCTGGGTTCCTTGACCGCATCCCCGGTTATGGTGACAATCCGGCGGATCAGAGGCGTACTCTCGCATACCGCTTTATAAATGGCCACTACCGTATCGATATTGTCCACCACAACGCCGGCATCGGCAGGAAGCATGGAGGAATTGATTTTTCTGCCGGTACATGCATAGATTAATGTACGCTCGGCGCCCTGAGGGTATTTGGTGCGCAGAGGCTGTACAATAATCCTTGGTTCATCCTTCACAAGCTCAGTCAGCTTCTCAATGCAGTCCGGCTTATTGTCCTCGATTCCGATAACACCCTTTGCATTCTCAAACAGCCGCAACAGAACTTTTAAGCCGCCGATTACACGCTCCGGTTCTTCTAACATCACCCGATAGTCAGAAGTCAGATAAGGCTCGCACTCCGCGCCGTTTACCAGCACATAATCGATCTTACTGTCGTCCTGAGGGGTAATCTTCACATGGTTGGGGAAGCCTGCGCCGCCCATACCGACCACGCCTGCATCCTGGACATACTTACGGATTTCCTCTTTTGACAGCTTTGTATAATCCCTTTGTTCCCCGAAGCCTTCCACAGTTTTATATTCATGGTCGTTTTCCACCACGATCGCCGGGCACATCGCGCCCGAAACCAGAAGCCTGGGTTCAACGGCCTTTACCGTGCCGGACACCGAACTGCAGATATTTGCAGACACGAATCCGCCGGCTTCTGCGATTCTCTGGCCTACCAGCACGTGGTCTCCCACAGATACCACAGGCTTTGCCGGCGCACCGATGTGCTGTGACATGGGATACACCAAATCGCCTTTTGGAAGCACCGCCTTAATTGGGAGGGACTTGGAAAGTTCTTTCCCGTCATAAGGATGTGTGCCACCCTGAAATGTAGCTTTTTCCATCTGTTATCCGTCTCCTTCTTTTTAAATCAATGCAGGAAACAACAAGCTATTTTGTCGTTTACCATACTTTTGTTCCCCGGCTGTTTCCCGCCGCCTCACTGCGGAACACAGACCCGGATACGTTTTATGAGCTGCCCTGCCGTAAGGCCGATCAGTCCTCCGGTGATTAACCCGAACACCAGCAGAACAGGCACATAGTAAAACAATGCGGCTGACTCAACCACCGCTGCGGCCATCAGCAGCTGCCCGATATTATGAGCGATGCCGCCGGCCATGCTCACCCCCTCAACGTGAAGCAAAGTTTTATTCTTACAGACCGCCATCACAGCAAAGCTGAGAAGACCGCCAGATAAGCTGAACATCATGGTGGATAAATTTCCGAAGGTAAACCCTACCAGCACAATCCTGACCACGGAAACGCCGAAGGCTGTCCGGGTTCCCAGAAGATACAGCGCCGCCACCACCACCAGATTGGCCAGCCCCACCTTCATGCCGGGTATGGCAAAGGAAAAAGGAATCAGCGCCTCCACATAGCTGAACACAAAGGCCAGGGCAATCAGCACGCCGTACAGAGCCACTTTCTTCGCCACATGTTTATTCTGATCCTTCACGTCAGACTTTGTCATGTAATCACTCCTCACTCCGCCAGACCGTCAAGCGCCTCGCCCGCGCCGCCCCGGACCGTAACCACCACCCGGTTTGGAAGGCAGACAATCGCCTCTCCGGTTGCGCTGATCCGCCCCTGTTTCTCACAGAGCCGGTCAGGACAGCTGGCATTCGTCACATGAGCGGAACCTTCCTTGATCACCAGCGTATTCCTGCCGCCGTCATATCCTTCAATGACAACCGTACGGTCTTCCGCCAGGGGATACCTGGCCGTCTCCCGGCCCTCCACCTCCACCACGGCCCACGCGCCCGGTTCCCGGTGAAGCAGCTGCCAGCCCAGCCCGCAGAAAAGGGCTGCCAGAAGAACAGTCCCTGCCAGGAGAATCTCTCCCCGAGGTTTTTGTCTATTCTTCCCTATATCCCCGTCCTTTTTCCCCATTTTATCACAAATTCTCCAAATTAAAAACCCTTATTGCGCCAGTTATCGAATGTTTCAAAAAAAAAACAACATTTTTGTCTATTTTCCACAATATTTCCCTGTTGATTTTCCCCCACACAGGCGCGCCCCTTTTACAGCTCTCTGCTCTTTTTCGCGCAGGCTTTCATGGCCTCTATAATACTGCTGCGGAATCCTTTTTCTTCCAGCGCACGCACAGCTTCAATGGTGGTTCCTGCCGGAGAACATACCATGTCTTTCAGCTCCGCCGGATGCTTTCCGGTTTCCAGCACCATCTTCGCGCTGCCATAGACGGCCTGAGCCGCAAACTCATAGGCCTGGGCCCTGGGCATCCCTTCCAGCACCGCCGCGTCGGCCATGGCCTCGATCATAATGAATACATAGGCAGGAGAGCTGCCGCTGACCGCCACTACCGCGTCAAACAGACGCTCATCTACCATCACTGCCTTGCCAAAGCTGTTGATCACCTGGAGCACACGGTCCAGTTCTTCTTTGGTAACCAGCCTGCTTGAACTGACAGCCGTGATCCCTTCCAGCGCCAGCGCCGGCGTATTGGGCATCGTACGCACCAGCTTCAGCTTTCTTCCGAAGGTATCGGTGATTCTCCGCTTTGTCCAGCCGGGCGCCAGGCTGATCACAATCTGGTCTGCCCGCACCCTGTCGTTAATTTGGTCGATCACCGCCATATAAAACTGAGGCTTGATGGCCAAAACCAGCATCTCGGATTCATCCGCCACTCTTCTGTCATTCTCCACGACCTCCACGCCCAGCTCCTTCTGGGTCCGTTCCCTGGCAGGTTCCCATATGTCGGAAGCCATAATCTCCTCCGGACGAAACAGTCCTTTTTTGATAATGCCCCCCATGATGGCCCTCGCCATGTTTCCACTGCCAATAAAACCTATTTTTTTCATTTTATGAGTTCCTCCCCTCATTCATTCTCCCGCCTTTCCGGTGCGGTTCCACATACCTGCGAACCAATGCCCGTGCATACGCCGCGCCGTCAAGGCAAAATTTAAAAGGTTTCATTTATCATACACCCAGCGTCAGCTGACCTTCCGCTTCCTCGGCAGCCTCCCGCTCGAATGTTCTGATCTTTTCATCGTCCAGCCTGGGCAGCTCCTCCAGGCTTCCCACGCCGAAGCGGCGTAAAAATTCTTCTGTGGTGGCAAATAAAATCGGACGCCCCGGCGCATCCAGCCGTCCCACCTCGCATACCAGGCCAAACTCCACCAGACGATTCACCGCATGGTCGGAGGCCACGCCCCGGATTCTCTGAATCTCCGCTTTAGTCACCGGCTGCTTATAGGCAATAATGGACAGCGTTTCCAGCGCCGCTTCTGACAGCTCCTGTTTTTTGGGCTCGCTGGCCACCCGGATCAGATTTTCATAATATTCTTCTTTGGTACAGAGCTGAAAACTGCCGGAAAGCTCTAAAAGCCGGATTCCCCGGTCTTCCTCCTCATACCGGTCCATCATCTCGTGAAGCAGCTTTTCCGTCGTCTCCTGGTCCTGCTCCACAGACCGGGCCAGTGAGGCCAGAGGCACCGCCTGCCCCATGGTAAACAACACTGCTTCCAATGCCGCTTCTATTTCCCGTATTTTCATCCCAACATCCTCTATATAATCATTCCGCAACCTTCCTCCCGGTTCGTTGCTATCTTTATTTAGGCTTTGCGGCTCCTCTCTCAGACGTTTTTACTGAAATTCCAGCTCCAGCCGTTCCAGCGCGTCGTCTGTTTCTGCCGCCCGGATCACAATATCCCCGAACAATTCTTCCTGCAAAAGCTGTACGGCTCCCACCTTCATCAGCTCCAGCACGGCCAGAAACGTAACCACCACCTCAAATTTTTCCGCTCCCTCTTCCGGAAAAAGAGAGATAAAAGAAAACTGTTTTTTCTCCCTGCAAAGAGAAAGGATTCCCGTAATCTTATCCTCCACTCGAACCGGTTCCTTCTCGATACGGCCGAACCGGCTGCGGACAGGGTCGATTTTCTCCTCCTGCTTTCTGATGACCATCTGAAAAATCTCATTCAGACGGATCAGAGAAAGCCCCTCTAACAGTTGATCCAAATCTACCGGCGGACGGTAACAGGATACCTCCCCCGGAATATCCTCCTGCCGGTAAAAAACAAAACCGGCAGACTGCTCCTGCTCCTTAAGGGTAACTGAAATCTCCTTAAACATCTTATATTCCAAAAGCCGTCTGGTCAGCTCCTCCCTGGGGTCCCGGACCTCCTCTTCCTCCTCTTCATCGGCCGGAAGCAGCATCCGGGACTTAATATCCAGGAGGGTAGCCGCCATCACCAGAAACTCGCTGGCCAGATCCAGATCCGCCATATCCATGACAGCCATATATTCCATATACTGATCGGTGATCTCGGCGATGGGAATATCATAAATATCTAATTTATCTTTTTCAATCAAATGAAGCAAAAGATCCAGCGGACCCTCAAACACCTTCAGTTTTACTGCCAGTTCCATTCAGACCCGCCTTCTTATCAAAATTTCGCCGCGGCCTCACTCAAAAGACATTTGCGGAAACCTTTCGTCTTAACTTTATCAAAATCAGCTGGGGCCGATTGTTCAGCCGGATATTCACGGAATGGGTCCCCAGTCCGGCGCTCAAAACCATCCGGCTCTCGCCTTCACTGTACAGCCCGCGGTCATACGCCGGGAAAAACATATAATTAGGCGTCATCACACCGCCCAGCCCCGGCAGACAGATGGTTCCGCCGTGAAAATGTCCGGCCAGCACCAGATCCGCTCCCCATCGGACATACTCTTTAAAATAAAGGGGCGAGTGGGCCAATAATATATGAAACTCCGGTCCGCGCCCTTCTCCAAGTGTCCGCCGCAAATACGCCTGATCCATGGGCCTTTTCCCGACCTTTTTATAATATTTCCTAGATAAATCAAGACCGGTAATCCGAATCCGCCGTCCCTTGCGTTCCACATATTCGCTGCGATTCCTTAAAATAGGAATCCCCATTCTTTCGATCTGGTCCATATACAGATCATACTGTTCCCCGTAGACCCTGCGCTCCTGGTCCATCCTGTGCTCATGATTGCCCAGGCCATAATAAACCGGATACTTTTCCGACAGCGCTTTAGCCAGATGAAGCGGCACTTCCAGACTTCTCTGTCCCTTCGCCACCATCATGTCGCCGCCTATGGCCACGATATCCGGATGGAGCCCGTCTATGGCCCGAAGCAGCAGCTCATTGTTTTGTCCAAAGGAATTATTGTGAAGATCTGTCAGAAAAACGATGCCAAAACCGTCAAAAGCCTGCGGCAATCCTGAAAATTCCACCGTGTAGGTCCGCGTCTCAAAATGTTTTCTCTCGTATCGGGAACGGGCCAGCGCCCCCACGGTCATTACCGCCGACGACGCCGCGAATTTAGAAATCGAAATCATTCTGCAATTATAACATAGAATACCCTGTGACGCAATCAAAGAGTTTTTCCTTCAAAATCAGTAAAATTGTACTAAAAAAAATACAATCTGCTCATGCTGTGATTTTCCGCCTGTCGGCATCTTTCATAAAATCACCCGGTTCATATTCAGCTAATTTCCACAAACCTGTATGCCCGCCCCTTTCACGCCGCCATAAACCGGTCAGACGGCGCAGTCTGAAAAGGGCCGCCCAAAGAGCAGCCCTTAAAAATCCAAATCACCTGTAATGAAGGGATTAAATATGTAAAGCCCTTCCCTGCCGGGCAGACTGTGATTCCTGCCGCCCGGTAAAGAAGGGCTAAACACCGCTTTTCACATTTGAATATACAGTCTTTACCGAGACGCCTTTCAGCTTTCCGATCTTACCGGAAAGCGCGCTGATCACATCCTGGGGCGCGTCCACCGCCACACTGATGATATTCACATTCCGCTCCCGGTAAGGAATCCCCATTCTTCCTATGACACAGCTTCCGTACTCATGCAGAATATGGTTCAGCTGTTCTACGACCTCTCTGTTCTCAACGATCACTCCGATCAACGCAATCCTTGTTTCCATTAAATAATTTCCACAATTTTTCCCTCTTTTGTCTCATAACGGCAGTATTTTCCGTTTTCCGAGATAAAAGGACGGTAGGTGCAGCTTTTCGTATCCTTCACATAAACCACGCCGGTAGCGATCATTCTTACCAGCGCGAAACGGGTGTTCAGACTGGAAATCCACTCGTATACCTTTTCGTCGTTGGACTTCGCCATCACCAGGTTATAGCCGCCCTCACAGGGCGCAAGGCGGAAATAAATTTTCTCCTTATCCTTTGCCGGCGCGTATACCTGGCTGTAGATATAAGAAGAAAAATTTTTCTTCACAAATTCCTGGAATGACTTTACGGTGTAGACTTCCTTACTGACCTCGTCCGTAATCTTATCCCCTCTGTCCAGACGGATCTTAATCACCTGCAGCACCTCAACGCTCCAGTTAATAAAAGAAATGCTGCTGTACTCCATGGAATTCAACAGAGTGTCGATTATTTGTCTGGATAACACTGGCGACTGTGTCGCCTCATCGTATAATTTCTGATACATCCATTTATCCTCCCTCATTTTAGTTCCGCAACTCCCCTCTCGGGGCTTGTACGGTCCGTTGCTGTTTTTCTGGCCGCCGCCTTTTCGGGCATCCGCCGGTTTTGTGCAAATTCCCTCAATCTCCTGTGCGGACCACGGTCTGCATATGCATATATTATAAAACCTGGAAGGAAAAAAAGCAAGTGAGTGACGAAGGTTTCAGGTTATGTACGTTTAAAGATACATTTGAAAAAATTACACGGCTTCGAACCGCGCCTGCTCATACGCCGTTCTTCACCATTTCCTGAAACGCCTCTCCCCGTTCCTCGAAATTTTTGAAAATGCCGTAGCTGGCCGCCGCCGGAGAAAGGACGCAGCTTCTTCCCGGACGGGTTTTTTCCGCCGCCAGCTTTACCGCGTCTTCCAGGCGTTCCGTCAGATACAGCCGCTCGGGGTTCGGAAAATCCTGATAATCTGCCCGGATCTCCTGATCGATCCGCCTGCCGGTGGCCTCCATTAGAATCACATGCAGCTTTGGATACCGGTACAGCGCCCGGATCAGTTCATCATAATCGATTCCTCTGTCCATGCCGCCGATCAGAATCGTGTCCGCGTCCTCCACGCTGTGAAGGGCCTGGATGGCCGTATCGCAAATCGTGGAGATGGAATCGTCATAATATTTAATCCCTCCGAAGCAGCCCACATACTGCAACCGATGCGGCAGGGGCTCATAGGTACATAAAGCCCGGGTAAAATCCTGATCGGAAATCCCCCGCTTACGGCAGACAGCGTAGGCGATACCGATGTCAAAGCAGTTGTGCTCTCCCACAAGCCTGGTCTGTTCCAGGGGAATCCGGTAGATACCGCCGTCATAAAATATTGTTTTATGACGGATTTTTACGGCGTTTTCTCCGCTGGCATCATCTCCGGCAGGTTTTTTATCAAACCGCATCCCGTACACCGGAATCAGCTTCCCGCAGGCTTCTCCCGCCGCCGGAAGATCTTCGCTGTTGCAGAAAAAAACATCTTCGGGCTGCTGATGGAGATAAACCTGCTTTTTTGACGCCACATATTTTTCCATGGACCCGTAATGGTCCAGATGCTCCTCATGGATATTGGTCAGAATCGCCGTCCGGGGAGACACCGTCATATATTCCAGCTGATGACAGGACAGCTCGCAGACCACCAGCGTATCCTCGTTCATCTGTCCGGCCACATCAAATACCGGAATCCCGATATTGCCCGCCAGCAGACAGGGGAATCCGTTTTCCTTTAATATATGAAACAGCAGGGTCGTGGTGGTGCTTTTTCCCTTGGTTCCGGTAATGCCGATGATCTGATCCCGGTAACGGCTGAAAAACTCCTGTGTCTGGGAAGTGAGATACAAAGAGATATCCCCCAGCCTTTTTCTCAAGGCTTCCTCAACCCCTTTGTCCAGCACCACGCCCGGGCTTTTGAATATCAGATCAAAATCCGCAGCCGCTTTCTGGTGGTCCGCCCCGGCAAACCATGGAATCTCCGGCTCCAGAGAGGAATCCCTGGGACTCTGGTCAGCCACCGCCAGACCGGCATACCCTCCCGCTGCTTTAAGCGCCTGATACGTGGATCTTCCCTCCCGGCCAAAGCCCAGAATCAATACCCTTTTACCGACGATACGATTTCTCAACGTCTGAATCACAATCTTTTTCCTCGCTTCCCCTGCTTTTCCTAACCGTATTTTTCAGTCATTTGTAAAAATCCGGCCAAATGCGTCTTTCCCATATTTCCCGATCATGCCGCCATCCGCTTACAGACACTCCCGGCGCAATACCTTCTCAAATTCCTCCGGCAGCAGATTCTCGTTATCATAATAGGTAAAATACCCGTGATCTCTGCGGGCATGGACCTCATACAGACTGCTCTGCCTGTAATAGCGAAGCAGGGCAGGCAGTTCCTCCCCATCCCGCTCCATTCGCCCGATGGTCATGACAATGGCCGCATTGATCTCACTCCTGCTGCCCACGCACTCAAAGGGCTTTTCCTCCTGTATTCCCACCAGCTGCTCCAGCGTACCGGTCAGCGACGAATCATTCAGCATATCCGCGCCGAACATCTGCCGTAATTCCTCCTGAGACAGAAAAGGCGAAAGAATCAGATACACAAACAGGCACTTGGGACAATGGCCGCACCACACATCCTGCTTGCTGCCCACATTGCAGCTTCTGAATACCGGATGATACTGTTTTAATTTCGCGAAATACCGGGCGATCTGAAATTCGCTCAAAGGCCGCAGCAGACTGAAATAGTATACACCGCTGTGCAGATAGTTCCGTTCATAGCTGTTAAAGTCCGCCTCAAACTGAAAGCTTTTGGAATACTGGTGGTTCACCGTGCTGCCTGGCACCGTGCTCTCATTGGCGCTGGATTCGTTGGACAGAACCACATATTTTAACCGGTACAGATAGGCGGCCGCCACGGCGGAAAAGGCCACAATCGCGGAGAAAGGCGTGTGGCCGTTCAGATATCCCTCCCGGTTCAGACACAGCATATTCTGATCCAGCGTCCGGGAAACCATGGCCTGCCGGTCCGGTCCGTATCCCCCGGCCCGGCTGCAGCTGACCGTAGCCCCTCTCGGGTTGATCACGTAAACCATGGAATCCATCCCGGCCTTTTTCACCAGCTCCATAGTCACCACCGAATCCTTGCCGCCGCCCACAGGGATCAGACAACCGTTAAGAGGCGGCAGCGTTTCCGCTTCATGCCGGGAAGCTCCACCTGCTGATAACTCTGATTGAAGTGCTCTGTCTTCCTTCCTTTCACACGCTGTCTCAGAAAACCCGGACATCCGGCACCGGATCTCCATAAACGTCTCCGGATCTGCCTCCTGTATCCGATTGGTGTAGAAAAATTCGCCGAGGCCGTTGTAATACAGATTTTTCCACCAGACAATCTGCTCCCGGTCCAGACGCCCCGCTTCCACCCATACCGTGGGCGGGCAGCAGATCTTCCAGTAGCTTATAAGCTCCACCATTCCCAGGGAAAAAATCAGATTCCGGAACACGGGGTCCTCCCGAACGCCCCGTAATCCCCCACATACGGAAAGATTCTTTGGAAACTTCCATTCCGGCGCAAAGGCCGACAATCCGGGAATCCGAAATCGATACCGGACCTGAATTTCTTCTTCTGTTTCTTCTATTTCATAGTCTTCATAGATAAACGCAGGCCATTTCTCCCGCAGTTCCATATATTGTGACATCATGTTCCTTCTCTTTCCGATTGCTTTTTCATCGTATTCATCCGTCAGCTGCCATATGTATTACACTGCAATATCCGTCGTTCCATATACATATCACTGAAACTCATTATAGTAGATGGACAACATTTTTTCAAGGCCGTTTATGCAGCCGGAGTGCCTTCGCCCACCCCTTCTGTCCGGCTCTCTCCGGTTCCGGTTTCTGTCTGCGCGCCGCTTCTTCCGCCGCTCTGGCCGTCCGCCGCCGTCTCATCGTCATGCCCCTGTTCCGTATCCGGCGCCGTTCCGCCTCCTTTTAGTACAAAGGCTTCAAACAGCTTCCCCAGATAATCCGAATACTTCGCCGCCTCCACCTCATTCGCCGTCAGTACGTCCACGGAGCCGATCTCCCTTCCGTCTAACGTATACACCAGTTTACCGGCATACTGCCCCATAGTTACAGGCGCTTCCAGGGATTCCTCCAATTGCAGGCTCCGTTCCACCTGATCCAGTTTCTCCCCGGTGGTGCTCAGATAAGAAAATTCCTTTTCGTAAACCACCTCCACACTGTCCTCCTGACCGTTCACCACAGGAACAGCGGGCAGCTCCTCCCGCTTCGAGTCGTCATCCTGATACAGCGAACAGTTGGCATATCCGTAATTCAGCATGGTCTGGGCCTGGGAAAAACGAATCTTATAATCCGGCGCGGCCATGACCACCGCGATCAGCTTGATTCCGTCCTTTTCTGCCGTAGCAGACAGACAATACTTTGCCAGGGAAGTAGAACCGGTTTTCAGGCCGGTCACTGTAAAGGTATTGCTCATTTTCAGCAGCTTATTGGTATTGGCCAGGCCAAATTCCGTGGTGCCCTGTTTCGTGACATGGGTGATATTTTCCATCCAGATCGTGGAATACTGGCTGATCTGGGGATATTTCGTGATCAGCTCCCGGCTCATAATCGCCACGTCTCTGGCCGAGGTCAGATGGGTAGCCGATTCCGTCAGGCCGCAGCAGTCCTCAAAATGGGTGTTGGTCATATTCAGGGAGGCGGCTCTGGCGTTCATCATCTTGACAAATTCCGCCTCGCTGCCTGCCAGATGCTCCGCCATGGTTACGCTGGCATCATTGCCGCTGGCCACCACAATACATTTGATCAGTGTTTCCACCGTCTGCTTTTCGCCCTCCTCCAGAAATACCTGAGAGCCGCCCATGGATTTCGCGTAAGCGCTGGTAGTCACCTCGTCGTCCAGACGGATTTTCCCTGCGTCCAGGGCGTCGAAAATCAGGATCAGCGTCATAATCTTGGTAATGCTGGCGGGACGCAGCTGTTTGTCACAGTCTTTTTCATAGATAATGGTTCCTGTGGACGCCTCCATCAAAATTGCCGATTCTGCCGTCACGCCGAGATCTACCTGATCCGCGGACGGCGTACCGGTCTGTCCTGCGGCATCTGTCTGACCGTTTGTGCCCGCCGGATCAGTACCGGCAGACGGATTCTCAGCCTCCGGCTGATTTCCGGCAGAAGGCTGCCCTGCAGCTTCCCGCTGGCTCTGCCCATTCGTCTGATCCTGCGCTCCGGACTGGCTCTGTGCATTCGTCTGATCCTGCGCCCCGGACAGATCCTGTCCACTGGACTGGTTCTGCACTTCCTGCTGGTTTTGTGCCTCCGGCTGCCCGGAAGAGTTCACCTGGCTGACCGCCTCTGCCTGACCGGACTCTCCTGCCCCCGACCGGACCTCCTGCGCGTCCCCGGCCCCCTCAAACCAGATTTTCCCCGCCGCTTTCGCTTCCCGGGCATTTACCGGCATCAGAACGCCCTGTATCAAAACCATAGTCAGACACAGGACTGACAATAATTTTCTCATAGATTCCCCCATAAATTGTCCGTTGTTTCATTCTAAGCGGCAGACAGGCAAAATATTCCCGTTTTCACATAAATCCGTCTGTACAAACCGAAAAAAATATGATATGAATATGAACGTGGCCTTTCAGAGCCTCATGGTTCCGAGAGCCTTTGCAGATCTATTCATATCACAAAGATTTTTTTCGGATGCGGTATATCGGTTTGTATAGTATGCCGCAGATACATTCAGATAAAAAGGACGGGACAGACTGTGGAAAATCAAATGACATTAAAGACAAACCAGATTACCGAGGGCGTAATCTGGAAACAGCTTTTATTATTCTTTTTCCCTATTTTACTGGGAACCTTTTTTCAGCAGCTTTACAATACGGCAGACTCCGTTATCGTGGGCAAATATCTTGGCACCCAGGCGCTGGCGGCGGTGGGCGGTTCTGCAGAGCTTCTGGTCAAGCTGGTGATCGGATTTTTTATCGGTATTTCTTCCGGGGCCGGCGTCATTATCTCCCAGTATTACGGCGCAAGAAAGATGGAGGGTACAAGACAGGCTGTCGGCACCGCTTTACTGGTGGCGGTTATCGGCGGCGCGCTGTTTACCCTGATCGGCATCGCCGCCGCTCCCTGGGCTTTACGGATTATGGGAACGCCGGGGGAAATTATCGGCCAGTCCCTCATCTATATGCGGGTCTACTTTGCCGGCATGATCCCTGTTCTGGTTTACAATATGGGCGCCGGCATTTTCCGGGCGGCGGGCAATTCCAGGATGCCCATGTATCTGCTGATTATCTGTTGCCTGCTGAACATTGCCCTTGACATCCTGTTCGTACCGGTGCTTCGCTGGGGCGTGTTCGGCGCGGCTCTGGCCACCACCCTGTCCCAGACAGTCAGCGCGGCGCTGGTGATCACGGCATTATTCAGAACAACGGAGGAATACCGAATGGACCTCCGGCAGCTTCATTTCTCCGGAAAGCTGCTGAAAAGCATCCTCTGGGTCGGCATTCCCGTAGGTCTTCAGTCAGTGATGTATAACTTCGCCAACGTGCTTCTACAGACCAACGTCAACGAGCTGGGCACCGCCACCATCGCGGCCTGGACCGTATTCGGGAAGATCGACGGCATTTTCTGGATGATTCAGAATTCTCTTGGCATCGCCATCACCACATTTGTAGGACAAAATTATGGAGCCGGAAAATATGAGCGGGTGAAAAAAAGCGTTCGGGTCTGTCTGGGAATTTCTTTTGGCATCACTCTGGTCAGCAGCTTCCTGCTCATTACATTCAGCCGGCCCCTCTACTGCTTTTTTGTGGAGGACAGCCAGGTAATTGAGACCGGCGTGTTTATGATGCGCTTTATGGTGCCATCCTATATTACATACATCTGCATTGAAATTCTTTCCGGGGCCATCCGGGGAACCGGCGAGACGGTAAAACCGCTAATCATTACCTTTGTGGGCATCTGTGTGTTCCGGGTACTGTGGATCACCGCCATATTGCCTCTCCATAAAGGGCTGCGGGCGATTATCCTGACCTATCCCACCAGCTGGATTCTGACTACGGTTATGTATGTGATTTATTACAACAAAGGGAAGTGGCGCAGACGCATGGACGAAAAACGGCTTTAGCCTGCGGGCGGTATCAGCAGTTCATTCAAACTTTCATAAGAAGGACAGGTAGCTTTCATGAAACACAATCCGGCACGTATCGCCGCTTTATTCTTATTTATACTGTTTTTATTCTACGGTTTCAAGGCTTACAATGACTACGGCCTTTCCTGGGACGAACCCATCGAGCGCGAAAGCAGTCTGGTGACCTGGAAATACCTCCATCCGGAGGACGGCACGCTGGTAACGGACTCGGTTAATTTTAATATGCTCCCGGAGCTTCACGATTATCATTACCGCTATTACGGCACGGCGGCACAGCTTCCTCTGGTACTGGCGGAAAGCCTGACGGATTTTACCATGAGCCTTCACGATGTCTATCTGATGAGACATCTGTATGTTTTCCTGCTGTTTTTCTGCGCCGCTTTCTGTTTTTACCGGCTGTGCCGCTGCCTGACAAAAAATGACTGGCTGGCTTTTATGGGCGTACTTTTTTTCATCCTGACGCCCAGAATTCTGGCGGATTCCTTTTATAATATCAAAGACTCTCTGACGCTGTCTCTGTACCTGATCGCCGCCTGGCGGGGCGTCTGCTTTATTGAAAAGCCCACTGCTAAAAATATTCTGCTCCTGTCCTTTTTCGGAGCTCTGTGTACCAATGCCCGGATCGTAGGAGCCATTATACCGGTATGTTGTTTTACCGCGGCTTTCTTAAAAAGCATGGCCGACCATACCTGGAAACGGCAGCTGAGCATTCTGTCTGTCACCGGCCTGCTGTCTCTGGGATTTTATATCCTGCTGTCGCCGGTCACCTGGCATAATCCCATAGGGGAGATGATCAATACCGTCAAAACCTTTTCCAGCTACGGCGGTTATGAGGGCACTGTGCCTTTCCTGGGACAGACCTACAGGCCGGACCGGCTTCCCTGGTTCTACCTGCCTTTATGGATCTGCATCACCACGCCTCCTGCCATTCTGGCGCTGGCTTTTACGGGCTGGCTGTCCCGGCTGTATGCGATAGCGGCATTCATAAAAAATCACTCAAAAAATACCGTCAGCCCCTCCATAAAGGGTCAGGGCGCCGCCAGACTGTTTTTATTCCTGTCGGCCGCCGTTCCGCTCCTTTACGCTCTGCTTTTAAGACCGTCGCTTTACAACGGATGGAGACATTTTTATTTTATCTACCCTTTTATCGCGTTAAGCGCGGTAGCCGGACTGAGCTTCTTATGTCAAAAACTAAAACGCTTTGCGATACCTGCCGGCCCTTTTCCTGCGCCTTTTAACGACCATTCTCATGGCACGGAAAAATTTGCGAAAACGGGAATCCATGCAGGCCAGCTTTTCTTTGCGGCGGTTTTCGGCTGTCTCTGTCTCACCGGTATCTGGGTCCTGTCCAACCACCCTTATGAATACGCATACTTTAACCTGCTGGCCAGAGGACATATAGAGGACAATTTTGAGAAGGATTACTGGGCCGTTTCCCAGCGGGACCAGCTGATCTATCTGTGCGGCGCCGTGCCCGAAGGTCCGTTCTCCGTATGGATGAACGACGGCACCCAGTCCTGCCGCTATCTGCTGGATACGGCAAGCCAGAACCGGATTCTCGTCACCGACAATGCCGCCCGGGCCGATTACCTGGTTGACCGCCATGTGGGCAATCCGGATAGCTCTTATTTTAAACTGGAGCACATGTATCAGCCTCTTCACACGATCACAGTGGACGGCGTGGCGCTGAGCACCGCCTACCGGAGGGTTTACGATCAGACTCTCCAGAGCTTTCTGATACAGGAACAGGCGGAAGGAACATACACGGCGGGTAATATCGACTGGTACTGCGATATTTCCGGGGCTTCCGATCACCCTCCTTTTTCGACAGAGCAGACTGCCATAACCTCCGGCAGCTTCGTCGTCTGGACCGGACAGCTGGCCCAGGCAGTACCCACCGACCTGATTATGGTTTATCCCGATGAGGAAGGCCCGGTTTCTCCGGAATCCTTACGGGTGGAGGTATCCGAAGACGGAAACCGCTGGACTGCCGCCGACACGGTATCGGGATGGGACTTTCATTTTGACAGTATCGACCTGCGCTTTATCCGCGTCACCTGCCCGGATCAGAACAGCGCCCGGCTGGAGGTCTGCGTTTATCAGCAAAGGGACGGCGGACAGACGGAGATTCCCGCCGTGATCGAAGGCGTTTCCTCCGACCTGAATCCCGATCAGGTGGTTCTGGCTGTGGACGGCACGGAGCTGACTCACTGGAGTTCCCAGGAACCTCAGCGGCCGGGAATGGAATACCGGCTTGTCTTACGCCGAAGCTGCTCTTTGTCCCATGTCACCCTTTCTCTGGGCGACAGCCCCTGGGACCGCCCCGCAGATATGGAAATCTGGAATTCCCCTGACGGAGAGACCTGGGAACAATTGGATGTCACGACGGAGGATGGAGAAAATTACTTTTTCGCGCCGACAGACTGCAGGTATCTGAAATTCATCCTGGGTCCCGGCTGCGAAGGAGCCGAAGCAAACTGGAGCATTTATGAGATCAGTCTGTACGGGGAAGCCGGACCGCTGCCCTGTCTGCCTTAAAAAGATGAAAAATCGGGTCAATCAGTAAACCAATTCAAAATACTTTTTATACGCCGATGGAATGGCATAAACTGTCTCCAGCTGCCGCCGGTCCGCCGGAATCAGCGGGCCGAACAGCGGCTTAAGCCGCTCCCAGCCGGAAACAGGGACGCTTAACCGCCAGCCGGTCATATGCCATTCCACATGGGTAAAGACATGTTTCGCCTCCGGCAGCCGCTCAACGATCTGTTTTTCGCTATCCTCATCCTTCCCGCCGATTGCGCGGTTCCGGTCATATGCGCCATTCACAACATTCCCGTCTTTTTTTCCGGTCCCATTTACCCCCAGGCATTCTTCCAGCCGCTCCCTGACCTGGTCTTCCTCCAGCTTTCCCTCCAGCGACGGAAATTCATACAGCCCGGCCAGAAGCCCCTGTTCCCCCCTCTTGCGCACACCGGTCTTCCCCTCCGACTGAATCAAAAAAACAGTTCTTTCTTCAATCCTTCTGGCTTTTTTTGGAGATTTAAAAGGAATCTCCCCGGTCAGGCCCTTCTGGTTCGCCAGACACAGACCTTCCCAGGGGCAGTCCCCGCATCTGGGACTGCCGTTTGGCACGCAGACCAGAGCGCCCAGCTCCATCAGCGCCTGGTTAAACGCTCCGGGGCAGTCTTTCGGGATCACCTTTTTCAGCTTTTGCTCCACCTGCTTTTTCGCGTCCGGCCGGGCGATATCCGCGTTGTCCGCCAGAAGACGCATAATGACCCGCATCACATTCCCGTCCACCGCTGGCACGGCAATCTGATAGGCGATTGACGCAATGGCCCCCGCCGTGTAGGGTCCGATTCCCGGCAGCTTTTTCAGCTTCTCAAAATCTGCCGGCAGACAGCCTTCATACTGCTCCACCGCCGCCTGCGCCGCCTTTTTCAGGTTTCTGGCTCTGCTGTAATAGCCCAGCCCTTCCCACAGCTTCAAAAGCTGTTCTTCTTCGGCCTGGGCCAGGTCTGAAATCTCAGGATAGGCTTCCATAAAACGGACAAAGTATGGCTTCACCGCCTCCACCCTGGTCTGCTGCAGCATAATCTCGGACACCCAGACCGGGTAAGGAGCCGGCTGCCGCCGCCAGGGAAGATCCCTGGCATTCTCGCCGTACCAGCGAAGCAGCGGCGTCAACGCGCCGGACAGCCGTTCTTCCTCCGTCAGCGGGTGCTTGGGGTCCTCCCTATATTTTAATTCCCGGAAAAAATCAGAAAGCTGATTCTTTTCTTCTTCCGTGTTCATAGCCTCTCCTTATGCGTTTTATGTCCATATCTGAAACCATTCAGACAAAGAAACAAAAACACTTCCGTTTATCTTCTTATATGCACAAAATCTCAGTGCCTGATCTTATGAAACGCTTTCCCAGGAGACACAAAAACAGGCACAGAGAGGTTTCATTGCTTATCTATTTCGCCACAGGCTTCGTAGCTTCTTTCAGCCACTGTGCCACATCCTCCGTCACCCGGGGAGAAATCTTTTCATAGACTTCCTGATGATAATCGTTGATCCATTGAATCTCCTCCTCCGTCAGCAGCGAAAGATCCACCGGCTCCATATCGATGGGCACCATAGTCAGCGTCTCAAACCGCATAAACTGGCCATACTGGTTTTTCTCATCTTTTACGCAGAGCAGCAGATTTTCCGTCCGGATGCCGTGGGAGTTTTCCTCATAGTATCCCGGCTCATCAGAGGTGATCATGCCTTCCTCCAGAACCGCGCTTTCCAGACCCGGCTGCCATTTCCAGCGGAAGCTGTTAGGACTTTCATGGACACTTAACAGATGGCCCACGCCGTGCCCCGTGCCGTGATTATAGTCAAGCCCCCGCTGCCACAGCGGCTCCCTGGCCAGATAATCGAGGCCAATGCCCCGGACGCCATTCAGGAACTTCGCCCGCGCCAGGTTAATCATGCCTTTTAACACCAGCGTATAGTGCAGCCGTTCCTCATCTGTCACCGGCCCCACCGCTATGGTTCTGGTAATGTCCGTGGTCCCCTCCATATACTGTCCGCCGGAATCCACCAGTAAAAAGCCTTTCGGCTCCACTGCGGCGCAATTTTCCTCCGTCGCTTTGTAATGACACATGGCTCCGTTTCCTCCATAAGCGGAAATCGTGTCAAAACTCAGCTCCAGAAAGCCCTCCTGCTCCGCCCGACACTGATCCACGTACTGCTCCACCGAAACTTCCGTCATCGGGATTTTTCCCACATTGGTTTTCACCCAGCACAAGAACTTCGCCATAGCCGCCCCGTCTTTCAAATGGGCCAGACGGGCATTTTCCATCTCCACAGGATTCTTTACCGCTTTTTTCAGCAGGCAGGGATTCTCCGCCTCGACCGTCTGCTCCGGGTCAAGCGTTTCATAAATCGCGTCATTCAGCCGATAGGGATCGATCAGGACTTTTCCCCTGCCTTTCAGCGTCTCCACATCATCAATCAGCCCGTCATAAGGCCGGATGGATACGTTCACGGCGTCAAGCTGCTGCCGCAGCTCATCGTTCAGTATCTCCTCATGAACATACAGCCACGCCTGCTCTCTGCCAATAACCGCATAAGCCAGCGCCACCGGCGTACATCTGATATCGTTTCCCCGCATATTAAACAGCCAGGCGATCTCGTCCAGGGCGGTCAGTATATGGTAATCCGCCCCTTTTTCTTCCATCGTCTCCCGCAGCTCCTTCAATTTTTCGGCCACGCTTTTGCCGCTGTACTGCTCTTTCAGGAAAAACGCCGGCTCTTTCGGCATCTGGGGGCGGTCCGTCCACAGACTTCCCGCCAGGTCTTCGGCGCCGTAAAAACGAATCTGTTTTTTCTTCAGCGCTTTTTCCATTTCCCGCACTTCCGACACGCTGACCACCCGGCCGTCAAAGCCCAGACAGCCGCCTTCCCGGATATGTTCCGCCAGGTATTCCTCCACCGTGGGCACATCCGGCTCTCCCATCTTCATCAGCTGGATGCCGCTGCCCGCAAGCTCCTTTGCCGCCTGGATAAAATACCGGCCGTCCGTCCACAGCCCGGCCCAGTCACCGGTCACCAGAAGGGTTCCGGCAGAGCCTTTAAAACCGGACATATAGGCCCTGAGCCGGAAATACTCTCCCACATACTCAGAGCCATGATAATCTCCCGACGGAATCAGATAGGCGTCAATTTCCTTCTCCGCCATCAGCTTTCTCAACCGGTTTAATCTCTCTTTTACCATATCAGTCCACCTCGTCATCAAAAATATAATTTATTGTGAAGGCAATCCTTATGGATGTCGCCTCGTCACTCTGAAACAATCCTGTCTTTCACCATTTCTTATACCCGTCGCGCAAACAGGCAGAAAAACCGTACCTCCCTCAGCGTTACTCTGCCCGCCGCATCAGCGAAATCTCATAGATAGACCATCGCTCTTTTACGTCCATGCCGTCCATATTCCCGGTGAGCAGCCGGAGGGCCTTTACCTCGGTCTCAGGGAATGTAAAGAAAATCTGATCATTGCTTTCCACCGGAAGCTCCGTCCACTCCGCTTCATCCTTCGTGGCAAAAATCCGCAGCGCCCTCGGATATTCACCGGACGACTCCCCGGTATCCAGCCGGACGCCGGACAGGAAATAAAGATCATTCAGCACAATATCAAAGGCAATGCCCTGTCTCTGCACATCCTCCGACTGCCACCGGGTCGTCAGATTCCCGTCCACAGCAAGCGCCGACGCCACCGGATTTTCATGTCCGGTCACCCGCTCGATCATCGAAGGAAATGTCAGTTCCGTCTGATCTTCCCTGTCCGCAAACAGCTCAATTTCCAGATTCAGATCCAGGGAATCATCCGGCGAAAACCCGTCCGGGCCCGTCAGCTTCAGATATCGCGCCCGTCCATTCCCCTGAAAGACTGTCTTTCTGCTATAGAGAATATAATCCGCGTTATATTCGGCCAATGGCAGCTCCGTCCAGTTCTGCCCGTCCGCGGAAACATAAAACCGAACCCCTTCCAGAAAAGAGGGGTTATCATGGCGTACGGAAATTTTTGTCAGATCGATTCCCATGCCCAGATCAGATACCAGCTCTGTTTCCCGGGCGTTCTGCGCCAGCTTCCAGACGGCTCCGTCGCCATTGCAGAACAGTCCGTCGCTTTTCACAGTCACCATGCTTTTCATCACGGCAGCATCGGTACGCCGGAACACGGAGTTGATCGCCCGGCCATCCA
The DNA here is from genome assembly GCA_910579325.1 of uncultured Lachnospiraceae bacterium. Taxonomy (GTDB): domain Bacteria; phylum Bacillota; class Clostridia; order Lachnospirales; family Lachnospiraceae; genus Paralachnospira_A. Next base: position 9,710 of record CAJTTU010000033.1, on the reverse strand, counting down.
CGACGATGGAATGTACCTCCTCAAAAGCAAACTGCCGCTCCATCTGCTCGATACTGGTTTTCATCAGATCCCGGCAAACCGCATAGTCCGCCTCCATGGGAATATCTGTGTAAACCAGCCGGGCCTGGTCCTCCTTTGGAAGCATTGACAGCGATTTATAGTAATCGCTGAAGGTGCACCAGAGTCTGATTTCCTCTCTGTCGTCATGGTCACAGATATAACGGAACAGCTCTGCCTCCGACACGGCCCAGTAATCCAGTTCAAAATTATGGAGAGCGTAGTTCCGCACAAAGGGATTGAAATACATGTATTCATAAGGATGGTTTTTAATCATCCAGCCGAAGGTTACAGCCATACAGAGAGACAGCAAAGTGATGCAGGCGATTTTTCCCTGGTTTCCACTTTTGCGTTTCTCATCCCATCCCGCGGCCAGCCGCCATAAAAACAAAGCCCCGTACACGGCGTAAATCATAATCACGGCATAAAGAAAATAAAAATGCCGCCAGCCATTGTACAGCGTGGGCCTGCGCAGTACCACGTAACACAGTGGGATCACCAGCACCATGGCAAAGAAAATATGATTCCAGAACGCCGGAAATGTCTCAGGATTCTTCCTTCCCCGAACCGCACCCCATACCGCTCCAACCCATGCCGCAAACCGCTCGGCGATTCCCAGCCCAAACAAGGCCAGGTATAAAACAGGCGTAGAAATAAAAATCCATACGAACAGATAGCTTCTGGGCAGATTGTTTCCCCGGACCGGAAAGCCTCTGTACCAGAAAATATCATTCCAGTTGGTAAAATTGGAAAAGGTCTTTACCGTATTTACCAGCTCCGCAATCGGATTTTTCCACAGAACCGGCAGGGAAAGGATGTAAAAGCCAAGGCTCACCGCCAGAACCAGAGCCAACAGTAAACAGGCCATGACGAATTTTTTTACCGCTGTTTTCGGATATACGGTTTGCTTTAAATGCGCGTCTTCTCTTGAACCTGCGAACAGCCCCGCGATTTCCTTAACAAACCCTACAACAAGGCAGGACGCCGGCACCACGGCTCCCACTACCCGCACATTGATACAAAGCGCCGAAACAGCCGCCAGCACGATGCCCTTTTTCACCGTTGGCCTGTCCAGAAAGCAGACGCCGGCATACAGGTTATAAATCACAAAGGACAGAAACACGATATCCTTGATATTATAAAAAGATTCCGCCAGCATCCGGGGGGAAAGCGCCAGCATCACCACGCCGGACAGCGCTGCCCACCGGCTCCCTGTGATCCGCTTTCCCAGGAAATAAAACGCAACCGCCGCCCCATAGAACAGCAAAAAAGTATAGAAGTGCCGGATCAGATACACCGTCCTGAGCGACAGACGAAACCCAAACAGATGCTCCATCGCCACCGTCGGCAGCTGCACCGCCACCCCATAATACCTGTCAATATACGTATCCAGTGCCTCGATCTCCGGGAAATTCACGGAGTCCGTCACAATATCCGCCACGGAGGGAACCAGATGCTTATAAGTTACAAGACAGGTGTTCCGCTCTACATTTTCATCCACTGAGATACCGTAATCGTTAAAGGCAAAACAGCCGTAGAGAAACAGCGCGACAAAAAATATCAGTGCGCAGACCGACGCTTTTGATTTCATCAGTTCCGTATCCATCCCCAACACACCTCCCGTTATCTTATTTCTTCCGTCTCTATTTTGAAGTACACTTTCCTTTTAAACCACCCTCGACAGTGCTTTATCCTTTTATCTTTTATTCCGCCCTTGTCTCCGTCATAAACCCGATTTCATGAATCGACCAGTTATTGATATTCTCCGTATCCACCGCCCCCACTTCCAGGCGGAGATACCGGCAGGATACCGGCGCAAAGGTGTAAAGAATCCCATCCTGAGTGGCCGCGTCTATGGGAATCCACTCTTTTCCATCGTCAGAACGGGAAATCACCAGATTCCTCCCCTCATCTCCGGAACTCGTATAAGAATCCAGCACCAGACTGTCAAAGGTAACCGTACTTTTCAGCCGTACCTGATAAAACATCCCTTCCGTCTGGGCCGTTCCGCTGGTCCAGCGGCTTTCCTGGTTGCCGTCATAGGCATACTGCGTCTGATCCTCCCGGAGCGAAGCAGAAGCCGAATCGATGACCGACAGCGAAGCCGCAGCTTCCTCCCCCGGCAGCCTTCCCGTCAGCAGACTGACGGAAAATGCCGCTTCCTCCACGGTTTTGTGCCGGATCATTATGTCCGTGACCGGCTGTCCCTGATAAACTGCGGTCCTTTCGTTTTCCGCCGAGGCAAATTCCTGTTTGAGCTCCAGCGGGGTATAATGCTCCCCGTCCTCCGACACCAGAACCTGCACCGTCTCCATCAGCCGTCCATCCGTTCCCCGGGCTTCCTGAATAAACAATTTATCCATGACCAGCTCCGCCTGGCTGCTGCCATGCAGGACTGTCTCGTCCCCCTCGCAGCGCATTTCCCAGGTTACGCCGTTCACATTGTACCGAAGAACATCCCCGGTTTCCTCCAGCACTGACCGCAGCGCCGGGTCATAGGCGCGGCGAAACAGAGAACTGATCTTAACGCCGTCCACCCAGACGGCCTTCTGCTCGTAGTACAAATAATACTGGGGCAGCCGTTCTTCTTCACAGGAGGCCGTGTAAGCCGTTACGATATAGTCTGCGTCATCCTGATTCACCACCTGCTTAATCCGGTTCCTGTGCTCCGGCGGCTGGAACACGATGGCATTCTCCGGCAGAACCCACACCTTGATCTGTTCCCGTCCGTCCTGCTCACAGGCAGACCGAAGCAGCTCATACTGGCTTACGTTCCAGTAATCCTTCTGAAAGTATTCCGTCACATAGGGCAGGGCAATCCGGTTAAAAAAGGCGTATTCATGGGGATGATTCCGACAAATCCATATCCCCACAGACAACACGCTGGCTGCCACAGCGACGCCATAAGCCACAGCCAGAGGATGCTTTTGGCTTTGAGCACTTTTCCCTTGCAGGTTCCATAACAACCGCCCCAGCACGCCGATCCCATACAGCATCACCAGCACCATCATCGGATAAACGAAATAAAAATGCCGCCATCCATTATACAGCACCGGCCTGCTGATCAGCACATAGACAAAAGGAACAATCAGATTTACCGCCAGACCGATATAGTACCAGTCCGTTCCTTCCGGCTTTCGTCCGGCCGTCAGTCCTTTACCAGTACGCACTGTAAGCGCCGCCCCGCCGCACACAAACATCGCCAGATAAAACACCGGCGTGGTAATTCCGATATTCACAAACAGATAGTACCAGGGCAGCTCCGTGGACAGGATATACTCCCCCATAAAATAGGTGCGGGTATACCAGACCACATAATTGGAAAACGTATCCATCAGGTTCAGAATCTGCCGCCAGGTGTCATGCCAGATAATCGGCGTCATCATATAATAAAATCCGAAACAGAGCGCCGCCGTCGCCAAACAGTAACAAAAACTTCGCTTCCACTCCTCCCCAAACAGGCTTTTCACAAAGGCTGTCACCAGGCAGACCGCCACCACCATGGCCCCCACCACTCTGATATTGGTACAGAGGGCTCCAAAAAAAGCAAAAGGAACCAGTCTCTTCCAGGAAAAAGTTTCTATACACAAAAAACCAAAATAAAGGGTAATCACAAACACGGACAAAAACATCATGTCCTTGATATTATAGTAGGCATGAGCCAGAATCCTGGGGGTCAGAATCAATATGGACACCCCCAGAAGGGACATCCACTTTCCATAATCCAGCTTCCTGCACAGCCTGTAAAAGAATATCGTCGCCGCAAAGAACATCAGAAAATTGTACACATGCCGCATCAGAAATACTTTTCGGATATCCAGATGAAATCCAAACAGATGCTCTACAACCACCGCCGGAATCTGCACCGCCATGCCGTAATAACGGTCCTTATACTCCAAAAGCGGCGTCAGTTCCGGAAAATTCACCGTCTCCGTCACCACGTCCGCCACGGAAGGCACCATATAGCGATAGGTAATCAAACTGCTCTCCCGCTCGATCAGCTCGTCGGTGGAAATGCCGTAATCCCTGACCGTCAGCAGCCCATACAATAAAAACACCGCAAAAAATAAAATCACGGCGCTGTTCGTTTTCATAAATCCAACCAGTCTTTTCGTCATCCGTCCTTCCAAACCTCTGGGAAAATTGTCGCGCGCCGCCGACCTGCGGCGCTGGATTCAGTATACTATTATCGCGGGAGGATTGCAAGGAGAATCAGCGTTTCCCGGCTTACTGTTCAGGCGCTCCTGTTCCATTCATCCGGTTCAATTCATATAGCCGAAGGACACCTTGATTTATCCGGAAAGCTGAACGAATGCATCAAACTATCCAGCGACATCAGAGACAAGCAGGAATTACAGGATATTTTCATTCGGACGCACAATAACGAATTAAAAGCTTTATAGGAATTACATAATTCGTACCGCATACCAAAGTGTGAGACCTGCTTTTAATCAAGTGCCTCACGCTCTTCAAAGCTATTCTTTTGCCCCGTCTACCTGCCAGCACTTGCTTTCGCACGCTTTCCTCAAGTTTAGCATAATCTCTTTCTGTTTACCAGTGCCGGTAAACGCTTATTCATCCAACATTAGTTTTCCTGCCTTTGCTTTCGCCTTTAATCTAGCAAGCTGTTCCTTTTCAACCTGCTGAATGCTTTTTTCTGGTGTTGGTAAATCTTCCGGCATTGTACCCCCTATTTTTTCAATGGCTCCTCGCACTTCTTTTCCAACCATATAATGGGTAGCTGTCGCCGCTCCTGCACCAGTAATTTCATCTTTTCGCAATTTCTCCTCTGTTTGCGATATTCTAAACAAGTTAGCAATAAGTTCTGTACTTCCCATATAATCAAGAATTTTTTGGCCTACCTCCAAACCCTTTTTCCTGTGTATATCATCAACATCCAAACCTCCATACAATCCCATATATCCGGCATTTTGAAAAATCGCAAATTCTTCGCTTGTAATGACGCCTGCATCATATGCTGTTTCCGCAAGAAGCTGATTCCACTGCTTAATATCACCACGCACTACCAAACGTCTCCTGTCTTCGTCCAATTCATTAAAATGATCTGCCACTTCTTGACGATATGTTTGAATAGCAAAATATGTTTGTCCCAAAGCAATCACTTCTTTGCGTGGATCACCATTCTGTACAATTAAATAACATGCATAACGCGTAAGCTCATAATCCTTAACAGGTTTACTCGTTGCGCCAGCACTTACGATTTTCCTGACCTCAGGAAAATCGTTCTCAATTATATGACCACTGTTTTCACAGGCCATCATAGCTCGTTTAATAACTTTTTGAAAATTTTCCCATTTATTATATTCCAACGCAGGAGCCAGTTCTCTGGCTGACCAAAATTCACTTCTGTCATTTCTGATATGTTTTATATCTTCAAATCTTTTATATTCCTTATCTTTTAACTGACCCATACAAATCTCCTTAATCTTATTTCAAGCTCGCTGCGAGTCCTTGCTTTCTTTATTTCCTACACCTGAATTGCATCATTTGATACGTTTTGCTTGATATATTTACAATATTACGGCAGCCGTACTCAAATTAACCCCATCCATTTTCAGTTCATCTCACTCGTTATATATTAAAAAAACTTTCCTATAAATCCGGCGTTAAAAGAATACGTCTCCATGATATCCGTCACACGAATGTCAAGCCCAAGACACAATATTTTATTAATTAGTAAACTAATTTAACATCTATCAGATATTCGGCCTAGCCCACTTTATCGGTTTCATGCTATTGCCATAATGTCTCACTTTTTCATATAATGGCAAAGATGCAATACGCTGGAGTAAAGGATCACAGAAATAATACCAATAATTAGTTGTACATTAAAACGGTAAATCCAAATATCATTTAATATTATATACAATAAAAAAGAGGCGAGAAAGAATATTACTAAACAAATTATGCCGGATGCAAATCGGTGCCTGCTAATCCATATATTCAATTTGTAAGGAACCAAGTAAGATAAAAACAGCGCTACTATTGGTATTGCAATTACATATAACTCAAAGAATATCGCAGGAACTCTAAAAGTATCAAGGAAAAAGTAACTTAGATTTCTCATAACATCCGACTGGAAAATAAGCAGCAAAAGTATAGCAAATCCACCTAAAAGCACACTATACGGAATATTAGTGCGAATGGATACGTTTTCCCTAACCACATCAGTTCCTGTTATTTCATGACATTGCAGATCGCACATTGCACAAGAAAAATCCAGAGGTTGTTGCGGGTTAGCACTCATAAAAAAACTTGCACGTAATTTTTGCTTTGGATTTATTAAAGAGGCAGAAACTTTACATGAGACAGAACTGTCAGACTCAATACACCATATGTAGCCTGTTGGGATGTTCTCTACTTCCAGCGGAATCATTTCAATATTTTCTTTATTACTGACGAGAATGGGAGGATTCTCAATTCCCTTGTTACCAGTGTTAATAATTTCAAGTGAAACTAAGCAAGGATTGGTTAATACCACATTATTGTACGTAATTCTAATATTTTGCCAAGAGGCGTGTTCTTTAGCTGGAAACTTGCTATTTAAAATAGGGTGAATTTTCAAACTGTATGAAAGAGATCTTTCGTTAACATTTGCCTTTGCAGCTTTCCATGTAACTATAGCTGTAATTAATCCGACCAAAATAGTCACTACGATATTGGTTGCACTCCAGAACGAAGCCGTAATAGTTGGTTGATTTGTTACAGTTTCTGCAACACTTTCAACTGCTGATAACAAATGTATGTTCATTTTACCTCCACGTTTTATCTATTCGTATCTATTGCCCTTCAAACCTGCCGCATTTAACTTGGACTTCTATTTTGTCAGTTGAAAAACTCACATAATCTTCTAAGCAAAAACTATCGCCCAACCTCCTTCCCTGTACAAATGTAGAATATATATGTCGAAACAACTATCTAAAAATCCTTAATTGCTAATCTGATGCCATTTTACCACAATCTTCCCTCCGCCGTCTACTACAATCTTATCAATACAGCCCACAATCTCACTGAGCGGAATATCCCTACCACTGGCAGAAAGGAGCTTGCGGAATGTGGCGTATTGCTTTTCATAGGCAGCCTTGCCCTCTGTAACCCGAATAAGAGCCACTTTTGCCTGATTCGCAATATCCTGTACTGTGTGAAAATCTTCCTACCTGATTTCTCCTTGCACATACTTCTCATAGTGCTCCATTGCGTTGATCCAAGCTGTTGTCTTGCACTGTGTAAAATCAGCAATTTGAATCGTGTACTCTTGAATCTGCTGCTTATGTGCTGAATTTGTGATATAATGTTCATTTACATAGTCTTTCAACTGCCGATAGATAACGTTGAAAATATCCTCCTCCCGGGCATACATCCCGGTGCATTTATCAGCCCCTAGACGATTCTTGGTGATGCAGGTCAAAAAGCACCAATCAGTATGGCTGGTGCCGCGCTTGCGCTGCATCTTTCCGCCGCAGCACCCGCATATCACCTTGCCCTTCAGAATGTTATCTGCTGACTGTCCCTGTGGAACCACATTGTATGCTCTGGCCCGGAATGCTTTTTGAATGGCATCAAACTTAGCGGAATCAATCAGCGGTTCATGGGTGGCCTCCATCGCTCGCTTTTCCTTTCCTTGTACCAGCATCCCCGTGTATATGCGATTAGTAAGGATGTACTTTACGGATCGGCTGTTCCAGCTACCATTACCATCGCCAAAGTTTCCATCCAAACCGTGACCCCTGGCGTACTGGATCGGTGTGGGGAGGCACCGCTCATTTAAATACCAAACGATACTGGTCACACCAGTGCCGCTTGCCGCCATCTCAAAAATCTTCCGAACGATGACAGCAGCTACTGGATCAGGATGAAATGCCGGACGGTCAAAACGTTTACCACTGAATTTATTGTCAATATAGTAACGCATAATGGGGATCTGGTGTTGCGTCCCCATTCTTCAATCATAAGCATCTGATTTTCTACAGATCCATGGGGATCTCTATTTAGAACAGATAGTCGGACATAGCCTACAATATCTTTACTGACTGGAACAGTCAATTCAGGATGATTTCTGCTTTTTCGTGCCATGATAACATCTCCCTTATACGAAAAGCGCTATGGCGCAAACCATAGCCCTTGAGGGGATTATATCATGTTCTGTTTTTCACTTCCACAAAGATGGCTTCATTTTCCGCTTCCATGAGCTTAGGCATCCGTATGTCAAGCCCACGACAAAAATAAAATACTCTTCATTTGGTTGGAACTGGCAAATGAAGATTGCTTTTTATTTAGCGTTTATGTTCTGCTGTACAAAATTCTCTATAAACTCGTTTAATAAAACATCATCAAATTTGTTTCCTTCAAAAACCTTTTTGCATGTATCAGATATTTGGTCAATATCTTCTGATGGTAACTTTCCTTCCAATGAATGGAGCATACCTGAAACGTTGGTCTGAATTCGTTGTAATTCTGTTGAAAGGTAGACAGCATCTTCTGGATTTGCCAATAATTCTTTGGACATTGAATATATCCACAACTCTTCTGCGATGTCTCCAATAGGAAGTACATTGATATCAGGCTTATTTTCTGCGGGCAAAGTATATTTTTCTATAAAACAATCGAGCATTTGTACAGTTACATCCACAGGATAAGGAGGTGCCAATTTTTCAAGTAATGAATAATCTTCTGATTCGATTGCCTTTTTTACCTCAATAAGCATTCGTTTAGGAAACTGTAAAGCAGTTGGATTAACTCTTCCCGACTCATTTGTATATAAAATAACTAGGTAATCAAAAGGTGAATTGGCAAATGGGGTGCAACCAATAAGCCATTCAATCCAGTTGCTCTCTGATGACATATCAAAATTATCCACTATGATGGGATAGTAGCTCAACATGTCAGTAGTATAAATCTCATCTGGAAAATGAATGGAATACTTGGGGAGTAATCGCGACAACCCTTCTTCTACTGTTTTTCTTTTGGCCCGGCGATCTGCTTCATACCAATCCTTGATTTCATATTTATTTAAGTATTTATTTGCAAAGTGTGTTTGATAATAGGCACAACACTTGTCTGCAAGTAAACAAATACGTTTTCTTATATCGAACCAGTATTCCAACCATTCTGTTACCGTGTCAAATTCATAATTGCTCATAATGGTTTTGTTCCATAGTGATGTCAAATTCTGATGGAACATTATTACAA
>CAJTTU010000033.1:0-407 GCA_910579325.1 uncultured Lachnospiraceae bacterium | reverse complement strand
GCATTTCCTTGTGGGCATCATCAGGTATGGTATAGGCAGATAATAAATTCAATATTGGCTTTAACGCATCTGAACAATACAAATCATATATAGGTAATGTCCTACATATGTACTTTAATCGAGAAACACTTTCTTCGTTTCCTATTTTGATATCACTCAATCGAAGTATATATTCAACATGTACTGCATTCTTTTTTCCGTCTATGTATATTTTATGTGATTTGGTCTTGCGTTTGAGATATCCTAATATAAAATCGAGATTTTTTATAACAAACTTTTCATATGTATCCTTATTACCACAAAACGAAATATACATTAATGCCGAGATACAATCCAATGATAACATCTCAGATTCCTTCCAGATGTAATCCAAGGGGAACTTAATTGATAAATTATAAACAGGATCT
>CAJTTU010000032.1 GCA_910579325.1 uncultured Lachnospiraceae bacterium | reverse complement strand
ATTACGAAAAAGCATCCTGAACTCGCCAAAAATTCGTATTCATATGTACTTTGAATTTTATATGTTTTTTGATATACTAAAATAAAGAAAAAGAAAAGGTTAAGAATGGAGGATCTGATTATGTTAACAAAAAGACAGAATTTACTGGAAACCATCAAGGGCGGAAATCCTGACCGTTTCGTAAACCAGTATGAGGCATTTTCCATGATTATCGGAAATCCTTATTCCGCCAGCAATCCCAGACCCCAGCTTGGCGGCCCGGCTGTTGTGGACAAATGGGGCGTTACCAAATGCTGGCCGGCCGGTACCCCCGGCGCGTTTCCCATTCATGACGAGGAGCATATCGTCTGCAAAGACATTACCCGCTGGAAAGATTATGTCAAAGCGCCCAGCGTAATGTTTGACGACGCGGCATGGGAACCTTTCATTAAAGAAGTGGAAAAAATTGACCGGAATGAGTATTTTGCCACCGTATTTGTAGCGCCCGGCGTATTCGAGCAGTGCCACTATCTGCTGGAGATCCAGAACTGCCTGATGAATTTCTATGAGGAACCGGAATGCATGCATGAGCTGATTGACTATATCACGGAGTTCGAGCTTAAGTATGCGGAGCAGCTGTGCAAGTATCTGAAACCGGATGCATTATTCCATCATGACGACTGGGGCAGCCAGACCTCTACCTTTATCTCCCCCGTTATGTTTGAGGAATTCTATCTGCCCGCTTACAAAAAAATCTACGGATATTACAAAGAGCATGGCGTAGAACTGGTGGTACACCACTCCGATTCCTATGCCGCCACCCTGGTTCCCTACATGATCGACATGGGCGTAGACATCTGGCAGGGCGTAATGACTTCCAACAACATTCCTGAGCTGATCAAAAAGTATGGTCCGCAGATTTCCTTCATGGGCGGCGTAGACAGCGCGAAGATCGATTATGAAGGATGGACCAAAGAAGTGGTAGAAGCCGAGGTAAGAAGGGCCTGCAACGAATGCGGCACCAAATACTTTATCCCCGGCGCTTCCCAGGGACTGGCCATGAGCACCTTCCCGGGCGTATATGAAGCCACCTCTGAAGCGATCGATAAGATGAGCAGGGAAATGTTTAAATAATCACAGACAGATAAACCGACAGAATCGATGTCGGATCCGTCGTAACAGATTACATATTTGACACAGGACAGGCTCCGCTGCCTCCGGGCAGGGAGCTCGTTCTTTTGCACCGGCTTAACGGAATCGTCGCTTAAATTTTAATAATTATCCTCACAATATGCTTGCCAAATTTTACAAATATGCTATAATATTAATAGACTATTCCAATGCAGACAGCCAAATAAACTGTAAATTTATCTGTCTCGCAAATCTCGGATAGCCAAAGGAGTGACTTTATGCGTTATACGATCACAGGCAGGAATATCACTGTCACCGACGGACTGAGAGCCGCCGTAGAAGAGAAAATCGGAAAACTGGAACGCTATTTTAAACCTGACACGGAAGTAATCGTCACGTTAAGCGTTGAGAAAGACAGACAGAAAATCGAGGTCACCATTCCCGTAAAGGGAAACATCATCCGCTCAGAGCAGGTCAGCAACGACATGTATGTCTCCATCGACCTGGTAGAAGAGGTGATTGAGCGTCAGCTGAAAAAATATAAAGCCAAGCTGATCGATTCCAAGCAGAACGCCGCTTCCTTCAGCCAGGCTTACGTGGACGAGGAATATGACGATCCCGAAGAGATCAAGATCGTCCGCTCCAAACGGTTCGGCATCAAACCCATGGACCCTGAAGAAGCCTGCGTACAGATGGAGCTTCTGGGACACAGCTTCTACGTATTCCGAAATTCTGAAACAGATGAAGTGAACGTGGTTTATAAGAGAAAAGGAAATACTTACGGGCTGATTGAACCGGAGTTCTAAAAGATTTCAGAGATCAGCCGTTAAAAGCATATACAAGTAAAAACAGACGTCCAGGCTCTTTATTCCCACCTGTTGACGTCTGTTTTTCTTTTCATATTTACGGCGTATACCTTCCGTATCCCACCGGTGTCGAATAATCCATGCTGGAAATCTTTACGCCGGTCGCTCTGTTGGCCGCATGAACGATCTGTCCGCCGCCGATATACATACCCACATGGCTGATTCCGCCGCCGTTGGAATAGAATACCAGATCTCCCGGCTGCAGATCTCCTCTGCTGATACGGGTGCCGCCGTAAGCCTGGCTGGCAGCATCTCTGGGAATGGAAATTCCATATTCACGGTAAATGGCCTGGGTAAAACCGGAGCAGTCCACGCCGGAACTTAGGCTGGTACCGCCATATACATAAGACAGATTCCCCGCGTACTGCTTCGCCCTGGCCACAAGCGCTTCCCTGAGCGCGCCGTTACCGGAATCAGCCGGCGGCTGTGCCGGAGCCTCCACAGGCGCTTCCGTGGGTGCCTGCGTTTCGACAGGAGCTTCTCCTGTATTCGAACCATCGCCGGAAGGTTCTGCCTGTACCGGCGCCGCAGTCGTAGGCGCCGCGGTCGTCTGAGCAGCTGCCGCAGCCGCCTTCTCCTGCTCAATCCGTCTTCTGGCAGCTTCTTCTTCCTCCTTCAGCTGCTGAATCCGGGCCAGTTCGGCTTCCTCTTCTTCCTTGGAAATCGCTTCCTCGAACTCTACGTAAACATCCGCATAATCGCTGGAAATATAACCGATCAGACTGTCTTCTTCCGTCTCTCCGGCGCTTACCAGAATCTCAATAAAATTCTCTCCGGCTTCATTAATAATATTTTCTTCTCTTACCAGATATGTCTCGCCCTGGGCCAGCAGTGTCATAACCAGACTCTCCGTACTGGGCTCCTGTCTGAGCTTTAATGTCACCGCCGTGGTTCTCGCCCATACCGTACCCACTTCTTTGGCAATCCGCTCCGCTTCCTCTCCGGTCACGAAAAACTCTGCCTTCATATACCCTTTTACATTACCGGATTCTATGTAATACCACTGACCGTCCTCACCGTCCACCGTATCCAGGATCGTAGCTGCGGCCTTATCGTAAATCTTTCCGACTACTTCGCCCTCCGTGCTGGCCGTGTCGCGGATATTCACGTAGTTGCTCACCCGGGTAATCGCGATATTGTCATATGGGGAAGGCGCGTCTGTCTCTGTGGGGGCCTCAGTCTCCGCAGCCGTCGACTCCTTTTGAACCGCTGCCGCGCCGGCCAGTCCTTCGCTGGCAACAGAAGTCGCAGTTTCCTTTGTTTCAGCTTCCGTCGTATTCTGAACGGCGGCCGCTCCGGCCAGCCCTTCGGCGGAAGACGCCTCTTCAGACGGCGCTGTCACTGACTCCTGGCTTTCAGTCTCAGGAACTGCATTGGCAGAAACCTTTGTCTCCAAAAACTCCTTCAGTTCCTTTTCCGGTGTCAGGCTGCTGGCATAATAATTGTTCATGGGAACCGAAATCCCCGCCAGCGCCGAATCCACCGGAAGAATAGACACGGACGCCGCTCTGGCAGACATCGGCAGCGCGGACGCGATGGTAAGCGCCGCCGTAGCATATGCGCAGGCAGCAATGACTGCCCTTTTATTATTGTTATATTTCATTGGTACCTCCAATTACGGTTACAGCGCGTTGTGTTTTCACTTATTATATGATATTGTCAGCTGAAATTGTTACAAAATTATTAACTTTTCCTTCGTCATTATAACAAATGAATTTTTCCTTGTCAACCGCTTAAACTTCAATGGAACGAATTGGCACTAAATCTTAATTTTTTCGTAAGATTAATGTTCCAGCATCCACCGTTCCACCGAAGCCAGTGCGTTTGCGCCGTCTGACACCGCTGTCACAATCTGCCTTAACTGTTTCGTCCGCACGTCCCCGGCCGCGAAAATGCCGGGTACGGAGGTTGTTCCGTCCTCTCCAGCTATCAGATAGCCCTGTTCGTCCGTTTCCACCAGCCCGGTGAAAATCTCGCTGTGGGGAACGATTCCTACCGCTATAAAAACGCCGTCCGCCTTTAACCGGTTCACTTCACCGGTCAGCTTATTCTTAACCTCCAGCTCCTCCACAGAATTTGTCCCATGGATCCGCTCCACCGTGCTGTTCCAAACCAGTTCCACATTTGGCAGAGCAAACAGCCGTTCCTGCAATATTTTAGCCGCCCGCAGCTCGTCACGGCGATGAATGACATATACCTTCTCACACATCCGGGCCAGAAAGATGGCATCCTCCACCGCCACGTCTCCGCCTCCCACCACTGCCGTGGTTTTATTGCGGAAAAAAGCGCCGTCACAGGTGGCGCAGTAGCTGACCCCTTTCCCGGCAAAGATATCCTCTCCCGGAACGCCCAGCTTTCTGTGATCAGCTCCGGTGGCCGCGATCAACGTTTTTGCAGCATAGGTATGGCCGGCACAAACCACCCTGAAACCTGTCTCAGACTTCTCGACAGCCGTTACCTCATCCTCTGCAAAGACAGCGCCCAGCTCCTCCGCATGAGTTCGAAATTTCATTGCCAGATCAAATCCGTTGATTCCTTTCAGACCAGGGTAATTATCTACTTCATAAGTATTCACTACCTGGCCTCCGCTCATCAGTTCTTTCTCTATTATTAATGTATCAAGCTTTGCTCTTTGCGCATAGATAACCGCGGAAAGTCCCGCCGGCCCGGAGCCGATAATAATCAGATCGTACTGTTTCTCCTTTTCCATTTGTATTTCAGCCTCCATTCATGATTTTGACAGTTTTCCGTCTTTATATTTAAAATATAAACCTTACTTGTATCAATTCCATTAATCAGTATAGCACAGCCCCGCAGGTTTATGTATAACTTTTTCAGAAAAAGTGGTATACTTGAAATCAGAAGAAACGAGTTGCGAAACTATAAAACAGCAACAGACCAGACAAACCCCGGAAGGATTTACAGACGCAGCGCGGCTGGAAATTCTTCCAGGTCCGGGGGCTTGGAGGGGAGTTGCGGAACTATAAATAGAAAGGGTAAACTTATGAGTAAAAAAACGGTTATCGTAACAGGCGCTTCCCGGGGAATCGGGAAAGCGATCGCAGTGAAATTCGCGAAAAAAGGTTATCAGGTGGCGATCAACTGTGTCAATCCTGCCCATGAGGATATGCTTTTACAGGTCAAAAAAGATATTGAATCTTATCAGGTTCCCTGCCTGACATTCCTGGGAGATATGGGCATCTATGAAAAATGCGAAGAAATGTTTGCAAAAGTTCAGAAAATGTTCGGTGACCCGGACGTGCTGGTCAACAATGCGGGCATTTCTTATATTGGTCTCTTGCAGGACATGAAACCGGAAGACTGGGACAGAATCCTGCGCACCAATTTAACCTCCGTCTTCAACTGCTGTAAGCTGGCAATCCCCGGCATGATCAGAAAACACAGTGGAAAGCTGATCAACATCTCATCTGTCTGGGGCAATATGGGCGCCTCCTGCGAAGCGGCCTACTCCGCCACGAAAGGCGGCATCAACGCGCTCACCAAAGCGCTGGCCAAGGAACTGGCCCCCAGCGGCATTCAGGTAAACGCCGTAGCCTGCGGCGCTATCGATACGGAAATGAATCACTGGATGGAGGACGATGAACTGCTGGCCCTCATCGACGAGATCCCTTCGGGCCGGCTTGGCAAAGCCGAAGAGGTTGCCGACCTGGTTTACCACCTGGCTTATAAGAGTAATTACCTCACCGGTCAGGTCATCGCTTTGGACGGCGGATGGATTTAATATTTAAGGTTCCATCTCATTTCGCTTCTTCGCGAGTGAGTGGAACCTTAATATCCTGATCTATTCCATCTTCTTCGTAGCCGTAATGGCAATGGCTCCCGGACCGATATGGCAGGAAACGCTTAATGAAAGCGGATCCACCATGATCTGATGCTCCGGCCACACAGTCTGAACTTCGGCCTTAAATACGTCGATTTCTTCCCTTGTTCCGGTATACGCCATATGAAGCCAGACATCATGGGCATCCTCCGCCGCATGGAACCGGTTTTTGCAGTCCGACTGAATCGCCTCAATCATAATCGTCTTGGCCTGTTTCAAGGTGCGGGCCTTGGCGAATGCATCCAGCTTTTCCCCCTGAATCTGAAGAACCGGCTTGATGCGCAGCAGCGTGCCCAGAGCAGCAGCCGCAGGCGTGATTCTTCCGCCCTTTTTCAGGTATTTCAGGGTTGCTAGCGTAATGTATATGGTAGAATCAAATTTCGTTTTCAGCAGATACTCTTTAATCTGAACGGCATCCATGCCTCTCTCTGCCATCGTGATGGCATCCAGAACCGACTGTTTCTGGGTAACGGAAATCCTCTGGTTGTCCACCACCTGAACCTTTCCGTCAAAATCCTCCGCCAGCATCATCGCCGTCTGGCAGGAGCCGCTTAAGCCGCTGGACATAGGGATATGGACGATCTCATCATACTCCTTTAACAGACTGTTCCACAGCTCCAGCACATCTCCGGCGGAAGGCATGGACGTAGAAATCTCCGCTCCCTCCGTCAGCTTTTCATAAAACTGCTCCTGAGTCAGATTAATATCCTCAAGATAGGCTTCGCCATTGATATAAAAAGGCATCGGAATTACGGCAATGCCCAGCTCTTTTCCATAAGCCTGGGTAATCCCGCTGTTACTGTCCGTAACGATCGCTACTCTACTCAAAATTTTGCCCTCTTCTTTCTCACATCAAGTTCTGTCTGTCGTCCATTCTCAATCAAACAGCCTGTTCAGTGCGCTGAATATTGCCCGATGGGAAGCGCGGGTAATATTGGCGCTCACACCCACGCCATAGGTAGCACGGCCCGTCACGTTGTCCATCAGATGCACATAGGCCGCTGCAGAAGCATGAGAGCCGGAGCTTAACGCATGTTCTGAATAATCCAGCACCTTCACATCGATGCCGGTTCTCTTATAAATGCCGTTACGCACCGCGTCGATAGGACCGTTACCCTCGGATTCCACCACCTCAATGGAGCTGCGATATTTAAAGGTCAGCTTGCACCTAGTATCAGACTCGCCGCCTTCGCCGCCCACATCAATGGTTTCACAGCGAATAAAGTTGAACGGTTCCTTGGCGGACAGATAACTCGTCTTAAAGTTCTCCATAATCTGTTCGGGGGCTACCTCGCCCTGCACCTCGGCAATCTTCTGGATCACATCGGCAAACTCTTTATGCATACCCTTCGGAAGCTTGAATCCATAGAAGGTATCCATCACAAACGCGACGCCGCCTTTACCGGACTGGCTGTTGATCCGAACCACCGGTTCATACTCTCTGCCGATATCCGACGGGTCGATGGGCAGATAAGGAACTTCCCAGATCTGACTGTTCCGTTCCTGCATGGCATGTACGCCTTTATTGATGGCATCCTGATGGGAGCCGGAAAAAGCGGTAAATACCAGCTTGCCCCCATAAGGATGACGGGGATGGATATTCATCTTTGTACAACGCTCATAAATCTCGCTGATTTCTTTGATATTCTCAATCGCAAGCTCCGGATTAATGCCCTGAGAGAACATATTGTAAGCGATATTCAGAATGTCCACATTTCCGGTCCGCTCTCCGTTGCCGAACAGCGTTCCCTCAACCCGGTCAGCCCCTGCCAGCAGCGCCAGCTCCGCTGAGGCCACGCCGGTTCCCCGATCATTATGAGGATGAACGCTTAACGTGATGCAGTCCCGATCCTTAAAGTTTCGGTTCATCCACTCGATCCGGTCCGCATAGCCGTTTGGCGTCGTCATCTCCACCGTAGAAGGCAGGTTGACAATCAGTTTATTATCCGGGGTCGGCCGCCACACATCCTGCACCGCAGTGCAGACCTCCAGGGCATACTCCACCTCTGTCCCGGTAAAACTCTCCGGCGAATACTCCATATAAATCTTTCCCGGAAACTTCGCCGTATATTCTTTCACCATCTTCGCGCCGTCCGTGGCAATCTGTTTAATCTCTTCTCTGTCCATATGAAACACCACGTCTCTTTGCAATGTCGACGTGGAATTATAAATATGAACGATAGCCTGTTTAACTCCTTCCAGAGACTCGAAAGTTCTGGTAAGCAGATGCTCCCGGCACTGGGTCAGCACCTGAACGACCACATCGTCAGGAATCAGCTTCCTCTCCACCAGCTGACGCAGAAAATCATACTCGATCTGGGATGCCGCCGGAAATCCGATCTCGATCTCTTTAAAACCCAGCTTTACCAGCAGGTTAAACATCTCAATCTTTTCTTCCACCACCATCGGCTCGATCAAGGCCTGGTTTCCGTCTCTCAAATCCACACTGCACCATATCGGCGCTTTCTCAATCTGACGGTCCGGCCATTGTCTGTCCGGCAGTTCGATCAAAGGAACCCTTTTATATCTCTGATAATTTAACATGAACCTGTGTCCTCCTGAATCTAGATTTACTTATCCCCAAGCCCGTCTTCCACCGCGGCCACAACAGCCGCCAAAGCTTCCTTCTCGTCCTCGCCGTCACAGAAAAACTCCAGCTCGTCTCCATATTTGACACATGCACCCAGCACGCTCAGAACACTTTTCGCATTTGCCGTGATATGCTTATACTGGAACGTGATAGAGGATCTGAACTCCATCGCTACCGTACATAAAACTCCGGCCGGTCTCAGATGAAGACCTGTGGGATTTTTGATTGTTAATTTCTGACTTACCATTTTGAACCCCTCCAAATATAGTTCCGCAACTCCCCTCCCGGGGCTTCGCAATGAGCGCTCAGGATTTACTTTCCAAACCCTGAGTCTGCGTCCTGATGCATTTTATTCATCCTCTGATTCCGTTTCTGACTCTGACTCATCCTGAACATCGTGAATATCCCGGACCTCCAGGGTTGTCTGAATCGCGCCTCTCAGCTCATAGGTCTCCGGCAATGAGACATCTACCGTCACCGCCTGCTCGCCCGGTTCCAGACCGTCCGCGTTCACAGACAGGGCCAGCTGTGACTCATCCAGAAGCGCAAGATCCTCCGGCAGCCCTACAACCATAACCGTAATCGCGTCGTTCACAAATCCATATTCCATATTTTCCGCCTGATTCTGAATCAGCACATTCCGGGTGGGTACGGAGAACCTCTTTTCACCCAGCTGTTCTACCACCAGCTCAATCTGAGCAACATTGGATTCCATGTTTATCAGCCGCACCGTCTCCGGGAGGAAATCCTCCACATTCAAATCGACGTACACATTCTCGGCGGCGCCTTCTACATCCAGCTGAGGCGCATCCAGAATCACACCCGAAATTCCGTTGATCGCGGATTTGGTGCCGGCAATTGTAACAGAGGATATGGAACAGTTCGCCTCCGTAAAACGGAACCCACTCGCCGGCTGGCCGGTGATATTCGTCACCACCACGGGAATCGTCTTCGTTTTCAGAATCTCCGCCGACACCGTAGCTTCGGTCTCGCTCAGAGTCACTTTAGACTCCTCAGGCACAATCACCTCATTATTCCCATCGTACAGAACCAGCTCGCTGACCTCCTGCACATCTCCCATGGCATCCTTTATTTTGACATAAGCAACCACTTTTTTCAAGAGTTTCATGACAGATTCCGGCGCTTTCACCTCCACCTGCTCAGGCGAACAGTTCAGCGCCCCCAGCGTGTACCCTTCCGCCGGCTCGCCTATAGTCTGAATCTCCACCTCCATAGTCTTCGTCTGAAGATCTTCCGCCTGAATCTTAACAAAAGAACTGCTCAGGGTAATATCGCTGTACTGATAATAAGATTTATTATTTACCACCTCCACCTGGATAGGGATGGTGGGAAATCCCGGATGCCAGTTTGTACAGTCGGCCGTCAGTTTAAAATCCGAAGCTTTCAGCTGCTTGGTCACAGTCTGCCGCACATTGACACGAATATTGACTGTCATGCCCTCCGTCACCCAGTATACCATATCATTTTCAGCAAATACCTGGTCGTTGACGATCTCCACCGGAACGTTATTGATCGGATAAGGAATCTGGGGATCATTGTCATTCACGACCACCAGCCACATAACCACGGCCGCCAGAAGGGCGAACAGCTTCAAAATCCAGTTATTGATCAGAAGTTTTTTCATTTCTGCCCCTTCCTTTCCACAGCCTGAAGGATCTGCGCTCCGAAACCTCTTCGCACAGCGTCATCAACTGCGCTTTCAGGACATCCGCGCCGATTCCGTGAATCAGCCTGCCCTCTCCGGCCAGCGAAACATAGCCGGTCTCTTCCGACACGATCACGGTCATACTGTCCGTTACCTCACTGATTCCGATCCCGGCCCGGTGTCTGGTACCCAGATCCTTGCTGATCAGCATATTGTCAGACAGGGGAAGATAGCAGGTGGCCGAAGTCACCCGGTTACCCCGGACGACCACCGCCCCGTCATGAAGGGGGGTATTATGTTCAAATATATTAATCAGCAGCTGACTGGTCAGAACAGCGTCCAGCGCAATACCTGTCTGCTCATACTCTGTCAGCGCCATCTTATTTTCTATCACAATCAGGGCTCCTGTCTTCGCCTTGCCCAGTTCATAGGAAGCTTTTACGATTTCATTCACCGTTCGCTCCGTAAAAGCATCGACTTCACGGGAGGAGTCCGGACCAAAAACGCCGGACAGCATATTTTTCCGGCCCAATTGTTCCAAAGCCCGGCGCAGCTCCGGCTGAAAAATTACCACAACTGCAATAATTACCACATTTAACGACCGTCCCACCAGATAAACAATGGTATTCAGCTGGAACAGAACGGCTGCCGCATAAAAAGCCGCCAGGATACATATCCCTTTCAGCAGAGTCCATGCCCTGGTATTTTTGATCCACAGAATCAGCTGATAGATCAAAAATGCCATGATAATGACCTCTACCACATCATTGATCCGGATGTAAGGAATAGACGGGATCACCTGGCTTTTGAAAAACTCCGCTAATGCTTCCATCAAAGTCTCCTAAGTCATTTCCAGAACTCGTCAGTCGGAACCTCACGCCTTCCGGTATGTTCCGGCTGCGGACGCTTCGCCGTCCTGGTGTTGATCTTTTTCACCTGCTTGTCAGGCGCGGTCACCGCAATTTTGGGAACCGCTTTCACATAATAATAATAATCGTCGTCTTCAAACTGCACATACTCGGTACGATTATAGTCCACCGCAAATATAAAGAAGTCCAGAATCGCCGCAATCACTCCTGACAACAGCGTTCCCACTACAATCGAGGTAATAGACAGCGTCCTGAAATCGATTTGAAGCGCCAGCTCGCCCAAAAGCAGAACAAGGGCTCCGGTTACCGTTCCCGTCACAATCCCGATCATCCGGGAATAGTCCACGGACATCTGACGGATCAGGTAAACAATCAGATACATCGCTGCAAAAGCCGCCAGCATCACATACATAACCTTATTATCCCGCAGTGCGGTCAGCACCTGTAAAAAACGTTGCAGCATATTCAGCGTTCCGCCGCCCGTAAGCACTGAAGCGCTGTCAATAACCGTCCTGATCAGATAATAGACAGCCACGCCAAAGGAAACCGGAAAAATTCCGGTCAGCGTTCCGCCGAGAGCCACCAGGATCGGAACCACATAAGGCACGTCAAAACAAAATAAAATTGGAATCAGCACAACAGCAAACCTGCTCTCCGGCAACAACACCATATGCATGATCCAGATAAAAAAGAACATCACCAGTCCGATGACAAACACTTCTACCGAAACAGCTAAAAACTGATATAAAAGACAGGCGCCAAGCACCATGGTCATACCGCCCCATGGAAGGAATCCGCAGATCAACGCCACGCCCAGAATCACCGGTATGCTTCCCAGACGGCCCGCATAGCCCATGTTCCAGTCCATCAGCAGCAGACCCGTAAGCGCCGTCACAAACCGAAGCACCGGCGTCAGATACAGCGCATATTTTCCGTAAAAATCCCTGAGTCCTTCTCTCATCAGGTAAAACTGCATCATGATAAATAGTCCCCTTTCGCGCCTTCGCCCTCCTTCTGATAAATATGACTGATCTTTCTCAGATACTGCACATACATCTTAGTCTTCTTCTGGGCCTGCTGGTATCTTCCATAATAAATCAGGAAAGAGACGAAACCTGTAATCACAAGAAGCACAAGGTAAACAAACAGAAACCTCTCAACTATACCGATCACATAGGGCAGCGTAAGCTCATCCAGCACCGACTCGGAAATCCCGAGCAGATACAGAAGAACCACCAGGGCGTATCCCGCCGTCACTCCCACAATGCTCTTAATCATATTCCAACTGATATAATCGCTTTTTCGAAAACGGTTAATGCGAATACTCCCTTTTCCCTCTTTCTTCTCATACAATGCCGCGCGGGTCATCCATTTAATCTTCTCATTGCTCAGCACAGCCAGACTCCTTATCCCTTATTCTTCCGCCAGTTTTTTAATATATTCCGTCATATGGGCATAGTCTTCTTTTACCGGCTCCAAAGCCTCAGCGATGTCCTCGCCGTATTCCTGACGATCCCGCAACACGTCTGACAGACGGCTGGATGAACGATACAGCCGGGTCAGCGACAGGTTCTGGCAGACACCCTTTAATGTATGGGCAGCCCGGAAAGCTTCGGCCAGATCCCTGGATTCGACAGAACTCAGCAACAATTCATAGCTTTTGTCATCCAATATTTTAAGTAAAAATTTTCGGATCCGGTCATCCTTCCTCAATCTTGAAAACACGTCGTCATAATCTGCTCCAATTGCATCATAACACTCTTTGACAGTCATTGCCTCTCCTCCTGATCTGTGAAATCCTTCTCATTCTATTTTAGCAATATCATCATAAAAACAATATTTGCCCCGTCCGCCACGTTTGGCGGCATACAGCGCCTGATCCGCCCGCTGGAACAACCCCTCGTAGTCTCCTCTGCAATCCTTCGCGTTGGCGACTCCCATACTGACGCTGATGGCAAACTCCCCGTAGGAACCGCACAGCAGCTCAAAAATACGCTTTACCTGGGGTTCAATCACTGTTTTATATTCCATGAAAATCAAAAACTCATCTCCGCCTGTCCGGGCCGCGATATCCGCGCCGCGGATACCGGTCTTCACCGTATTTGCCACATACTTTAAGACCTCGTCCCCAAACTGGTGACCATACTGATCATTGGCCTGCTTGAAATGATCCAGATCGAACAATACCAGAATATAATTCTGGTCCCCTTCTCTCTTTCCGGATAAAAGAGGCATAATCCGGGCCTTCGCCGCCCTGTGGTTATAAAGACCGGTCAGAGAGTCATGGTCCGCCATTACCTCCAGTCGGTTCAGCTTTTCCATATCTTCATGAATATCCACGATTTTTCCGATGGCGCCGGAATAGACAGGCGGCTCGCTGTCCACCCACATCGATCTGGCGATCACCCTGCTCCATCGCTCCTGGCCATTGATCTTAAGCAAATAGTTATCGTCTACTACCGGATTGTCCGGCGTCGTATGTTCAAGCTTCTCCAGAAAGCCGGAAAAATCATTTTCCGCAAATACCCGCTTACCAAAAGCATCCTCTCTGGGACTCAGGATCGTCTCCGGCATATGCAGATATCTGGCTCCCCATTCGGACAGAATCAGCATTTCAGGCACAGCCGTATATTCAAACTGAATCTCCTGGGACAGTTCTGAGAAAAACTGGTATCTTGTCCGCTCATGCTCCAGAAGCCTGAGCGTCCGCTCCGAGGCATCCATTGTGCCCTGACCCATCAGATCCTCTACCATGTCGATCATTTCTTCCTGGGTGTTCCCGGAAGACTGCGCCGCATTCAGACCCTTTTCCAGCGTATCGGAAATGTCGGCCAGGCATTCCAGCAAAAGAGGGCTGAACGCGCCGCACTCCCCATTCAGAATCATCTCCATCGTTTTTTTATGAGAATAGGCTTTTTTATACACCCGATCGCTGGTCAGCGCGTCATATACATCGGCCATCGCCACCACCTGAGCTGCAATCGGGATATCCTCTCCCTTAAGCCCGTCCGGATATCCTCTGCCATCGTAGCGCTCATGGTGCCATCTGCAAATCTGATATGCCACTTTGACCAGCGGCTCATCTTCCCTCGCGGCAATGTCCTGCAGCATCCGGGCTCCCTCCGCCGCATGGGTCTTCATCACCGCAAACTCCTCATCCGTAAGCCGTCCCGGCTTATTCAAAATCTTTGACGGGATCGTAATCTTTCCAATATCATGCAGCGCAGCCGCGTTACAGATCAGCGGAATATCCCTGGGCGTAATCTTATACTGATCCGTCTTTCCCATCAGGCTTCGCAAAAGCAGTTCCGTCAGCGCCCGGATATGAACCACATGAAGGCCGCTTTCACCATTACGAAATTCCACGATATTAGACAGTATCTCTACCATCAGCTTATTGTCTTTTTCTTTTTTCAGAATCTGATCCGCTACCATATGCTCCAGCTCTTTCTGCTTGGCCGACAGCATAATGGTACTGATAACCCTGCGGCGCACCGTCCGCTCGTCAAAAGGTCTGCTGATATAATCCAGCACGCCCAGATCATAAGCTCTGTCTATATAAGAAGGCACAGTTTCCGCCGAAATCATAATGACAGGAATGCTTTTGATCCAGTCGTTCTCATTCATCATCACCAGCGTCTCAAAACCGTCCATCACCGGCATCACAATATCCAGAAGCATCAGAGCGATCTCCTGTTCACGGGTGTGCATAATGGCCGCCGCTTCCATACCATTTTCCGCCTCCAGAATCTCATATTCATTGGAAAGCATATCTGATAACAGTGAACGGTTGATCTCCGAATCATCAACAATTAAAATTTTCTTCGAATTTTTATATTCTTTTCCACTCATATAAATATACCTTGAAATATCCCACTTCTTAAAGCATACCGATAAGATGCCAAAAAATCAGCCCCAAATGTGCCGCAGGCAAATCTGACCGCAGTACATCCAGGCCCGATTATTTTTTATACCATGGAAAAGGAGTTCAGACTTTTCCATGGTATAAAATACTCTGCGAACCTTATCCGCAAAGCGAAATTTTTATCACGCTTATGCCGCCTCACGCTGCGCATAATACTCGTCAAACAGCTGGGTCACCGCGGCATGCGTATCTCCGCAGATGGAAGGCAGCTCCTTCCCCCATGCGCCGGTCGCCTGCTCAAAGCCCTTTTCCACGGCCGCCTGCATCTCTTTCATCTTCTCCACGTCGTCTCCTGCCAGAGCGGCGGCGAAATCAAAAATTCTCTGAGAAGTCTGCTTCACGCCCCAGAAACCATCCTCTGAGATAGCAGCCTGCGCCTCAGCCTTTGTCTTCGCGTCCACGGTAAAATCACCGCTGGCGATCATCTTCCAAAAGCTGTCGCTGTTAGCCGTAGCAGATGTAATGCCCTGTTTGTTGAACGTCTGCATCATCATACTGGTGAAACGACTCATCTGATTCTCCAGATCTTCCTTCAGGCTTGATACCAGGGAAGCTCTCTCGGAGTCGCTCATCTTCATAACGTCCCGCGTACTACTGAATTCCGCCTTGTCCAAATCAGGGCTGGTAGTTTTGGCAGCTACGCTCTCGGTTCCTTCCTTCTGCGCAGCAACATTCGCAGTCGCAGTCGTAGTTTTGGCATTCTGGACAGTCTGAGTCTGCGCATACTGTCTGATTCCCACGTCTGAATTTAACTGCATACAAATCCTCCTTTTTGTATAAAACAGCATCTTATCTTACTTTTATAGCATACGACGATGCGGAGAAAAAGTAAAGGTTTTTTGCCCTTTATTTTCAAATTCATCAAACTTCACAAAAATGCATAAGTTCTTTATCAAAACTAAACATTTTGTAAAAAAAGCCGATATATATAAGTAAAATAGCTATATTTTTCGGTATTTTGATGTTTTTATCTTTAAGGAGGTGTTTTGAGCGGTTATGATCTTTTCATCCATTACTTCACTTAACATGTACACAAGAAATATGAAAATGGAGCAGAAATGGCAGCGTCGGGTTCAAAACAGCGATTATACCTCCAAAAACAGCGGCCGGGAATCAGCCTCCTCTGCAGGCGGCATTGATCCCCATCTGAAGCGACAGTTAGAAGATCTGAGAGACAGCAACAACTCCGAAACCAAAACCAAGGAAACCATCAAAGCAAAAATGGTCGCCGGAAAAAAACTGTCTTCCGCCGAGATGAAGTATCTGCAGGAAAAGGATCCGGCCACCTACCGAAAAGCCAAAGAGCTGGAGATGACGCGGAAAAAATATCAGGAAGAACTGAAAAGGTGCAAAACCAAAGAGGACGTACAGCGGCTTAAAATGGCTTATACAGCCCAGTCCATGGAAACCGTCAACTCCACTGCCAACAATCCGAATATCCCCAAGGGACAGAAACTCGCGATTATCGCCGCGGAAAATCAGAAGATGAACGCCGTGGCGGACGCTACCAACCAGTTTATAAAAGAAGGTCACTACGGCAAACTGCCCACCGAAGCAGAACAGCAGAAAGCTGAAAAAGAGCTGAAAGAAGCCATGGAGGCGGAACAGAAGGAACGAGGCGACGCCCTTGTCTCCCGGCCGGAGGATTCGGAAGAAGTCGAAGGCGCTGGCCAGGAAGCGGAAGCAGTCAGCGCTGAGGAGAAAAAAACGCCCGGCCAGCAAACGGGCGAACAGGCAGACGCAGCCGGCAGCAGAGCGGACAGCGCCGTCCGGCAAACCGGCGAAAAGAAAGCGCCGTCCCGGGCTGAAGCCGAATATTCTCCCGAAGCCATGAAAGTGAAACGGGCAAAAGCAAAAGCCGGATACGGAAAATACGGAGGTATGACAGACGCGGCGGTTTTGTCAGCCGATTTTTCTTCCCTGTTCGACATCAAAGCATAATACATTGACATCATCTGATTGGATATGCTTCCGACAGTTTTTGACGTATATTTTGTGTAATTGATAAAGGGCTGTTGCATAATCGCAACGGTCCTTTTATAATATAAATCAGAAAATCCTGTCCTCTTCCGCATACATCCCTCGTCTTATCCGTACTTCCGAAATCTCCTGGCAGACGTTTTCCGATATCATAGAGCCGACAGATTTCACATGCGCATTCACCATACAAGGAGGTAACTCTCATGAGACAAGACACACCGAAACAGAAAATCACACCCAAGCCGGCCCAGCACGGCGTAACAAAGCTGTCTCTCCCCCGTACCATCCACCTGGTTCCGTTAGACTGTGTGGACGGTTTCGAGATCCGTCCCGGCTTTTATGAAATCAACGGCGCCACCGCCATTCCCGGCGGGGTCAATTTCACCGTATATTCCAGAGGCGCCACCGCCATAGAGCTTTTGCTGTTCCACCGGATGGAGGACGAGCCCTTTGCCGTCATTCCCTTTCCGAAACACTATCGGATCGGCAATGTATATTCCATGATCGTATTCAAGCTGAATATCGAAGAATTTGAATACGCCTATCGAGTAGACGGCCCTTATGAGCCTGAAAAAGGACTGATTTTCGACAAGAACAGATACTTACTGGACCCTTATGCCAAAGCCGTCACCGGTCAGAGCCAGTGGGGCATATCCGCTCCCTGGGGACAGCACTACCGGGCCAGGGTGGTCAAGGATGATTTCGACTGGGGCGATATGGCGAGCCCCCTTCTTCCCGTGGAGGACCTGATCATCTATGAGCTCCATGTCAGAGGCTATACGAAACACGATTCCTCCGGCGTATTCCACCCGGGCACCTTCGACGGTCTGATGGAAAAGCTGCCCTATCTGCTGGAACTGGGCGTCAATGTGGTAGAGCTGATGCCCATCTTCGAGTTCGACGAAATGCAGGACTACCGGGAAATCGACGGCGAAAAACTGTACAACTACTGGGGATATAATACGGTCAGCTTTTTCTCTCCCAACACAAGCTACACCGCCAGCACCGAGTATAACCGGGAAGGCAATGAGCTGAAAAACCTGATCCGGGTGTTTAACCAGCACGGTATCGAGGTATTCCTGGACGTGGTATTTAACCATACCGCCGAAGGAAATGAAAACGGCCCCTTTTTCTCCTTCAAGGGCTTCGACAACAACATCTACTATATGCTGACGCCCGACGGAAAATATTACAATTTCAGCGGCTGCGGCAACTCCTTAAACTGCAACCACCCCGTCGTGCATCAGATGATCCTGGACTGTCTGCGCTACTGGACCACCACCTACCGGGTTAACGGTTTCCGTTTCGATCTTGCCTCTATTCTGGGCCGGGACGAGTACGGCGCCCCGATGAATGAGCCTCCCCTTTTACAGTCGCTGGCTTTCGACCCGATTCTGGGAGATGTGAAACTGATCGCGGAAGCCTGGGATGCCGCGGGCCTGTACCAGGTGGGAACTTTTCCGGCCTGGAACCGCTGGGCGGAATGGAACGGAAAATACAGAGACGATCTGCGCCGCTATCTGAAAGGCGACGACGGAATGGCTCAGGCCGCCGCCATGCGGATCGCAGGCTCAAAGGATCTCTACAGCGCCAACAACCGGAAAAATGCCTCCGTAAACTTTATCACCTGCCACGACGGCTTTACCCTGTACGACCTGTATTCCTATAACGAAAAACACAACCTGAAAAATGGATGGGATAATACGGACGGCTCCAACGATAACGCCAGCTGGAACTGCGGCGCGGAAGGAGAGACCGGCAGCGTTCTGATCAACGGTCTCAGACGCCGGATGATGCGCAACGCTTTCGCCATCCTGATGTGCAGCCGGGGCATCCCCATGTTCCTGGCCGGAGACGAATTCTGCAATACCCAGTTCGGCAATAATAACGCTTACTGCCAGGACAATATTACCTCCTGGCTGGACTGGAACCTGCTTGAGGAAAACCAAGATATGTTCCGGTTTTTCCAGTATATGATCCGGTTCAGAAAAGATCACCGGATTCTGCGCGTCAATATCAGCGACGGCGCCTGCGGCTTCCCGGACACCAGCTTCCACGGCGTCACGCCCTGGCACAGCCAGTTCGCCGGTCACGAACACTATGTGGGGGTTCTGTTCGCAGGACAGGAAAAAAATCATCCGCCTCAGATTGTCTACGTCGCGTCAAACGCTTACTGGGAGGAACTGGATGTCCGTCTGCCCCATCTGCCTGCCGACATGCACTGGCAGCTGGCCGCCGACACCTGGGAAGCAGAGCAAAAACCCGATATTTTCGCTGAACATACATT
This sequence comes from uncultured Lachnospiraceae bacterium, assembly GCA_910579325.1. Lineage (GTDB taxonomy): Bacteria > Bacillota > Clostridia > Lachnospirales > Lachnospiraceae > Paralachnospira_A. The sequence goes on along the minus strand of CAJTTU010000032.1, from coordinate 17,179 downwards.
CGCGATTCAGGCCCGAAGCGTGATGGTGTGGACCGCAGTGGAGAAATAGAACCGAACATATAGAAAAAGCGCATGGAAAGCAGACAAACAACTGATGGTTCCATGCGCTTTTATACAAAAATTAATTCTTATTATTCAAAAAGGCTTCGCTTTCTCTCAATCATCTCGTCAATTTTCTCCATATAGAGCGCCACATCCTTCACATTATCGCATCTCTCGATCCGTCCGTCAGGGTATACCCTCTTTGACACGCTCCCAGCGCCGCAGGCCACGATGCTCTGCACTTCCTCCATAATCAAAATATTATAAATCCCCGCCTTCCCTTCTGCCGCATACCCCACGTTCTCAAAATTTCCGGCCATATTTTTCTGCCGGTACAGATAGTAGGGCTCCATGCCCATCCGGGATGCATAATGGGCAGTCAGGTTCATCATCTCCCAGGTATTCTCCATAGTCATCCCTGCGTATTCCTCCCACAGCTGATTCAGTCTGGAAGCCCGCTTCAACGCCAGTGAGTGAACGGTCAGGTTGTCCGGCCCAAGCTGCAGAAGTTCCTTCATGGTCTGCTCCACGTCTGCCGGCCTTTCCCCGGGCAGGCCCAGAATCAGATCCATGTTAATATTATCAAAGCCCATATTCCGGGCAAGGGCAAAGGCTTCCTCCGTCTGCTCCACCGTATGTCCGCGCCCGATCAGGTCTAATGTTTCCTGCTTCATGGTCTGGGGATTAATGGAAATCCGATCCACAGGAAAACTGCGGATCACGTCCAGTTTCTCCGCCGTGATGCTGTCCGGCCGCCCTGCCTCCACTGTCCACTCTTTCATATCTTCTAATGAAAAACTGTCCCTCAGCTTTCTCAGCAGCCGTTCCATCTGCTCCTGCGTCAGGGTGGTGGGCGTACCGCCGCCGATATAGACGGCGTTCAGCTTTTTATCCCGGAATATTTCCGCCGTATAATCGATCTCTCGGAACAGGCTGTCCAGATAGGCATCCACCCGTTCCCGCCATTTTTCCAGCGGAAAGGAGGTAAAGGAACAGTACAGGCAGGTAGTCGGGCAAAAAGGAATGCCCACATACAAGCTGTAACCCTGTCTGTAGTCGATCTCTTTTAAAATTTCCCGCTCCCGTCTTGCAATCCGGATGCTTAAATCTGTTTTTTCCGGGCTGACGTAATATTCCCCCGCCATAAACTGACGGATTTCCTCCTCGCCCTTCCCTTCCTCCAGCATGGCCATCGGTAGCTTGACTGGCCGGATTCCGGTCAGCGTCCCCCAGGGCAGCCGCTTTCCCGTCTCCCGGCTGAGGATATCATACAGTAGTCTCTTTAAGGCCGACTTTGCCGCTTTCCTGTCCCCATACGCTACCGTCACCTGTTCGGAGAGCTGCTGGCCCATGGCGGATTTCAGTGTGATGGAAATCCGGTCCGGCGCATAAAGAAACCGCAGGCATCGGTCGCAGCCCTCCTCCGTTCCCACCGCAATCGGCTCTCCCGGATAAAAGGCTGTTAAAAGCCCGCGGATATCGTATTCAAAATTTCCTTCGTTTTCAAATATAATACCTGTCATCTATTCATCCATTTGCTTATTTCAAGGCATAACTCCGTACAGGAAGCGACGCCGTTATTTTTAAAAAATTCACCATGGCACATGATCAGAACCCTCTGCTCAACGGATTATACTTCCGCTCATGACCGATGGTCGTCTCCCTCTCGTGTCCGGGATACACTGCCGTCTCCTCCGGCAGCGGCAGAAGCTTTTCGTTGATGGATCTGGCAATATCGGCGCCGCTGGCCGTGGGCAGGTCTACCCGGCCATAAGACCCGCGAAACAGCGTATCCCCGCTGAACAGCGCCTGCTCCGCCGCAAGATAATAGGAAACGCCTCCGGCCGTATGCCCCGGCGTATGAATAGCCTGAATTTCAAAACCGGCCAGTTCAAGCCTCTCCCCGTCCTTCAACAAACGCTCCGCCGAAAGGCTCAAAGCCCTTCCCACCCAGGGAGCGGAAAGGTTCATCTGGGTATCCTCCAGCAGCGCCTCCTCCGCTTCATGGGCATAAACCGGCGCGCCAAACTCCTCTTTCAGCTCCGGCACCGCCATAATATGGTCAAAATGCCCATGGGTAAGCAAAATCCCCTTTACATTCAGCTTCTGCTCCCTGACCGCCTGGGAAATCCGTCTGGCATCGTCCCCCGGGTCTACGATAAAGGCCTCCCTCGTGTCGTCATTGTATCCGATATAACAGTTGGTCATCACCATGCCGACTGTCAGTTCTATTAATTTAAAATTACTCATTGATACTCCCACTTATAAATTTGTATTCCCCGACCGCTCAATATCGATCACGCTCTCCACCTTCATCAGTTTCGCGATCAGCTGGTTTAATTCCTCCACCCCCCGGGTGTCAAAGGTCATCGTAATCGTGGCCATCCCCTGCTTGCTGGTCCGCACATTCATCGAACTGATGTCAATTTTCCGCTCCGTAAAAATCTTTGACACATCCACAAAAATGCCGATTCTGTTATGGGCATAGATCACGATCTCCGCCGTAAACAGCTCGGAACCGGAACCCGCTTCAGGCTCCTCCCACTCTGCGTCGATCAGCCGGGCACGGTCCATCTCCGGCAAATTCAATATATTAATACAATCCGTCCTGTGGATGGAAATTCCACGTCCTCTGGTTACAAAGCCGACGATCTCATCCCCCGGCACCGGACTGCAGCATCTGGAACAGCGCACCGACAGATCGTGAAGCCCCTTCACTACAATGCCCGTCCGGGTCTTTCCCGCCTTCTCTGCCGCTACGGAGACAGCCTCTCTGGAGGATGGCGCGCCCGCTGCGTCCAAAGTTTCCAGTACCGCCTCGTCCGTCAGCTTCGTATTTTTCTTATTGTACTCCTCCTGCAGCTTGTTGATGACCTGGCCTTCTTTTAAACCGCCGTGGCCGATCGCCGCCAGAATCGCGTCCCAGTTGCGGAAACCGTATTTGCGCAGTACCTTTTCCATCAGATCCGGCTGGGCGATCTCAGGAAAGTTAATACTCTTTGACTTACAGTACTTGTCAATCAGTTCTTTGCCCTTGATGATGTTCTCTTCCTTAAACTCCGCCTTAAACCACTGATTGATCTTATTCCGGGCCTGGGTGCTTTTTACGTTCTTTAGCCAGTCTCTGCTGGGACCCTTGGAGTTCTGAGAGGTAATGATCTCCACCCGGTCTCCGGTCTGCAGCTGATACTCGATAGGAACCAGCTTCCCGTTTACCCTGGCGCCCACCATCTTATTCCCCACGGCGCTGTGAATACTGTAGGCAAAATCCACGGTAGTCGCCCCGATGGGCAGCGTCTTCACATCCCCGGTGGGCGTAAAGCAGTATACGCTGTCAGAGAACATATCCAGATCGTTCTTAATGGAGTTCATAAACTCCGTATTGTCTGACATATCCCGCTGCCATTCCAGAATCTGCCGCAGCCAGCTCAGCTTCTCCGCCTCGCTCTCGGAAATATTTTTGCCGGAGACGCCTTCCTTATATTTCCAGTGCGCTGCAATGCCGTACTCCGCCGTCCGGTGCATCTCCTTCGTCCGAATCTGTATCTCAAAGGGCTGTCCGGCGCTGCCGATCAGCGTGGTGTGCAGCGATTGGTACATATTGGGCTTGGGCATGGCGATATAGTCTTTAAACCGGCCCGGAATCGGCGTATACATCTCATGAATCACGCCCAGCGCCGCATAACAGTCCTTCACCGAATCCACGATAATCCGCACCGCGAACAAATCGTAAATCTGATCCAGCGTCTTATCCTGGTTCACCATCTTCCGGTATATGCTGAAAAAGTGCTTCACCCGGCCGGACACCTCCGCCTTAACCGACGACGCCCGCATATGCTCACTGACTTCGTCCACAATCTCCTGGACGAACTGCTCCCTGGCCTCTTTTTTCTGGTTGACGCTTTCCACCAGCTCCTGATACTTCTCCGGCTGTAAATATTTCAGCGCCAGATCGTCAAGCTCAAACTTTACTTTGGAAATCCCCAGCCGCTGAGCAATCGGCGCATAGATATCCATCGTCTCTCTGGCCTTCTCCCGCTGCTTCTCCGGACGCATAAACTGCAGCGTCCGCATATTGTGCAGACGGTCCGCCAGCTTGATCAGAATCACCCGGATGTCCTTTGCCATAGCCAGAAACATTTTCCGCAGATTCTCTGCCTGAATTTCAACCTTATCGGCAGACCAGGACAACTGGGTCAGCTTCGTTACGCCGTCCACCAGAGCCGCCACCTCTTCTCCGAACATATTCTTCATATCGGTAGAAGTGACCTCCGTGTCCTCCACCACATCATGAAGAATACCCGATACGATGCTCTCCTTATCCAGCTGCAGCTCCGCCAGAATAATGGCCACGCAAAGGGGATGAATGATATAAGGCTCCCCGGATTTGCGCAGCTGGCCGTTATGGGCATCGCTGGCCACTTTATATGCTTTTTCTACCATACTGATATCATCGGAAGGGTGATATCTATGAATGCGTTCAACCAATTCATGGAACAGCTGATCGGGGCTGGAACAATCCTCAGGCACTTCAATCGGCTCTACGGTTCCCTTTAAACCCACCTCATTTTTTTCAGAAATCGCATTATCCGGCATACTCTCACATTCCTCCTCGCTGACTATCACACACTCTGCATTCCGGAACGAAATTTCATAAAACGTCATCTGACAGCAAACAGCACATCCTTATATCGTTTCCATCAGATTTGCTACCTATTATAGATAGCTTTTACAAAAAAATCAAATATTTTTCACAGATTCGCAGTGCCACACACCGGCATATGTATACAATAAGGGAGCGCCGCGCGATCACACTGTGCGGTACTCCCCACAAGGAACTGCCTGCAGACATCCTGCGCTGCCGATGCCGGCCGCACGGATGATACTTACACAGATACCTTCCGGCAGTTCCCAACTATACTTTCTGCTGTCATTTTACTGACGCACTAGCGCACCAGTCCCTTAAAAATCTCGTACTGGTCTTCCGCGATATCCTTGCTCATGGCCAGCGCCTCGTCGATATCAAAATCCACATACGAGCCCCGCTTATAGGCTACAAGCCGCTTGCTCCGGCCTTCCATCAGAAGATCCACTGCCTTCGCGCCCATAATGGACGCATAAACCCTATCCTTACAGGTAGGCGTTCCGCCCCGCTGCATATGCCCCAGGATCGTCGCCCTGGTCTCAATACCCGTAGCTGCCTCAATCCGCTTCGCCATACTGGTGGAATGGCCGATTCCCTCTGCATTTACGATGATGTGGTGCTTTTTGCCCCGCTTCCGGTTCTCTATAATCCTGTCGATCAGCTTCTGCTCGTCATTGTCATACCGCTCCGGCAGCAAGATATCCTCGGCGCCGTTGGCAATGCCGCACCAGAGGGCGATATAGCCCGCGTTCCGCCCCATCACCTCGATGATACTGCACCGCTCATGGGAGGTTGAGGTATCACGCACCTTATCGATGGCTTCCATCGCCGTATTTACAGCCGTGTCAAAACCGATGGTATAATCCGAACAGGCGATGTCAAGGTCTATGGTTCCCGGAACGCCCACCGTGTTAATACCCAGGGCAGCCAGCGCCTGGGCGCCCCTGAAGGAACCGTCACCGCCGATGACCACAAGACTGTCGATACCATGCTTCCTGCAGATTTCCGCGCCCTTTTCCTGACCTTCCTCAGTCATAAATTCCAGGCAGCGGGCCGTATAAAGAATGGTTCCGCCCCTATGAATGATATCGGCCACGGACAACCCGTCCATATCTACGATTTCTTCTTTTAGCAAGCCGGCATACCCTCTTTTAATGCCCTTTACATTCAGGCCATGATGAATCGCCGTCCTGACCACCGCCCGAATAGCCGCATTCATCCCCGGCGCGTCCCCGCCGCTGGTTAATACTCCGATTGTCTTAATCTGATTTCCCATACTCAACGACCTCCAAATCTGCTCGCTGGCCTTTTTTATATCCTGATTCATTTTTAATTTTTTACCATTGTTCCGCCATGCCAGCTCGATTCCGCTTCTCTTCATCTCACTGCGGCTAAACGCCGTATACCGATATAAGCCATAAATCCTCCTGCAAGCGAGCTTGCGTCGGATTTCTGTCTTATATCGGTGCATGGCTAGATAGTTACCATTTTAATGCATTTTCCAGAGATTTTCAATCGACTTTTCCACAACTTTCACATTACTTTGCCCATACTTTTTTTGCAATTCTGCTAAAGTCTCCTCGTCGGGCGCCACATTTCTGGAAGGAGGCAGGCGTTTTATGCCTCGCTCTTTGGATAAATAGATAACCACACGGCTGTCGCCATCCGAGGAGGACAACATCCGGAACAGCTCTTCCTCCGCGTCCGTATAAGCCTCCTTGTCCGCGAACTGAATCCAGACCTCCCTTGGAATCTGATCGAAAGGAATCAGCTTTTCACAGATCAGCTTCGCCTGATTTTCTCCGTCCGAGTTTACCCGCCCCCTGACGAATACCTTTCTGTCTGTCTCAAGCATGGGCCGGTAAGCTTCATAATTTTGAGGAAACACGATCACTTCCACGGAGCCGGTCAGATCTTCCACCGTGAAAAAGGCCATCATTTGATTTTTTTTCGTCGCCTTCACCGACCGGGCCGTAATCATGCCGCCGATCGTGACATAAGCGCCGTCCCTCACCTTTGTCTGTCCGCTTTCCTCGTCCAGATAAAAATCTGTGGTGACAGCCGTCACGTTTTTCTGCCACAGCTCCTCGCAGGCTTCCATGGGATGTCCGCTGATATAGATGCCAAGCACCTCTTTCTCAAAGGCCAGCAGCATATCCTTGTCATATTCCTCCACATTCGGCAAGGGCGTGTCAAACCGTGCCGCCGTCTCCGGCTCGATCAGATCGAACAGACTCATCTGGCCGGCCACCTCGCTTTTCTGCTCTTTGTTTTTCCGTTCCATCAGCTCCGCGTATACCATCAGCTTCTGTTTCCGGTTCCCCGGCAGGGAATCAAAGGCTCCCGACTTAATCAGATTTTCCACCACCCGCTTATTCAGCTCCTTGCTGTCAATCCGGTAAATAAAATCCTTCAGGCTGATAAAGGGTCCGTGGGATTCCCGTTCTTCCACAATCTTCTCGATCACGCTTTTTCCCACGCTCTTAATGGCGGAAAGACCATAGCGGATTCCGCCGGAGGATACGGAGAAAACGCTCTCTCCCTCGTTAATGTCGGGCGGCAGAATACTGATGCCCATCTGGCGGCAGGTCAGCACATATTCCGACACCTTCGCGGAAAAATCGATTACGGAGGTCATCAGCGCCGCCATAAACTCCACAGGATAATAATATTTCAGATATGCGGTCTGATAAGCCACCACCGCATAGGCCGCGGCATGGGACTTATTAAACGCATATTTGGCGAAATCGATCATCTCCTCATAAATCGTATTAGCAGTTTTCTCAGGAATTCCCCGGTTTATACAGCCCTCCACCCCTTCTCCGGGATTGCCGTACACAAAATTCTGCCGCTCCTTTTCCATAACGGCGGCCTTTTTCTTTGACATGGCCCGGCGCACCAGGTCGCTGCGGCCCAGGGAATATCCCCCCAGGTCGCGCACAATCTGCATCACCTGTTCCTGGTAAACGATACAGCCGTAAGTGGGCTCCAGAATCGGGCGCAGCGCCTCACAGTGATAGGTAATGCTTTCCGGGTTATTTTTCCCCTTTAGATACTTGGGGATAAATTCCATCGGTCCCGGACGATACAGGGAGATCCCGGCGATAATATCCTCCAGGCTCTGGGGCTTCAGCTCTTTGATAAAGCTTTTCATGCCCGCGCTTTCCAGCTGGAACACGCCGTCGTTTTTTCCGGTTCCCAGCGAATCCAGCACCTGTTTATCATTATAATCAATTTGCTCCATATCGACCATATGACCGTCCCGGCCGGCCAGCTTTTCCGCATTCTGAATCACCGTCAGCGTCCGAAGCCCCAGAAAATCCATTTTCAACAGTCCCAGCTCTTCCAGCGTAGTCATCGTGAACTGGGTGACGGCGGAACCGTCGGAGCCTCTGGACAGCGGCACATACTCGTCGATGGGCGCCTGGCTGATTACCACCCCCGCCGCATGCATGGAGGTATGACGGGGCAGGCCCTCCAGACGCTTTGACATGTCGATCAACGTCTTTACCTTCTCATCCGTCTCATACAGCTTTCTTAATTCCGGGTTAACTTTCAGCGCCCGGTCTATGGTAATATTCAGCTCCTGGGGAATCATCTTCGCAATGGTATCACAGAAGGCATAAGGATAATCCAAAGCCCGTCCCACGTCCCTGACCACGCCCTTCGCCGCCATCGTACCGAAGGTAACAATCTGCACCACCCGGTCCTTTCCGTACTTCTCCACCACATAGTCAATTACCTCCTGACGGCGCTCGAAACAGAAGTCCACATCAATATCGGGCATGGACACCCGCTCCGGGTTTAAGAACCGCTCGAACAAAAGCTGGTATTTAATCGGATCGATATCCGTGATTTCCAGACAGTAGGAGACCACGCTGCCGGCCGCCGACCCCCGGCCCGGCCCCACCATAATGTCATGCTCCCTGGCATAATGAATAAAATCCCAGACAATCAGGAAGTAATCCACATACCCCATGGACTGAATGACATCCAGCTCGTAGCGAAGCCGCTCCATAACGGTTCCGTCATCCTCCGGATAACGCCTTGCGAACCCTGCTTTACAGAGCTGATTTAAGTATTCCCAGGAGGACATGCCGTCAGGCACGTCGAATTTCGGCAGCTTCGTCACGCCAAATTCAATCTCCACATTGCACCGCTCGGCGATTTTATGGGTATTTTCCAGCGCCTCCGGCGCATAGGGAAACAGGGCTGCCATCTCCTCCTCCGATTTGCAGTAGTATTGTCCCCCTTCATAACGCATCCGGTCCTCGTCCGATACCTTTTTCGCTGTCTGGATACAGAGCAGAATGTCATGGGCCGCCTCATCCTCGGCAAAAGTATAATGGATATCATTGGTGGCCACCAGATCGATTCCCAGCTCCTCATGCAGCCTTAAAAGGCTGGCATTCACCATTTTCTGCTGGGGAATCCCATGATCCTGCAGCTCCAGGAAAAAGTTTTCCTTTCCGAAAATTCCCTGGTATTTTTCCACAGCCCCTTTCGCGTCCTCATACATCCCCCGGGCCAGAAACCTGGGAATCTCCCCGGCCAGACAGGCGCTTAAGGCGATGATGCCCTCATGGTATTCCCTAAGCACCTCATCGTCCACCCTGGGCTTGTAGTAGAACCCTTCCGTAAACCCTTTCGATACGATTTTCATCAGGTTGTGATAGCCTGTGTCATTCTCGGCCAGCAATACCATATGATAATATCGGTCGTCTCCCGAGCCGCTTTCCCGGTCAAACCGGGAACCGGGGGCCACATATACCTCACAGCCGATAATCGGCTTGACTCCCACTTCCTTACAGGCCCGGTAAAAGTCGATCACGCCATACATCACGCCGTGGTCCGTGATCGCCAGACTGTCCATACCCAGCGCCTTCGCCTGGGCCGGCAGCTCGGAGATTTTACTAGAGCCGTCCAGCAGGCTGTATTCCGTATGAACATGCAGATGTGCAAACGCCATTTGTTCCTCCCGTTAAGGTATTCATAATGTAAAAAAGGTACTGCCTCCGGCCATCCCTCCGTCGGCAATACCCACCAGAATCCTGAATCTACATTTATTCTTCCATCCTGTCTGTCAGTCCGCGCTTAAATACGCCTCAATTTTTTCTATGGCCGCGGACTCGTCATCCCCGTCTATTGATACCTGGACCTGCGCCCCCGGGCCCAGATCCAGCGTCATCATACCCATAATGCTTTTCGCGTTTACCTTTTTACTCCCGGTACCCACATAGATTGAACTCTCAAATTGGCTTGCGATCTGCACGAACAACGCCACCGGCCGCGCGTCAAGTCCCGCCGGATTGCCAAGTTTGATTGTCTTTGTTACCATATTGCTCCTCCTCGTTTCCTCTAATGCTGTCGGCTATCAGCTTTAACTTTCTAAGCCTGTGGTTCACTCCGGACTTGCCTACCGGCGGGCTTAAGAGGTCGCCCAATTCCTTTAAGGTGGCATCAGGATGCTCCAGACGCGTCAAAGCGGTCTGTTCCAGATCCTCAGGCAGCTTTTCCAGTCCGATTTTGTTTCTTATGAGTTTTATATCATTGATCTGCCCTACGGCAGCCGATACCGTTTTATTGATATTCGCGGTCTCACAATTTACCTGTCGGTTGACCGAACCGCTGATCTCCTTCAGAATACGCACATTTTCCAGTTCCATCAGGGAAATGTGGGCCTCCATCACATTAAGGATGTCCACAATCTGGCGTCCTTCTTTAATATACAGGACAAAGTACTTTTTTCTGACCACCACCTTCGCGTCGATGCCGAACACACCCAGCATCTCCTGCAAAGCCAGCGCCTTTTTCTCCCTGGTAAATACAATTTCCAGATGATAGGACTTCTTCGGGTCCGTCACGGAGCCTGCCGTGAGAAAAGCGCCCCGGATAAAAGCCCTTTTACAGCAGGAGCTCTGCACCAGCAAACCGTTCACCAGAAAATCCTGCTCGTTCAGATACCCGGTTATCCCTTCCAGCTTCAATGCCTCCGTCACCCGCATGACGTCCGTTTCCTCCTGAACCGCCAGCGTGTAAATACGGCTTTTTTTCAGATATGCATTGCGCCGGACCGATACGTCCGCTACTATACTAAATGTTTTTTGCATTAAAGTAAAGTACTTTTTTGCAACGGAAATATTTTCCGTGTGGATAATCACCAGCTTTTTCCTGCGAAGCTCCACAATCCTGCCGCACAGGCTGATCATCGCGGCGATCTCCGCAATCTGACAGTGTCTGGCCGTTCCGGCATGAGACACCAGTTCTTCTTTTACCCGGCTGGAAAAAGACATTTCCTCACCTCAAAATTCTCCAAGAAGCCTGACTTCCATCGTAAGTTCAACCTGAAACTGTTCATAAACCCGTTCCTGCACCCTGCGGCAGAGGGTATAAATCTCCGCCGCGGTGGCGTTTCCTCTGTTGATCACAAAGCCGCAGTGTTTTTCCGACACCTGCGCGTCTCCCACTGACAGGCCCTTCAAACCGGCCTGCTCGATCAGCTGACCCGCAAAATGTCCTTCCGGACGTTTAAAGGTACTGCCCGCGCTGGCGTACTCAAGCGGCTGCTTCTCTCTGCGCTTCCGGTTCAGCTCTTCCATCTCCTGAAGCTGTTCCTCCTGATCACCCGGCCCCAGGGAAAGAACCGCTTCCAAAGCAATCATGCCTTTTTCCTTCAAAACACTGGTGCGGTAGCCAAATTTCATCTGTTCCGCTGTCAGCATCCGGAACTGCCCGTCGCCGTCCAGCACCCGTACGGCCTTCACCACCTGGCTCAGCTCTCCGCCGTAAGCTCCCGCGTTCATCATCAGGCCGCCGCCCAATGTTCCGGGAATTCCCGCCGCGAAGGCCAGCCCCGCCAGATTGTGAAACGCCGCCTGTCTGGCCAGCCTGGACAGCATCACCCCGGCCTGAGCCCTGATCTCCAGACCGTCCGCGAACAGCCTGGAATACTGCCGCCCCAGCTTGATAATCAGGCCGTCATAGCCCTGATCGCTGACCAGTAAGTTGCTGCCATTGCCCACCACAAACCAGGGCAGGTCCACACGCCGGCACTGCCTGATCAGCAGGCGGATTTCCTCCTCATCGGCCGGCATCGCCATATACCGCGCAGGTCCTCCGACCCGGAATGTGGTGTGAAAGCTCATGGGCTCCTGAAACCGGATGCGCTCAGAAGGAAACCGCTCCTTCAGCCATTCGTCAAATCCTGTTCTGCTGCTCTCCATTAAATGATGTCCACCGAACCTTTTCTCAGATTATTCTGTACCCGGTTGTACAATTCCTGGGCCGCGTTGTAGCCCATCTTTTTCTGACGGTGATTGATGGCTGCGGATTCCACGATCACAGCCAGATTCCGGCCGGGACGGATGGGGATGGAGTGGCAGATTACTTTAATGCCCAGATACTCCGTGTACTGATCCTCCAGTCCCAGACGGTCGTATTCCTTTTCCCGGTCCCAGTCCTCAAGCTTGATCACCATGCCGATCGACTGGGTATCCTTTACGGCGCCGACGCCGTACAGCGCCTTCACGTCAATAATACCTATGCCGCGAAGCTCGATAAAATGCCTTGTAATATCCGGCGCGCTTCCAAGCAGCGTCACATCGCTGACCTTGCGGATCTCCACCACGTCGTCGCTGACCAGACGATGGCCCCTTTTGATCAGCTCCAGCGCCGCCTCGCTCTTGCCAATGCCGCTCTCGCCGATAATCAGGACGCCTTCTCCATATACGTCCACCAGAACGCCGTGAATGCTGATGGTGGGCGCCAGCTGCACCTTCAGCCAGCGGATCACCTCCGCCATCAGGTCCGTCGTCGTCTTATCGGTGCCCAGGATCGGCACGCCGTACTTATCGCCGATTTCCAGCATTCTTTCTTCAGGCTCAAAGCTCCGGCACATGATCAGACAGGGAATTTTTTTACTCAAAAGCTTTTCATAGCACTCATACCGCACCTCCTGAGGGAGCTGCATCAGGTATTCCTGCTCCACAAAACCGATAATCTGCACCCTTTCTTCATCAAAATGATCGTAATAACCCGTCAGCTGCAAGGCCGGACGGTTGATATCCGGATGCCGGAGAATAATATTGTCCGTGTTGACGGTGGGCAGAAAGCTTTTTAAATTCATTTTCTCTATCAGCGTAGATACTCTTACACCTGCCATATATGATACCTGACCTTCCATGTATATTTTATGAGGATTGATTGAAGTTATACCTTATGAGACGAAGTCCGCCGGTTTCGCAGACAGCCTGCATTTAAGAGGTACTTCTGCATATACTTTCATAAATTCTACCATAGATTCAATGGAACCGCAAGTAACGGAAACGCTGCTGACGGTAACTCTGAAACGCTTTGCAGAATAATGACTCCCGGACAGTAACGCAGAAACTTCTCTTTAATAGGATTGACATGGCATCCTCTCTCTATTAGAATATATATAATAGAGATATATATTGTTTATTACAGGGCCGTTGGTTTTCACGTGCCCGGATACATTGGGGGAGAAGCTGATGTACCATTGTCATCTGCGTTTTTATCTGATTGGGAATTGTCCTGACATTCTTACGGTTCTTCAGGAGACTGCTTTACCGGAGCATTTTTCTCGTACGGTAACACAGAGTTCGGAGCCAAAGGCTGAGCTGCTCGCCGCGGCTGACCTGATTCTGGCTGATCTGACTGCCATAGACGGTCAGAAAACGATCAGCGCGCTGACCGTCGGAAAGAAAAAGGATGCTGATCTGATTCTGCTGACAGACCGGGCGCAGACTCCGTCATCGGAGATACTTACGGAGGATATTTTTGACATCTGGCCTCTGCCTATGACTGCGGAAGAAGCGTGTTTCCGCTTTCAAAAATGGCTGCGGACCTGCAAAATGCAAACAGAGCTCCGGGAGGCCCGCCACTATCTGGACGCCACGATCAACAGCGTGCCAAACCTGATCTGGTACAAAGATAAAGACGGCGTTCACGAGAAGGTAAACGACAGCTTCTGTAAAACCGTGGGCAAAACCAAACAGCAGGTAGAGGGACAGCACCACGCTTATATCTGGGACGTGGCAGAGGATGACCCGGCCTGTATCGAATCCGAACGGATCGTTATGGAGTCCCGGAAGACCTGCGTATCTGAGGAGACGATCCAGACCGGCGGCGGCAGCCGTCTGCTCACCACTTACAAGTCTCCTCTGTATGATTTGGACGGCAGCGTAATGGGTACCGTAGGCATCGCCATCGATATCACCCAGGAGCGCCTTTACCAACAGGAGCTGGTCAATAACAACCGGACGCTGGAAACTATTTTCACCACCCTGGACTGCGGCATTATGTGTCACAGCACGGACGGCTCCCGTATCATCAGCGTCAACCGGGCCGCTCTGGAAATTCTCGGCTATTCTTCCAAGGCGGAACTGGTGGCGGACGGCTTTAATCTGATCGCGTCCTCTGTCCTGGACGAGGATAAGGCAAGGCTGAAAGAGAGTATTCTCTCCCTGCAGCATGAGAATGACAGCATCAGCGTGGAATATCGGGTACGGCATAAAAACGGCAGCCTCATCTACGTTATGGGCAATATCAAGCTCATCCGGGAAGACGGTCAGCTGTTCTATCAGCGTTTCCTCCTGGATATCACCGCCCAGAAACAACGGGAGCAGGAAAAGGAAATGCACGTGGAGCGAAAACAGCGGGAACTGATTCAGGCGCTGGCCGAGGACTACAACCTGGTCTGCTTCTTCGACCTGAAAACAGGCAAGGGCAATACGCTTCGGATACATGACTGCCCTTACCACATCCTGCAATCTGTTTTCTTCGGAGAGCTGCTCTTAAACGACAACATGGAACGCTACATACGCTCCTGTGTCCACGAGGATGACAAAGACACCCTGCGGCAGAACCTCACCCGGGAAAGACTGTTGGAGGAGCTTTCGGAACATCCTTCTTTTTATATTAATTATCGGGCTCGCTGCGGCAAGGAGATCCGGTATTTCCAGATGAAGGCCGTCCGCACAGGTGTCTGGGATGACGTATACGGCGTCGTTCTGGGCTTTCGCAGCGTAGACGCGGAAACCCGGGCGGAAATGGAAAAGAAAATTCAGTTGGAGGATGCGCTTTCCCAGGCTAACCGGGCCAATAAAGCCAAGAGCACCTTCCTTTCCAATATGTCCCACGACATCCGTACGCCCATGAATGCCATCATCGGATTTACGGCATTGGCGGCTACCCATATCGACCAGAAGGAACAGGTGGCGGAATATTTAAAGAAGATCACCACCTCCAGCAACCACCTTCTCGGACTGATCAACGACGTACTGGATATGACCCGCATTGAAAGCGGCAAGCTGAGCCTGGAGGAACGGGCCTGCCGGCTGCCGGATATCCTGCATAACCTGCGCAATATCGTACAGGCGGACATCCATGCCAAACAGCTGGAGCTGTATATGGACGCCGCGGATGTGCGGAACGAGGATATCATCTGCGACCGGCTGCGGCTGAATCAGATCCTTCTGAATCTGCTGGACAATGCCATCAAATACACCCCGGCCGGCGGCATCGTCAGCCTGCGCGTGGTGGAAAAGACCAACGCGCCTGCCGGCTGGGGCAACTATGAGTTCCATATCAAGGACACGGGCATCGGCATGAACGAAAAATTTGTCACCCGCATCTTTGAGCCTTTTGAGCGGGAACGGAACTCCACCGCCAGCGGTATCCAGGGCACCGGCCTCGGCATGGCCATCACCAAAAATATCGTGGACATGATGAACGGCACCATTGAGGTAAAAAGCAGGCAGGGCGAAGGCACGGAGGTCATCATCTCCGTCTCCTTCCGGCTCGGTTCCGTCGCTCCGGTATCTTCCGCCATACCGAAGCTGAAAAACTGCCGGGCACTGGTGATCGACAATGATTTCGACACCTGCGACAGCGTAACCAGTATGCTCTTACAGATCGGTATGCGGGCAGAGTGGACCATGTACGGCAGGGAGGCCATCCTGCGGACCCACCAGGCACTTTTGCGGAACGACCTTTACAGCGTATACATCATCGACTGGATGCTGCCGGATATGAACGGCATCGAAGTAACCCGCCAGATCCGCAGAGAATGCGGTGCGGAAACCCCCATCATTATCCTGACCGCCTATGACTGGGCAGACATCGAGGACGAGGCCCGAAGCGCGGGTGTTACCGCTTTCTGCAGCAAGCCTCTGTTTATGTCCGATCTGCACAGCTGCCTGCTCTCTGTGGTGGAGAGCGATGAGCCGAATAAAGCGGAAGCCGACAAAGGCGAAACTGTCCGTTCCGGACGTATTCTGCTGACGGAGGACAATGAACTGAATCAGGAGATTGCCCAGGAGATCCTGCAGGAAGCCGGCTTTACCGTGGAGATCGCTGACAACGGGCAGATTGCCGTAGATATGGTGCGAAACTCGCGGCCGGGCTGGTATCAGGTCATCCTGATGGACATCCAGATGCCGGTCATGAACGGTTATGACGCCACCCGTGCCATCCGAAAGCTGGAAAACCCGGAGCTTGCCTCCATCCCGATCTTCGCCATGACCGCCAACGCCTTCGACGAAGATAAACAGAACGCGCTGCAGGCCGGCATGAACGGCCATATCTCAAAGCCCGTAGATATCGACAATCTTTTGGAGACACTGGATACGGTTTTTGATGGAAAAAACTGAGGTAGAAAAAATCTGCATTTTGAATGTTGACATTTCCCGCGGATACAGGTAGAATATAGAAGTGTTTTTAATACCTGTCTTCGTAGCTCAGCAGGATAGAGCACTCGCCTCCTAAGAGAACCTACAACGGAAACTTTTTGGAGGACATGAGGTAGCAAGTCACACACAATTTTATACACGTTTCCGTAGCTCAGATGGATAGAGCGACCGCCTCCTAAGCGGTAGGTCGGGTGTTCGAGTCACCTCGGGAACGCTGGAAACATAGCCGAAAGCCTTGATTTTAGCGGGTTTTCGGCTTTCTTCATTTCAGCACCAAAACTCGGATTTGCTAATATGCTAATACATTTGAAAATAGAACCTGCATGCTAATACGAGTTAAATGGTCGGATGTTCAAATAATCCGGCCTGTTTTTCTGCTAATAAAACTCCCATTTTGAAGCTTCTCAAACACCAGATTTTTTCTTTTTTGCTAATACGGTATTTTTATCCGTTCATTTGTCTGCTAATAGATTTACTCTTTATTAGCATTTTGGATAGACCTGGCAAATTCTATTAGCAGTTCAGGATTGGATTTCATAAGCTGCTGCAATACCTGTTCTGCGGAATTTGCTTCATCTTTATCATTTTTCTGTGGCTCACTGATACCTTTGCCATCAAGGAAATCATCCATCTTGCCGGCCAGCTTTTCACGCTCACTTGCAAAAGAATGTTTCCCATAACGTCTGGTCAGCATCTCCAGATTGGACCATCCGCCAGCCTGCATAACCGAATTGTAATCACCTCCGGACATAAGAAGTTTGGTGGTTGCGCTGGTGTGACG